>JBKBVY010000011.1:0-33686 GCA_046289335.1 Roseateles sp. | reverse complement strand
CTTGTGCTCGCCGTTCTCGTCGACGAAGTCGGCGTCCAGTCGCTCCGGCAGGTTGGGATCGACCTGGATGGTGCCGCACTGCCACTCGCGGCCGAGCGCGTCCTTCAGCGTGTACTCGATCTTGGGGCCGTAGAAGGCGCCTTCGCCCGGCAGATAGGTGAACTCGCAGCCCGAGGCCTTCAGGCCCGCGGCCAGCGCGGCCTCGGCCTTGTCCCAGCTCTCTTCGGTGCCGATGCGCTTCTCGGGCCGCGTGGACAGCTTGTAGATGATGTCCGTGAAGCCGAAGTCCTTGTAGACCTTCTGCAGCAGCGTCGTGAAGGCCGTGACCTCGGACTGGATCTGGTCTTCGGTGCAGAAGATGTGGCCGTCGTCCTGCGTGAAGCCGCGTACGCGCATGATGCCGTGCAGGCCGCCCGAGGGCTCGTTGCGGTGGCACTGGCCGAACTCGCCGTAGCGCAGCGGCAGGTCGCGGTAGCTCTTCACGCCCTGCTTGAAGATCAGGATGTGGCCCGGACAGTTCATCGGCTTGAGCGCGTAGTCGCGCTTCTCCGATTCGGTCACGAACATGTTCTCGCGGTACTTGTCCCAGTGGCCGGTCTTCTCCCACAGGCCTTGGTCCAGGATCTGCGGGCCCTTGACCTCCAGGTAGCCGTTGTCGCGGTAGACGCGGCGCATGTACTGCTCCACCTCCTGCCACACCGTCCAGCCCTTGGGGTGCCAGAACACGACGCCCGGCGCGTGCTCGTCGATGTGGAACAGGTCCAGCTCCTTGCCGAGCTTGCGGTGGTCGCGCTTCTCGGCTTCCTCCAGCAGCGTCAGGTACTTCTGCAGGTCGTCCTTCGTGGCCCAGGCCGTGCCGTAGACGCGTTGCAGCATCTCGTTGCGGTGGTCGCCGCGCCAGTAGGCGCCGGCCACCTTCATCAGCTTGAAGTGCTTGAGCTTGCCCGTGCTGGGCACGTGAGGGCCGCGGCAGAGGTCTTCGAACTTGCCCTCGGCGTACAGCGACACGTCCTCGCCGGCCGGGATGCTGCCGATGATCTCGGCCTTGTAGTGCTCACCCAGTGCCTTGAAGTGGGCCACGGCCTCGTCGCGCGGCAGCACGCGGCGCACCACCTTCTCGTCCTTCTTGGCCAGCTCGACCATCTTGGATTCGATGGCCGCCAGGTCCTCGGGCGTGAAGGGCCGCTTGTAGGAGAAGTCGTAATAGAAGCCGTTGTCGATGACCGGGCCGATGGTGACCTGGGCGTCGGGGTAGAGCTCCTTGACGGCGTAGGCCAGCAGGTGAGCCGTGGAGTGGCGGATCATGTCCAGGCCGTCGGCGTCCTTGTCGGTGACGATGGCGAGGCTGACATCCTTGTCGATGACGTGGCTCAGGTCGACGAGCTTGCCGTCCACCTTGCCGCCCAAAGCGGCCTTGGCCAGGCCGGCGCCGATGCTGGCGGCCACGTCGCCGACCGTCAGCGGCGCGGGGTACTCACGGCGGGAGCCGTCGGGGAGTTGAATCGAGATCATGGGGTGCTCCGGGAGCGAGAAACAAAAAAGCGCGGCCACTTGCCGCGCTTGATTGATGAAGTCCGAAAGGACTGGCGTGACGAGCCGCGGCCGACTAGGTACCGGTGAAGGTGGTGGTCGTAGTTCGCGGTGTCATAACCAGGGTGCCTTTCTCGCTCTTGTGAGTGGAGGAAACCAGAATTCTAAAGGGCCAGCGCCTGGACGGTGTCGCGCGCGGTCAACGCGGCGAACTCGTCGGCCAGGCGCTGGCTTTCGGCCACGGCTGCGCGCCAGCGGCGGCGGCGCTCGTCGGCGTCCAGCTGAATGAAGTCGTTGCGGTCGGGCAGCTTGCCGCCGGGCAGCGTCGCGATCCATGCGGGCGAGGGGCACAGCAGCACCACGTTGTCCAGGAAGGCGGTACTCCTGTGGCGGTGCTTCAGCGCCTTGTCCAGCCAGCCGGGCACGACCTGGCGCTGGAAATGCGGGTACAGCACCAACGGCGCGGCCGTGGCCTGCAGTGCGCGGTAGTCCAGGTGCAGGTGGTAGTCGGTGATGCCGCCGTCCCAGTAGGCGCCGCGCGGCGCGCCGGGCAGGTCGGCCTGCGCCTGCAGCCAGAACGGGATGGAGCAACTGGCCAGCAGCGCGCCGCGCAGGTTGGCGCGCGACAGGTGGACCTCGCGGGTCGTGAAGTCGTTCAGGCGCAGCGGCAGGCGATCGCGCGCGTCGGAGAAGACCACACGCTCCAGGAAGCGGCCCAGCAGCGGGCGCGACACGGCGTTGGCCGCGAAGGCGCCCAGATAGCCCAGCGGCGTGCGCAGCTTGCCCTCGCGGGCCAGCAAACGCAGGCCCTTGGGCTGGCCGCGCGAGGTGACGATGTGCAGTCGGTAGCGCGGGTGGGCCAGCACCTCGGCCTCGCGGCCCTCGAAGATCCCGGCCAGGATCTCGCCGAAGCGCCGGCTCACGCCCTCGGGCCGCGGCCGCTTCTCGCCGGGCAGCACGTCGTACTGCTGCGTCACATAGGCCTCGGCCATCACGTGGAACGCATCGTCCACGTTGCGATGTGCCAGGGCTGCGGTGGCCATGCGCCAGGCGCCGATGCTGGCGCCGACCAGGTGCACGGTGTGGCGGCTGCCCGCCAGCCAGTCGCCGAAGACGAAGCGGTCCAGGCCGTTGAGGATCAGCCCCTTGGGCCCGCCCGCGGCGGCGGGGATCAGGCCCACGTCGTCGGCGCGCAGGCCACGCTCGGCCAGCCGCGCGCGGGCGGCCGGGCCGGCGTAGAGCTGCAGCGCGGGCGTGCTCAGAACTTGTGCTCCCAGTTCACCGACCACCAAGCCACCGGGTCGCGGCGGTTGAGATTGAAGTCGGGCGTGTCGACGATGACCACGCGCGTGCCCTGCTTGGGCTGGAACAGGCCGTTGACGCTGACGCGCACGCTGTCCTGCTTGCTGAGCTGCATGGCGGCGAAGGCGTCCACCGAGCGCGAGGCCAGCGAGGTCTGGCTCTGCAGCACGCTCTGGCGCACGTCGAACTCGGGCGCGATCTGCGCGCTGAAGCCCATGTTGATGGGCAGGCTCTTGAGCCGGTAGTCGGCGCCGAAATTGAACTGCCAGGGCTGCTGACCCTCCAGCCGGTTGTCGGGGCCCGGGATGTCGGCCACGCGCGAGCGGTAGAGGTTCAGCGAGGCGCGCAGGTTGAGGTTGGTGCTGGGCTCGAACAGGCTGGGGAAGAGCTCGCCGGCTCGGCCCTTGACCTCCAGCTCCAGGCCTTGCGTGGTGGCCTTGCTGAGGTTGACCTGGGTGATGACCCAGCGCTGCGTGTCCGCGTAGTCCACCGTCATCAGCCGCGGCCGGTCGGTGCGGATGAGGTTGGTGATGCGGCGGTGGAACACGCCCACCGACACCAGGCCGCCGGCGGGCAGGTACTTCTCGTAGGCGATGTCCAGGCCGGTGGCCAGCTCGGGCTTGAGCTGCGGGTTGCCGATGCGGTCGGGCGCCAGCTCGGTGTTGACGCGGGCGTTGGCGCCGCGCACGTCGTAGTCGGTGTTGACCGTCGGGCGGGCGATGAGCTGCTGCACGTCGGCGGCCTTGTAGCTGCGCGTCAGGCTGGCGCGCACCAGGTCTCGGCCCTTGGGGTCGGGCTTGTAGTTCAGGTGCAGCAGCGGCGTGGTGACCTTGCTGGTGCTGGTGAACTGGCTGCCGGCACCCTCGCTGGCGGTCTTGATCTGCTCGTGGCGCAGGCCGGCATAGGCCGACCACTGCTTGCTGAGCTCCCATTCGTCCTGCAGGTAGACGGCCGAGCGCGTGATGGTCGCGTCGAAGGGCTGGCCCTCGACACCGGTCAGCAGGTCTTCGGGCTGGGGGTTGGGCTTGCGGTAGTCGATCTGCTGGGTGCGGCGGCTCTCGTCGCGGGTGCGGCGCTCCAGCTCGGCGCCGGTCGTCACCGTGTGGGCTTCGCCCGCGTACTGGCTGTACTTGGCCGACAGCGTCGCATTGCCGTTGCGGTTGTCGCCGGTCGTCACGCGTTCGATGGCCGGCGTGCCGTCGGCATTGCGGCCCATGAAGCCGAAATTGAAGTCGGCGCCGCCGCTGCCCACGCCCGCGCGCAGCTCGATGCGGCGGTCCTCGTCGAAGCGGTTGTTGTATTGCAGATTCAGGCGCTGGGCCGAGAAGCTGCCGCGGTTGCGGGTGCTGTCCAGCACGCTGGGCGGCAGCACGCTGCCGGCGCCCGAGAACAGCACGTCGGTGCGGCTCTCGCCCTCGTTGCGGAAGCGGTTCTGCACGAAGAAGCCCTGCAGCGTCAGCGACTCGTCGTCGCCCAGCTTCCAGTTCAGCCGCGGCGAGATGTTGAAGCCGCGGCCATGGGAGCGGTCTTGCCCGCTGGTGCGCAGGCCCGTCAGCCCGCGGTCGCGCACGCGCTCGCTGTCGGTCTCGTTGCGCACATCCCACTGGAACACCGAGATGGGCAGCACGAAGCCCACGCCGCCCACCACGCGGTCGCCGTAGGTGAAGCCGGCGTTGATGACGGGCTTCTCGTTGGCATAGGCCAGGCCGATGCGCATGTCCTTCTGCACGACGCGCGGCGCGTCCTTCAGGATGATGTTCAGCGTGCCGGCGATGGCCTGCGCGCTCTGGTCGGCGGTGGGGGCCTTGCTGACCTCCAGTCGTTCGACCTGGGCGGGGTTGAGGTTGTCCAGGCTGAAGCCCGGGGGCGCCGGCTCGCCGTTGACGAGGATCTGCGTGTAGGCCCCGCCCAGGCCGCGCATGCGCAGCTGGCCGCCCGAGACATTGATGCCGGGCAGGCGCTTGAGCACGTCGGACAGCTGCGTGTCGCCGTATTTGTCCAGCTCCTCGCGGCCGTAGAGCTGCTTGGCCACCGGCTCGCGGCGGCGCAGGTCGGTGTCGGTCTGCTGGCGCGTGACGGACACGCGTTCCAGCTGCTGGTTGCCCGGCGTGGGCGTGCTCGTGGAAGCGCGGTCAACCTCCTGCTGGGCCAGCACCAGGGCGGGGCAGAGCAGAAGCAGCGAGGCGAGGGCAGGGGTTTTCAAGAGAAGCTCCGAGGGTTCTGTGCGGCGCGCACCATAGCGGCGCCGCGTCTGGCCGACCCCGCCGTTGCGACCGGCTGCAAGATCCGGGGGCTCAATCGACGCCCGGTGGGGCGGGCGCGATGGTGGCGGCGAGAAGGCTGGCGTGACGAAGGTCAGCCGTCAGCGCTTGAGCTTGGCGAAGGCCGCGGCCATCGCGCTGCCGCCGGCCGGGACGGCATCGCGCCCGGTCTGGCGCTCGTGGCTGCCTGCGGGGCGGAAGGCATTGTCGGGCTTGGAGCCACGCGGTGCCTGGGCGTCCAGCTTCATGGTCAGCGAGATGCGCTGGCGGGCCAGGTCGACCTCCAGCACCTTGACCTTGACGATGTCGCCCGTCTTGACCACTTCGCGCGCGTCGCTGACGAACTTGTTGGACAGCTGGCTGACGTGAATCAGCCCGTCCTGGTGCACGCCCAGGTCCACGAAGGCGCCGAACTGCGCGACGTTGCTCACCGTGCCCTCCAGCACCATGCCGGGCTGCAGGTCCTTGACGTCCTCCACGCCCTCGTTGAAGCGCGCGACCTTGAAGTCCGGGCGCGGGTCGCGGCCGGGCTTCTCCAGCTCGGCCAGCACGTCCTTGACGGTGATGAGACCGAATTTCTCGTCGGCCAGCAGCTCGGGCTTGAGCGTGCGCAGCACCTCGCTGCGGCCGATGACTTCCTCGGCCGGTCGCTTCAGTAGTTCCAAGGCCTTCTCGACCAGCGGATAGGTCTCGGGGTGGACGCCGCTCATGTCCAGCGGGTTGTCGCCGCCGCGGATGCGCAGAAAGCCCGCCGCCTGCTCGAAGGTCTTGGGCCCCAGGCCCGTCACGTCCAGCAGCTGCTGGCGGTTGCGGAAGGCGCCATTCGCATCGCGCCAGCGCACGATGCTGGCGGCCACCGAGGCCGACAGGCCCGACACGCGAGCCAGCAACGCGCTGGAGGCGGTGTTCAGGTCCACGCCCACCTTGTTCACGCAGTCCTCGACGACGGCGTCCAGCGCGCGGGCCATCTCGCTCTGGTTGACGTCGTGCTGGTACTGGCCCACGCCGATGCTCTTGGGGTCGATCTTGACGAGTTCGGCGAGCGGGTCCTGCAGGCGGCGGGCGATGGACACCGCGCCGCGCAGGCTCACGTCCAGGTCGGGCAGCTCCTTGGAGGCGATCTCGCTGGCTGAATAGACCGAGGCGCCGGCCTCGCTGACGACCACGCGGTCGATCTTCACGGACGCGTCCAGCGATTGCAGCTTCTTGATGAGCTCACCGGCCAGCTTGTCGGTCTCGCGGCTGGCCGTGCCGTTGCCGATGGCGATGAGGTTGACGCCATGCGTCGCGCACAGCTTGGCCAGGGTGTGCAGCGCGCCGTCCCAGTCGCGCCTGGGCTCGTGCGGGTAGACGGTGGCGGTGTCCAGCACGCGGCCGGTGTCGCTGACGACGGCCACCTTGACGCCGGTGCGGATGCCCGGGTCCAGCCCCATGACCACGCGCTTGCCGGCCGGTGCGGCCAGCAGTAGGTCGCGCAGGTTCTCGGCGAAGACCTTGATGGCCGTGGCCTCGGCGGCTTCACGCAGGCGCGCGAACAGGTCGCGCTCCAGGCTCAACGACAGCTTGACCTTCCAGGTCCAGGCGATGGTCTTGCGGATCAGGTCGTCGGCCGGCCGGTTGGCATGGCGCCAGCCGAGGTGGCTGGCGATGCGGCCTTCGGCCAGGCCGGGCTTGCCGGCCACGGGTTCTTCGTCGAGCACCAGCTTGGCGTCCAGCAGCTCCAGCGTGCGGCCGCGGAACACGGCCAGCGCGCGGTGCGAGGGCACGGTGCGGATGGGCTCGGCGTAGTCGAAGTAGTCGCGGAACTTGGCGTGGTCGGGCAGCTCGCCGTTCTTGCCGTCCATCAGCTTGGACTGGAACAGGCCCTCGGCCCACAGCCACTCGCGCAGCTTGCCCACCAGCACCGCGTCCTCGGCCCAGCGCTCGGACAGCAGGTCGCGCACGCCGTCCAGCACGGCGAAGGCATCGGCAAAGCCGGCCTCGGCGTTGACGAACTTGGCGGCCTCGTCCATCGGCACGAGCGTGGGGTCGGCGAACAGTTGGTCGGCCAGCGGCTCCAGGCCGGCCTCGCGGGCGATCATGCCCTTGGTGCGGCGCTTGGGGCGGTAGGGCAGGTAGAGGTCTTCCAGCTCCTGCTTGGTGGGAGCGGCGCGCACGGCGGCCTCCAGCTCCGGCGTGAGCTTGCCCTGCTCGGCAATGCTCTTGAGCACCGCCTCACGCCGCTCGGCCAGCTCGCGCAGATAGGCCAGGCGGGCGTCCAGCTCGCGCAGCTGGGTGTCGTCGAGGCCGTCGGTGGCCTCCTTGCGGTAGCGGGCGATGAAGGGCACCGTGGCCCCGCCGTCCAGCAGGTCGACGGCGGCTTGAACCTGGGCGGGCCGAACCTTCAGCTCGGCAGCGATCTGGGAAACGATGGGGTCCACAAAGACAAAGGGCGCCGTCCGGACGCCCTGGGTGTTACGCGAGGGCCGCATTCTGCCAAAGCGGGCCTGGCCGCATCCTCAATCGCCAGGAGGCGGCCGGGCGCGGCGCTGACTAGGCTCGACGCCCACCGCCGGAGGCCCGCCATGCCCATCGCCCTGTCGCTGCCGCTGCTGCAGCAGCTCGCCCCCAACGCCCGCTCCAGTTACCGCGAGGCTGCGGCCAACGCCCAGCCGGTGCTGGACCGCCACGGCATCACGCAGAACAAGCTGCGGCTGGCGCATTTCCTCGCCCAGATCCTGCACGAGAGCGGCGCGCTGACGCTGCAGGTGGAGAACATGAACTACAGCGCCGCGCGGCTGCCCGTGGTCTGGCCCAAGCGCTTCAAGCCGCTGGGGCCGCTGGACCCGGTCGCATTCGCCAACAACCCGGAGAAGCTGGCCAACGAGGTCTACGGCGGCCGCATGGGCAACACCCGGCCCGGCGACGGCTTCCGCTACCGCGGCCGCGGGCTGATGCAGCTGACCGGCCGCGAAAGCTACCGCGAGGCCACGCGCATCGTGCGCAGCTTCTCGCCTCAGGCGCCCGATTTCGAGGCCGAGCCCGACCTGGTCTTCAGCGCCGCCTGGGCCCTGCCCATCGCCGCGGCGGAGTGGGAGGCCAAGGGCTGCAACCCGCTGGCCGACCAGGACCAGATCACGCAGGTCACCCAGCGCATCAATGGCGGGCAGGTGGGCATTGCCGACCGGCGGGATTGGCTGCTGAGGGTGAAGGCCTTGCTCAAGGTCTGAGTCGGGTCAGCGCGGTTCGGGCCGCTGCCGCCAGCGTTCCTGGATGCGTCCGGCCTGGCCGCTGGCGGTGATGAGCTTCATGCCCTGGTCGAAGGCCTGCAGCAGCGCCTTCGCGTCGGGGTGGTGGCGCGAGAACGCGGTGTAGAGCCCGAAGACGGGCAACTGGCCCACCACCTTGAAGCGTCCCGCCAGATCCGGGTGGCGCTTGAACAGCAGGCGGGTGTTGATCTCCGGTGCCAGTGTGAAGCGCGCACGCCCGCGCAGCAGCAGCCGGAAGTTCTTCTCGTCGTGTCCGGTCACCACGCGCTCGATGCGCGGGTTGCCGTCAAACTCGCTGCCGTACTCGTAGCCTCGGGTCACCGCCACGGGCTGCCCCTCCAGGTCACGCACCTGCATGCCGCCGTTCACGGGGTCGTCGGCGCGCGCGTAGATGGCGAAGCGCTCCTCGAACATGGGTCGGGCAGGCCACAGGTAGTCGTTCTCGATCAGCGAGGTGCGCGTCGTGTTGAAGCAGGCCGGCAACGAGCCGGACCGGGTCTGCGCCATGCAGCGGGCGTAGGGCAGCACGTCGAAGCGCACCTGGATGCCCACCGCAGCGAACGCGGCGCTCACCAGGTCGACCGTCATGCCCTGGGCCCTGCCTTGGCGCTCGGCCGAGTAGGGATACCAGTCGTTCTCGGCGCCGATGACCACGGTGCGCGGCTGGGCCAGCAGCGGACCGCTGCCGACTGCCAGCGCCAGCATCGTCGTGAGCAGCGCCTGTCGCCGGAGCATGGGTCGTGAGAGGGGAGCTTGCACCCTGCCAGTCTAGGTGGGCGGCGGGCATGCCCGACCCGACGCCCACCCTCGCAGTTGGTTTCTCGGGAGCGCCGACAGGATGTCAGGGTGGGGACGGCTATCGCCTTGCCCAATTCGCCCGGGCGCTCGACACTGATTGCCGGAGGCCGGATTCGCCGGCGTCCACCCATCGCGGAGCGATTGATGTTCGACAAAGCCCGAGTCCTGACCCTGTCCAAGCGCCCGATGGATGGTCTGGTGCTGGCCGACGAGTTCTACAACGAGCTCACCCTGCTGCTGGCCGAGCAGATGGGCTGCAGCCGTGCCAGCCTCTGGATCTACCCCGATCCCGTGGCGCGCGACAGCATCCAGTGCCTGCGCCTTTATGACCGTGACCAGGACAGCTGGAGCCAGGGCACCGAACTGCGCGAAGCCGACTTCGGGCCCTACTTCGCCGCCATGCGGCGTGACAACCTCATCGTCGCCAGTGATGCCCGCACCCACCCGGTGACCGACTGCTTCACGGCGGTCTACTTCGAGCCGCTGGGCATCTACTCGCTGCTGGACGTCGGCATCAACATCGGCGGCCAGCCCTGGGGACTGTTCTGCTGCGAGAACACCAACGACGTGCTGGACTGGACCCCCGAGCACGTGGACTATCTGCGGCAGGTCGGCACGCTGCTGGGCTTCGCGCTCAAGAAGGCTCAGGGCTGAGCCAGGCGGCCAGCCCTTGCGCGGCCGCACGGCCGCTGGCCATGCTGGCCGTCAGCAGATAGCCGCCGGTGGGGGCTTCCCAGTCCAGCATCTCGCCGGCCACGAATACGCCGGGCAGGGCGCGCAGCATCAGGCCGTCGTCCAGCGCCTCGAAGCGCACGCCGCCGGCGGTGCTGATGGCCTCGGCGATGGGGCGAGGCGCGTGCAGCACCAGCGGCAGCGCCTTCAGCGCCGCGGCCAGCGTGGGCGCGTCCAGCATCTGCTCGCGGGTCAGCAGCTCGTGCAGCAGGCCCAGCTTCAGCGGGCTCAGGTGCAGGCGGCTCTTCAGGTGCGACGACAGCGAGCGGCTGCCGCGCGGATGCTTCACCTCGGCCAGCACGCGCTCGGGCGTCAGCTGCGGCAGCAGGTCCAGCGTCAGCGTGGCGCGGCCGTCGCGGTTGATCTGCTCGCGCAGCGCGCTGCTGGCGGCATAGACCAGCGAGCCCTCGATGCCGCTGGCGGTGATGACGAACTCGCCCGGGCGGCGCGCAAAGCCGTCGGTCGCCAGCGCGACGGGCTTGACCGGCTGGCCGGCGAACTCGGCGGCGAAGCGCTCGCTCCAGCCGGGGCCGCTGGCGTGCGCCGCGGTGGGGCCCACGTCGAAGCCGCAGTTGGCGGGCTGCAGCGGCGCGACGTCCACGCCACGCCCGGCCAGCCAGGGTGCCCAGGCGCCGTCCGAGCCCAGCTGTGGCCAGGACGCGCCGCCCAGCGCCAGCAGCGTGGCGCGGGGCTTCACGAGGCGCTCGCCATCGGGCGTGGCGAAGCGCAGCGCGCCGTCGTCGCTCCAGCCGGTCCAGCGGTGGCGCATCGCAAACCTCACGCCCGTGGCGCGCAGCCGGTGCAGCCAGGCGCGCAGCAGCGGCGCGGCCTTCAGGTCGGTGGGGAAGACGCGGCCCGACGTGCCGACGAAGGTGCTCACGCCCAGGTCGGCAGCCCAGGCCCGCAGCGCCTCGGCATCGAAGCCGCGCAGCAGTGGCTCGATCTGCGCCGCGCGCGCGCCGAAGCGGCCGACGAAGGGTTCGAAGGGCTCGGAATGCGTGAGGTTGAGGCCGCCCTTGCCGGCCAGCAGGAACTTGCGGCCCACGCTGGGCTTGGCGTCGAAGACGGTGACGGCATGGCCGGCCGCGGCCAGCACCTCGGCCGCCATCAGGCCGGCGGGGCCGCCGCCGATGATGGCGATGGCGGTCGTGAGCGATTCTTGGGGAGGCATGCCGGATTCTAGGAACCCGGGCACGGCACCCCGCAAAGCTGTCAGGCCCGCACCGTCGCGTTCGCTCCCGCCGGCGCCAGGTGGTTGTTGCCCCAGCACTGCTCGTACTTCCAGCCGGTCAGCTCCTCGGCGATGGCGCGGGCCTCGGCCGGCGCGTCCTCGATGCGGCCGCCGGCCTTGATGCGCGCGATTTCCTGCAGCAGCACCGCGTGGTTCTTGCGGTCCAGCTTCATCTGGTAGGTGTAGTAGATGCCGCCCAGGCCCAGGCCGATCACGCCCAGCGTGAAGACGCCGACGATGGCGTTGACGGCCGTCTCCGGCTGCGTGGCCAGGCCCGACACGAAGCCGAACTGACCCAGCAGCCAGCCCATCGAGAACACGACGATGGAGCGGGTGATCTTGCCGGCGAAGGTCATCGCGCCGGCATAGATGCCCTCGCGCCGCCGGCCGGTCAGCACCTCGTCGACGTCGGCCAGGAAGGTGTAGACCGTCCAGGGGATGTAGTAGACGCCGCCGGTGCCCAGACCGAACACGGCCGTGATGGCGAACAGCGCGATGACGGTCGTTTCCTTGGACCAGCCCAGGTAGAACAGCCCGGCATAGGCCAGCACGCTGGCGCAGACGATCAGCAGCGCAATCCGGTAGGGCCGGGCGAAGCCGAACTTGATGCACAGGCCGATGAAGGCCATGGTCGATATCAGCTGCATGACCGAGCTGAAACTATTGAGATACCCGACCGTGGCCTTGTCCTGGCCGATGCAGAAAATGATGAAGTAGGTGAAGATGGAGGCGAACAGCCATTCCGCACCAAACCCCAGCAGATACATGCCCAGGTGCTTGCGGAAAATCTTCAGGTGGAAGGTGGACAGCATGTCCGCGCACAGCTTCTTGAGGGCTTGCCACAGGCTGCCGGCACGCTCATGCACCACCTCATGCACCGGCCGCTCCCAGGACGTGAAGTACAGGGCCGCCATGGCGGCGCACATGATGAGGGCGTAGATGATGCCGGTCAGCAGGAAGGGCGTGGCCGAATCCTTGCTGTAGATCAGGAACAGCTGCGCCGGGATGAAGGCCGCCAGGAAATTGGCCACCTTGCCGAACATGGCCTTGGAACCCGTCAGCTTGGAGCGCACGGCGAAATCGTCGGTCATCTCGGTGGCCAGGGTTTCATACGGCACCATGATCATGGTGTAAACCAGTTCGAACAGCACGAACATGGTCAGGTAATACCAGAACCCGAAACCCTCCAGCCACATCAGCGGATACAGCAGGACCGCTGGAATGCCGACCAGAATGAAAAACCGGCGCCGCCCGAACTTGCGACCCAGCCGCGTGTTGTAGAAGTTGTCGCTGACATAGCCGATCACCGGGTTGCTGATGGCGTCGATGATGTTGGCCACGGCAAAGATCGTGGCCGCCTCGACCACCGTCAGGCCGCAGAAGGTCGTGTAGAAATACAGCAGCCACGCGGACGCGATGGCCAGCGCGCCGCTGCCCAGAAGGTTGGCGCTGCCGTAGCTCAGCGTGTGCTTCAACGTGATCGGTCTGCTCATGTCTCGCTGTCTCTCGTTGGAATGGAAGACAGTTTCATTTTTTGTGGGCTGTCGTTCCGTGGAATGAGTATCCCACTTCCAGGTGCCTGGGAGCCTGTCGTGAACCCTGAGCAGACGGCAGGGCGGGCAGCGCACGACAGCGCCCGGGCAGGCGAACGCTGCCGGCGAAGCTGCGGAGACGGTGAGGCAGGCGACGCAGAGCGCGCGGCGGCCGGTGAGTCCGCCGCGAGGCTCAGTCGGCGCGCAGCTTGGCGCGCAGGCCGGCGCCGATGTCGGGCCTGTCCTTGAAGGGATCGCTGGGATTGCGCTGCAGCATCACGTCTTCCAGACGCGTCTGCACGCCGGCCAGCGCCTGCGGGTGGCTGAAGATGTAGAAGCGGTTGTGGTCGACGGCGTCGAACACCAGCGCCGCCACGTCGGCCGCGGTCAGCTTGCCGGAGGACACGGCCTTGTCGGTCTGGGCCTGCGAGATCAGCTGGCTCTTCGTGGGCTTGGCCATGGGCATGTCGGCCGGCCGGTTGCGGTGGCTCTGGCTGATGCCGGTGGGCACGAAGAAGGGGCACAGCACCGCGGCGTGAACCTGGTCCGTGACCAGGGACAGGTCTTGATACAGCGTCTCCGACAGCGACACCACCGCATGCTTGGACACGTTGTAGACACCCATGTTGGGCGGGTTGAGCATGCCGGCCATGGAGGCGGTGTTGACGATGTGGCCGCGGTAGGCCGGGTCGGCCTTGGCGGCGTCCAGCATCATGGGCGTGAACAGGCGCACGCCGTGCACCACGCCCATCAGGTTGACGCCCAGCACCCATTCCCAGTCGCTGAGGCTGTTCTCCCAGATCAGCCCGCCGGAGCCCACGCCGGCGTTGTTGAAGACGAAGTGCGGCGCGCCGAAGCGCTGCTGCACGGCGGCGGCCAGCGCCTCCATCTGATCTGCCTTGGCGACGTCGACGACGCGGGACAGCACCTCGACATCTCCGAACTCGGCGGCGGCTTTGTCCAGCGCATCCGCCTGCACGTCCACCAGCACGAGGTTCATGCCGCGCTGGGCGGCGAGGCGGGCGGTTTCGAGGCCGAAGCCGGACCCGGCGCCGGTGATGACTGCGGTTTTCTTCGTCATGGCTTTCTCATCTCGATGTGGGGAATGCCGTCTTCCACATAGGGCTGGCCGACGGCCTGGAAGCCGAAGCCACCGTAGAAGCGCTCCAGGTGGGCCTGCGCATGCAGCGTGATGGCGCGGTCGGGCCACAGGTGCCGGCACTGTGCGATGGCCTCGGCCATCAGCGCGCGGCCCGTGCCGCCGCCACGGGCGGCAGGCGACGTGACGACGCGGCCGATCAGCGCATCGGGCGACTTCACGCCCGGCGGGATCAGCCGGGCATAGGCCTTCAGCATGCCGTCCTCGCCATGGCCCAGCAGGTGCAGCGTCTCGGGGTCCAGGCCGTCGATGTCGAGGAACACGCAGTTCTGCTCGACGACGAAGACCCGGGAGCGCAGCTGCAACGCGTCGTGAAGCTGCTGCACGCTCAGCGCCGCGAACGGCACGCAGGTCCAGTGCATCAGATCAGCTTGACGAGCTGCTTGCCGAAGTTCCTGCCCTTGAGCAGGCCCATGAAGGCCTCGGGCGCGTTCTCCAGGCCTTGCGCCACGGACTCGCGGTACTTGAGCTTGCCGGTGGCGACCAGGCCGCCCAGTTCCTTCAGCGCCTCGGGCCAGACTTCCATGTGCTCGGACACGATGAAGCCTTCGACCTTCATGCGGTTGACGAGGATGAGCTGCGGCGCGGCCAACGGGATGGGCTGGCCGTCGTAGCCGGAGATCATGCCGCACATGGCCACGCGGCTGAACGCGTTGGCGCGCAGCAGCACCGCGTCCAGGATGTAGCCGCCCACGTTCTCGAAGTAGCCATCGATGCCGTTCGGGCAGGCGGCCTTCAGTGCGGCAGACAGCGACTTCACGTCGCCGTGCTGCTTGTAGTCGATGCAGGCGTCGAAGCCCAGTTCCTCGGTGACATAACGGCACTTGTCAGCGCCGCCGGCAATGCCGACCGCGCGCGCACCGCGCGCCTTGGCCAGCTGGCCCACGGCCGAGCCCACCGCGCCGCTGGCGGCGCTGACGACCACCGTCTCGCCGGCCTTGGGGTTGATGATCTTGACCAGGCCGTACCAGGCCGTCACGCCGGGCATGCCCACCGCGCCCAGGTAGGCCGACAGCGGGATGTGGGTGGTGTCCACCTTCTGCAGCACGCCGCGCTGGTCGGCGTCGACGGTGACGTACTCCTGCCAGCCGCCCATGCCGACGACCTTGTCGCCGACCACGAAATGCGCGTTCTTGGACTCGACGACCTCGCCCACCGTGCCGCCGATCATGACCGCGTCCAGCGGCTGCGCGGCGGCGTAGCTCTTGCTGTCGTTCATGCGGCCGCGCATGTACGGGTCCAGGCTCAGGAAGTGGTTGCGCACGCGCACCTGGCCGTCGGCCAGCGGGGCGAGCGGCACCTCGACGAGGCGGAAGCAGTCGGGCGTGACTTCGCCCTGGGGACGGGCGGCGAGGACGATCTGGCGGTTGAGTTGGCTCATGGCGGCTGTCGGTTCAACAAACAGCCGTCATTGAATCATCCCCGCCGGGGGCTGCGGCGTCCCAGGCGCGACAGGGCTCAGCCGGCGATGGGGTAGTGGGTGCAGCCCAGCTTCTCGGAGATGTCGCGGCTGGCGGCCTGCAGCATCTTCACGACCTCGGGCGCCTTCTCTTCGCTGAAGCGGAAGGTGGGGAAGGACACGCTCATGCCGGCGATGGGCTGGCCAAGCCGGTCGAAGATGGGCACGCCCAGGCAGCGGATGTGGTCGTCGAACTCCTCGCGGTCCTCGCCGAAGCCCTGGGCCTTGACGGTGGCGAGTTCCTGCAGGAAGGCGGCGCGATCGGTGATGGTCTTGTCGCGGAAGCGCTTGAACTCGGCACCATCGAGGATGCGGTCGCGGCGCGCGGGATGCTCCCAGGCCATCAGCACCTTGCCGATGGCCGTGCAGTGCAGCGGTGCCCGGCGGCCGATGCGGGAGTACATGCCCAGCATGTGGCGCGAGTCCACCTTGTGGATGTAGATGATCTCGCTGTCGATGAGGCTGCCCAGGTGGACGGTCTCGCCGGTGGCGTCGGCCAGCATCTGCATGTGGTGCTTGGACAGGTCCACCAGGTCGGGCGACGTCAAGGCCTTGGCGCCCAGCTCGAACATGCGCATGGCCAGGCCGTAGCGCTCGCTGTCGGCCTCCTGGCGCACATAGCCTAGGCCCTTCATGGTCTGCAGGAAGCGGTAGACCGTCGCCTTGGGCATGGCCAGGCGCACGGACAGGTCGGTGATGCCGATGTCGCTGCGCTCGCCCAGGGCATTCAGGATGGCGAACACCTTGAGTACCGCGGCGACCGATTCGGGCTGCTTGGCGTCGCCGATGTCTTCGTCCATCGTTTTGGTTCTTTCGGGCGCTTGTTCCGGAAGCCGGATTTTGACTCAGAGCCGGCGCGGCCCCGCGCCGGCGCGCACTTGCTCAGCAAGACGATTGGGATCGGCGGGCTGCAGCGCAGCGGTGTCATACGCCTGTGCGGGGCGCCAGCCCACGTCGGCGGTCAGCGCCTCGGTCGGGCGGGCGGCGTTCCATGCGGCAACGAGGTCCACCGGGCGGCCGTTGAGCCGGCTGCCGCGGTCGGTGAGGGCGCTGCCCTTGAGGCGCCGGATCAGCTGGTCGGCCGCGATGCCCGGCGGCAGCTGCCACTGGTTGAACTCGCTGACGATCTGCGATCGGTAGCCGACGCCCAGCGAGTAGCCGAAGTCGTCGGCGCGGTCGGCGCTGAACAGGTTGCAGGCCACGTGCACGCGGCCGTAGCGGACGCGTGGCGTGCGCTCCTTGCAGCCGTGGAAATGGTTGTGGTGCAGCGTGACGCGCAGCTTGCCGATGTCCTCGGTGTGCTTCTCGTCGCCGCCGATCAGCATGGTCTTGTCGTGGCTGCTGAAGCGGCACCAGGACACGGTGATCAGGTCGCTGCCATGGGTGATGTCCAGCAGCCCGTCGTGATGCTGCACGCGCCGGCCCAGGCGCATGGGTTCGAGGTGGTCGGGGCGCTGGCCATCGCTGAAGCTGCAGTGGTCCACCCACACGCGCCGGGCGCCGGTGATGCTCAGCGGGTCGTACTCGGAGTTCCACTCGCCATGGCCGTTGTCGCGCGGCTCCCAGGCGGGGAAGTGGTCGTAGGCGTCCGACAGGTCCAGGTCGCGCACGATGACGTTCTCGACCTGGTTCAGCAGCAGCGTGCCGTGCTGGAAGCCGGCGCCTGGCGCCACGCCGATCAGCGTGGTGTTGGACGGCACGCGCACGACGATGGCCGCGGCCTGGCGCTTGGCGGACCGCGCGCGGGCTTCTTCCAGCGGGCCGGTGGGGTCGGCGCGGCCCCAGGTGGCGGGGTCGTAGGCGCGGTCGAAGGCGTCGAAGCTGAAGGCTGGGTCGCGGAAGGCCTCGACACCGCCGGGGCCCAGGTCGATCAGCGTGTGCACGCGGATGATCTTGGGCACGTCGCCGAGGCGCAGCGCGGCGTCCAGGCCGGCGCGGTCGCGCACGTCGACGATGTGCTCGGGCCGGGCGCCGGCGCCGCCGGTGGTCTGGCCGACGGCGGCCCAGCCGAGCGGGCCGTCGGTGGGCAGGGGCGGGGTGGCGCAGCCGTTCAGCGCCGGCAAGGCGGCGAGGGCCAGCAGGTCGCGGCGGTTCAGGTTCATGGCTGTCGGTTGTTGAACTCGGTCAGGCGCGCCGCATCGGGCGGCCGCCGCGAGGTGCTGGGCGCCCACGGTCCGACATGGGCGCCGATCTCGCTGTCGCGCACGACCGCCATGCCGCTGGGGCTGATGCCGGCCGTCCAGGTGCCGGCCTTGACGCCGGCATCCCAGGCCCGGCCGATGGCCGTGGCGCCTGGGGCGATGCCCGGCTCGCCGACGAGGCGGCTGTGCGTGACGAGGAAGCCCTGGTTCAACCCCGGCGGCGTGCTGGGCGCGAGGATGATGCCGCCGTGGCCCGGGGTGCGGCGGTTGGCGCGGGTCAGGAGGGTGGACTGCTCGATGACCAGCGTCGCGTTGCCGAAGATGAAGTCCACGTCACCGGCGATGAGGCTGTGGCGGATCAGCTGGCGGGCAGGGGCGTCGGGCGTGCGACGTTTGACGTACAGCGTGTCCTGGTGGCCGAGCAGCCGCACGCCTTGCAGCTGGATGCGGTCGCCGGTCAGCGTCAGTGCGACGGCCTGCGCGCCGCCGCTCTCTCCCACGCCGGGCGGATAGGCCTCGCCGCGGCGCACGCCGTCCATCGCGTCGTTGGCGATGGTCAGCGAGATGAGCTGCACGTCGTCGCTCTGCACCAGCACGCTGGTGCTGCCGCTGGTGCCGATGGTGGTCTTGCCCAGCTCGGGCCAGCAGGGGTGGGCGGGCTCGTTCTCGCCCTTGGGCTTGCCGGAGAAGCGGCTGTCCACCAGCACGACGGCGCTGGCGTCCAGCGCCGAGCCGACGAGGGCCAGCGGCGCCTTGTCCTTGATGCACAGCGGCCCGCGGTAGGTGCCGGGCTGGATGTGGATGACCCAGCGCCGGCTGTCTTGCGCGGGTACCTTGTCGATGGCGGCCTGCACGGACTCGCCCGGCTTGACGATGAAGTCGGGCGGCGCTGTGCCGAGGTCGGCCAGCGGCGCGGGCGTCCAGTCGCCGAGGTAGGCGGCCGTCGTGTGCGCGGCGGCCTGCTCGGCGCTCAGCTGCGGGCGCTGCGCCTGCGCCGTCGTCGCCAGCGCGGCCAGGGCGAGGGCGAGCAGCTTCACAGGTCGGCCAGGTAGAGGGCCGGCTCGACGCCGTGGGCGCGTTCCTTGTCGCAGCTGAACAGCACCTGCTTGTTGTCCGGCGTGAAGCTGGGATGGGGGTGCGTGACCTGGCGGTCGTCCTTGTAGACGTCCCAGCCGCTGTCGTGGCGCGCGATGGGTCGCGTCGTGCCGGCCTTCAGGTCGAACAGGTGCAGATAGGGGTCGCCCACCAGCATCGCGTTGCTGGCGGTGCTGTCGTGGCTGACCTGGCCCACGCCGTCGCCGACGATGAGCGTGCCGTCGTAGTTGCTCATCAGGTGCGAGCACTGCGGCATCGTCGTCAGCACCTTGTTCTCAAGCGTGACCGGGTCCAGGCTGCAGATCCAGCGCTCGGGCGAGTTCGCGTTGTAGGACACATAGATCATCGCGCTGCCGTCCGGCACCCAGAACTCGTGCGTGCAGCTCTCGCCCTCGGCGTGGACCTTGCCGCAGCGGCGGTTCGTGCCGTCCTCGTCGATGAACCACATGCGCGCGTCGATGAGGTCGTGCGGGCCTTCGTGGCAATAGGCGACGGTGTTGTCGTCAAACGGCCGGTACTGCGGATGGCCCAGCCAGCCGCGCTGCTCCAGGATGACGGTGCGCTGGCCGGTGGCCAGATCCACGCTGAACAGCCGGCACAGCGGCTTCTTGTGGAACATCTCGTTGAACTTCTGCCAGGTGTTCAGCGGGAACCAGTCGCTGGCTGCGATCTCGATGCCGACGATCTTGGTGCAGGCGCTGTTGCTGACCCAGGTGCCGTAGCCCACCCAGTCGTCGGGCACGACGTAGAGCACCTCCTCCTTCAGCGAGGCCAGCTCCAGGCGGATGAACTGGCGCTTGTCGCGCACGAAGAACAGGTACTTGTCATCGGGGCTCAGGAAGCCGCCGAAGGTGTTCTCGCCCGCGCCATCGGTGAGCTGGATGGCGGTCTGCGTGTCCAGGTCCAGCAGGTGGTAGTTCCAGTTCGGGCTGGGGTGCGGGCCGAACTCGCCGCCGAAGATCAGCTTGCGGCCATCGTTCGTGAAGCACTTCTGATAGAAGTAGTTGCGATGGCAGGTCACGTCCGGCGGCGTCAGGCGGGTGACGCGGGCGCCGGTGTCGGGATCCTCGCGGGTGAGGAACTGGAACTTGCGTTCGGTGGACTTCATGACTCGGTCCTCTACGACGAGGCGTTGATTCTGAGAGCCCGCCGCCTCGGCGGGCGACTCTTCCAGCGGAAGCCGCGGAACCGGCTTGGCCGGGCCGCTGGCTTCGCCCCCTTGAGGGGGCGCGCGTCAGCGCGTAGGGGGAGTTATCGAGCTAACCAGCCGCCGTCGACAGCGATGGTGTAGCCGTTGACGTAGTCGGACGCCGCCGAGGCCAGGAACACCACCGGGCCGGCCAGGTCTTCGGGCTTGCCCCAGCGGCCGGCGGGGATGCGTTCCAGGATGGCGTTGTTGCGCTGCTCGTCGGCGCGCAGCTGGGCGGTGTTGTTGGTGGCCATGTAGCCCGGGGCGATGGCGTTCACGTTGATGCCGTGCGCCGCCCATTCGTTGGCCATCAGCCGGGTGATGCCCATGACGCCGCTCTTGCTGGCGGTGTAGGAGGGCACGCGGATGCCGCCCTGGAAGCTCAGCATGGACGCGATGTTGACGATCTTGCCGCCCTTGCCCTGGGCGATGAAGACCTTGGCCACGGCCTGCGACAGGAAGAACACCGACTTCAGGTTCAGGTCCATCACGTCGTCCCAGTCGGCCTCGGAGAACTTGATGGCGTCCTCGCGGCGGATGATGCCGGCGTTGTTGACGAGGATGTGCACCTCGCCGTTCAGCGCCCGGCCTTGAGCCACCAGGTCGGGGATGCAGCTGATGTCGCCGAGGTTGGCGCGCAGGTCCAGGAACTTGCGGCCCAGGGCCTCGACGGCGGCCTTGGTTTCGTCCGGCTCGGACACGTTGACGCCGACGATGTCCGCGCCGGCCTGGGCGAGCGCCAGGGCCATGCCCTGGCCCAGGCCCGTGTTGCAGCCGGTGACGATGGCCGTCTTGCCGGCCAGGCTGAATTTCTGAAGCACCATGTGTTGTTATCCCGATCTAGGCAAGTGAATGACGGGCCCATGCCCGTGCCGTGGTGAACTCGGTTCCCTGTCGACCGGATCGTGTCCATCATGCGCGCCAGCGGAGGCCGGTGGAAAGACGGGACCGAGTCTCTTGAAACGCGGTTCCAAAATTACTTTCGGCGAACTTTAGGTGCGCCGCAAGTGTTGCGGAATCATGGTTTCTAATTAGTGAACCGATGTTCCGATTTTGCCACGTTCCCCCTATCATCTTCCGCAAGCCAGCTTAGAGGGCCTGCCATGAGCCCTCATCTGACCCTTGATGACGCCCTGCGTCATCGCTTGCTGACCCGTTGTGTCGACCCTGCCTGAGTCGGCGTGACACACCGGCGCCCGCACTGCCGCGGAGCCGGTTTCCGATGGATGGGTGCCCTGCGTGCGCCCCGGCCCAGACCCGCCAGAGACCCCAGAGCCGCCAGCGCCAAGCGCCCAGGCGGCCATGCACCAGGAGACTTACATGCCCGCCTACCGTCCCACCCAGCGCCTGACCCTGAGCCCCGTGGCCCTGGCCGCGGCCCTGATTGCCGCCCCGGCCTGGGCGCAGACCCCGGCCGCCAGCCAGCAGCTCGAAGCCGTCGTCGTCACCGGCATCCGCGCCTCGCTGGAGAGCGCGCTGAACGCCAAGCGGCAGGAGAAGGGCATCGTCGATGTCATCAAGGCCGAGGACATGGGCAAGTTCCCGGACACCAACCTGGCCGAATCGCTGCAGCGCATTCCCGGCGTGGTCATCGACCGTGACGCGGGCGAGGGCCGCAACATCACCGTGCGCGGCCTGGGCGGCGACTTCGCCCGCACCCGCATCAACGGCATCGAGGCGCTGGCCACCACCGGCGGCACCGACAGCTCCGGCGGCGCCAACCGCACCCGCGCCTTCGACTTCAACGTCTTCGCGGCCGACCTGTTCAACTCGCTGACGGTGCGCAAGAGCAGCTCCGCCGACGTGGACGAGGGCTCGCTGGGCGCCACCATCGACCTGCAGACGGCCCGTCCCTTCGACATGAAGAAGTTCGCGGCGGCCGTGTCCGTGAAGGGCACCTACAACCAGCTGCGCGGCAAGGTCACGCCCAAGACCTCGTTCCTGATCTCCAACACCTTCGCCGACGGCAAGATCGGTGCGCTGCTGTCCGGCGCCTACTCCAAGCGCCAGGTCTATGAAGAGGGCTTCAGCACCGTGCGCTGGGACAACGGCCCGTCCAGCGGCGGCTGGTGCCCGCCGCAGGGCGTGACGACCGGCCTGCCCAGCGGCTCCACCGCCACCACCTGCGGCCCGGCCGCCCAGGGCGTGGCCCGCCTGCCCAACACGGCGGCCAATCTGGCCGCCTACACCGAGGCCAGCAAGGCCACCAACTTCCATCCGCGCCTGCCGCGCTACGGCCGCCTGACGCATGACCAGGAACGCCTGGGCCTGACCGGCTCCATCCAGTTGCGCCTGTCCGACACCACGCTGCTGACGGCCGACATGCTGTATTCCAAGCTGGACGCCACCCGCCAGGAAGACTTCCTGGAAGCCATCTCCTTCAGCCGCGCGCTGTCGGCCGGCGGCAAGCAGCAGACCAGCGTGCTGGAAGCCCAGTTCGCGCCCAGCGGCCAGCTGGTCTACGGCAAGTTCAACGGCGTGGACATCCGCTCCGAGTCGCGCTTTGACAAGCTGACCACCGAGTTCACCCAGCCCACGCTGACCTTCGAGCAGGACATCGGCGACACCATCAAGCTGACGGTGCGCGGCGGCCGCGCCAAGTCACGCTTCAGCAATCCCATCCAGACCACCACCACGCTGGATGCGCCCAACGTCGACGGCTATGTCTACGACGCGCGCGGTGACGACCGGGCTCCGCTGCTGGGCTACGGCAACCTGAACCCCAGCGATCCCAACGGCGGCCTGAAGATCTACGGCGTGCCGGTGGGCTCCACCAGCATCGCCAACTTCACGCCCAGCGAAGTGCGCATCCGTCCCAACGGCGTGACCAACAAGCAGGACGTCGCCACCGCCGACCTGGCCTGGGAAGTCTCGGACAGCCTGACGCTCAAGGGCGGCGTCAGCTACAAGAAGTTCAGCTTCGACAGCTACGACTTCCGCCGCACGGTGGAGACGATGAACACGCTGCCGGCGAATGCGCTGCCGGGCGGCCTGGTGACCAAGGTGACCGACTTCGGCAAGGGCCAGAACCTGCCGGCCGGCTCCATCACCTCCTGGGTCATTCCCAACCTGGACGCGATTGCCGCCGCCTACGACATCTACTGCAACTGCCTGAAGAGCGGCCCGGCCGGCGGCCCCGGCGACTACCGCCTGACCTCCATCACCAACGGCAATGCCCGCGGCGGCAACCGCGCCATCACGGAGACCGACACCGGCACCTGGTTCATGGCGGACTTCGAGACCCGCGTGGCCGGCCTGCCGGTGCGCGGCAACGTGGGCACGCGCTATGTGAAGACCGACATCATGGCCAGCGGCTACCTGGCCACCGGTGGCGGCAGCCTGGTCGTGGCCGAGCGCGTCTACAAGGACTGGCTGCCCTCGGCCAACGTGTCGGTCAACCTCAGCCGCGAGCTGATGCTGCGCGCCGCGGCCGCCAAGGTCATGTCGCGCCCGCCGCTGCAGAACCTGAACCCGGGCGGCACGCTGTCCACCACGGGCACGCTGAGCTACACCGGCGGCAACCCCAACCTCGATCCGTTCCGCGCCACCACGCTGGATGCCAGCCTGGAGTGGTACCACGCCAAGAACGCCTTCGTGGGCCTGGGCCTGTTCCACAAGAAGATCAAGAGCTATGTGCTGACCAAGGGCTTCGACCAGCCCTACAAGGACAGCGGCCTGCCCCTGTCGCTGCTGCCCAGCAACTTCACGGGTGACGAGGTCTTCCGCTTCAGTGTTCCGGTCAACTCGCCCGGCGGCAACCTGAGCGGCTTCGAGATCAACGTGCAGCAGCCCTTCAGCTTCCTGCCGGGCATCGGCAAGAACTTCGGCGTGCTGGCCAACTACACGCAGGTCAAGTCCAAGATGGAGTACGTGCTGTCGGCCACGTCCGTCGGCGCGGCCACCGTCACGGAAGACCTGGTCAACCTGTCGCCGCGCTCCTGGAACCTGTCGTTCTACTACGACGACGGCACCTTCAGCGGCCGCGTCTCGACCTCGGCGCGCTCGGCCTTCCTGACCACCGTCCCGGCCGGCAACAACCAGGACGTGGCGGGCAAGAACAAGACGCTCAACGTCGACCTGTCCATGGGCTACAAGTTGAACAAGCAGCTGGAAGTGACCTTCGAGGCCACCAACCTGACCAACCAGCCCAACGACCAGTTCATCTCGCGCGCGATGGACAACGTGGTGGTCAACCACTACACCGGCCGCGAGTTCATCGTCGGCGCCCGCTACAGGTTCTGATGCGCAGGCCCGCCATGAAGCGTTATTCACTGCTGGCCGCG
This sequence comes from Roseateles sp., assembly GCA_046289335.1. Classification (GTDB taxonomy): domain Bacteria; phylum Pseudomonadota; class Gammaproteobacteria; order Burkholderiales; family Burkholderiaceae_C; genus Pelomonas. Next base: position 9,726 of record JBKBVY010000011.1, on the reverse strand, counting down.
GTGGCGTGTCTGGCGACGTCGATGGCGGCCTCGGCCGCCGTGCTGGTGCCGGGCACGCCCGTCACCGGCACGCTCGACGGCGATGCCGCCGCGCTGCTGGGCTTCGACGCCGGCAGCCAGGCCTACGTTGCCGGCCTGGCCGCGCCGCTGCTGGACAGCGACCTCGAGTTCGTGTCCGCCGACTACAGCCTTGGGCTGGACCTCGGCAGCGACGGCCTGCTGCGGCTGTGGGACAACGGCGGCACCGGCCTGTTCGGCACGCATGTCATCGAGCTGAGCTTCGCGGACGCCGCGTTGCAACTGGGCCTGCCCACGCTCAGCGCCGCGACGCCGCTGTTCGCCGGCTCGGTGGAGCTGCAATTGCTGAGCCCCCGCTCCGTTCGCCTGACGCTGACGGATGCGCGCATTGAACCCGGCTTCGGCTATGTCGATGTCCAGCTCGCCCTGGCCCCCGTGCCCGAGCCCGCGCCTGCTGCGCTGCTGTCCCTGGGCCTGCTGGGCCTGGCGCTGCGCCGCCTGAAACACCGCTAAGCCCTCTCTCGAGGAGTCCGTGATGAAGCTGCATTTTGCGGCGCTGAGTGCGCTGCTGGCCCTGGCTTTGCCTGCGTTTTCCCAGACCGACCCGGCGCGCGAGGCGGCGCCGCCCGATGGCTTCGCCGCGTTGGGTGGCGGCACCACCGGCGGCTCGGCCGCCGCGAGCGCGCAGATCTACACCGCCACCAACCGCCAGCAGCTGCTGACGGCGCTGGCCAACGGCGGCAGCCTGCCCAAGATCGTCAAGGTCGTGGGCTCCATCGACATGAGCGAGGGCCAGCCCTTCGCCAGCCGCGCCGACCAGGATCAGCGCGCCGCCGTGCGCCTGCCGTCCAACACCACGCTGATCGGCGCCGGCCCGGGCGCGGGCCTGGTGAACGGCCGCATCGAGATCATCGGCGTGGCCAACGTCATCGTGCGCAATCTGCACATCATGGCGCCCTGCGACGTGGCCCCGGTGTGGGACCCCACCGACGGCGCGACCGGCAGCTGGAACGCGGCCTATGACGCCATCAGCATCCAGGGCGCCGAGCGCGTCTGGATTGACCGCAACACCATCACCGACGCGCCGCTGACCGACGACCAGCTGCCCATCGAGAACGGCAAGCCGCGCCAGTGCCACGACGGCGCCATCGACATCACGCGCGGCGCCAACTACGTGACGGTGAGCTACAACCTCATCGACAAGCACGACAAGACGATGCTGATCGGCCATTCCGACAGCTACACGGCCGACATCGGCCGGCTCAAGGTCACCATCGCCAACAACGTTTTCTCCAACGTCACGCAGCGCGTGCCGCGGGTGCGCTATGGCCAGGTCCACCTGCTGAACAACTACCACGTCGGCAGCAAGACCGCCTCGCCCTATGGGCACAGCTATGCGGTGGGCATAGGCATGGGCGCGCGCGTCATCTCGCAGGCCAACGTGCACGCCATCGCCGGGGCCGCGCCGGGCTGCGCGTCGGTGCTGCAGACGCTGAACGCCGATGCCACCAGCGCCTTTGCCGACAGCGGCTCCACGCTGAATGGCGCGCCGCTGGGCGCCTGCCCGGTGTCCAGCGCCGTGGGCTGGAGCCTGCCCTACGCCGTCACGCCGCGGCCGGCCGCGCTGGTCAAGGCCAATGCGCTGGCCCGCGCCGGTGCCGGCAAGCTGAAGACCGACATCACCGGCACCGGCTCGGTGGGTGTGGCGCCCGGCAGCGTGGAGCCGGCGCGCAACGCCACCGGCGTGCACACCGACACGCTGCTCGCCATCGCCTTCGACGCCGCACCCGCCATCGGCAGCAGCGGCTTCATCACCGTGCGCCGCGCCAGCGACAACGCGGTCGTGGACCGCATCGACCTGTCCACCGCGCCGTCGGCCACCGACACGCAGACCGTCATCCAACGCACCAATCTCGAAATCGACGCGCTGGCGCTGGGCGCCATGCCCGAGAACGCCGCGCGCGCCCGCTTCGTCTGGTATCGCCCGGTCAGCGTCAGCGGCAACCAGGCCGTCGTCCGGCTGCACAACAACCGGCTGGCCTTCGACACGGCATACACGGTCACCGTGGATGCCGCCGCCTTCAGCGGCAACATCAACGGCTCGCCGTTCGCGGGCCTGAGCTGGAGCTTCACGACGCGCAGCGCACCGGCCAGCAAGACCAGCGTGAGCGTGGACGACGACGGCGCGACGGCCGACTTCCGCAGCGTGCAGGGCGCGCTGAACTGGATCATGGCCAACTGCTCGACCGGCAGTCCCGCGGCCAGCGGCTGCAACACGGTGGCCACGCCCAAGACCATCAGCATCCGCAACGGCCTCTACCCCGAGCTGCTGATGCTGCGCAACGTCGCCAACCTGACGCTGGTCGGCGAGAGCCGCGACGGCGTGCAGGTGGGCCGGGCCAACTTCGAGTCGCTCAATAGCGGCAGCGGCGCCAGCGCCACCTCGGCCGGCACGACGCTGACCACCGGCGGCCGCGTCGTGGGCCACCGCGTGCTGGGCGGCGGGCGCTCGGTGCTGCTGGTCGAGAACAGCGACCTGCTGCAGCTGCGCGGCTTCACGCTGGTCAACCCGCACGGTCGTGCCTCGATCTACGACAACCAGGCCGAGGCGATCTACTTCAACACCAGCACGACGGCCGCGGCGCACCGCCTGATCGGCCGCGAGATGAACTTCATCTCCGAGCAGGACACGCTGCAGCTCAAGGGCTATGTGTGGATCTACAAGTCGCTGGTGGCCGGCAACGTGGACTACATCTGGGGCAATGTGATGGCCGCGCTGTTCGAGGACTGCGAGATCCGCAGCGTGCTGGACGCGTCCAGCAGCTCGCCGGGCTACATCCTGCAGGCGCGCGCGACGGCGGGCGACGTGGGCTTCGTGTTCCTGAACAGCCAGCTCACCGCCGGCCCGGGCGTTACCGCGGCCTACCTGGCGCGCAGCGGCGGCACCACCGGCACCACCTACGTCGACAACATCGCCTTCATCAACAGCCGCATCGGCCCGCACATCCTGCCGGTGGGCTGGTGCGTGGGCACCGGCACCAGCAAGACGGGCACCGGCACCGGCAGCTGCAGCAGCAACCCGCCGCCCTGGGCCGGCACGGCCAATGGCGGCGCCACCGACGCCGCCGGCTGGCGCGAATGGGGCAGCAAGGACCTGGACGGCAACCCGCTCAACACCGCCGCCCGCCTGGGCTTGGCCAACGTCGTCGTCAGCGGCGCCAGCACGCCGGTGCAGCTCGCCAAGACGCTGGACAGCACCGCGGGGCTGACCAGCCGCGCCGACATCTTCTACCGCTCCACCATCGCCACCGGCTCGCCGGGCGGCTGGGTGCCGGCCCCCTGAACACCACACAACGCGAACCACGGAGATTCACCGATGACCCCCACGCAACGCAGCTTCCGCCCCCGCCTGAGCCTGTGCGCCGCCGCGGCACTGGCCCTGACCGGCCTGGCCCAGGCCCAGGAGGCCACCACGCTGGAGCGCATCCAGGTCACCGGCTCGTCCATCAAGCGCGTGGCGGGTGAGACCGCCCTGCCGGTCACGGCCATCCGCGCCGAGGAGCTGGACGCGCGCGGCCACACCGAGTTGAAGGACCTGATCCTGGAGCTGCCGCAGTCGCAGTCGCTGGGCTTCAACTCCGGCGCGGCCGGTCCGGTGCTGAACCTGCGCGGCCTGGGCCCCATGCGCACGCTGACGCTGCTCAACGGCCGTCGCCTGGCCAACGAGCCGCTGCAGGACCAGTACGTGTCGGCCAACGTGATCCCGCGCATGGCGCTGCAGCGCACCGAAGTGCTGCGTGACGGCGCCTCGTCCATCTACGGGTCGGATGCCATCGGCGGCGTGCAGAACTTCCTGACGCTGCCCAGCTACACCGGCGCCAAGATCAAGGTGGACCTGAACGCGCCCGACCGCGGCAGCCGCGGTCAGACCAACGCGGTGGGCTTCATCGCCGGCATCGGCGACTTGGGGCAAGACGGCTGGAACGTCTACGCGACGATGGACTACCAGACCAAGTCCGCGCTGTTCAAGGGCGACCGCCCCGAGCTGTACGACGGCACGGCGCTGAACCAGCTGGGCCTGCTGATCACGCCTAGCAACAAGAACCAGAGCCCCATCGCCAACTACGGCTTCAGCGCCAGCGCCAACAGCAACTACAACTCCAGCTTCGCGACCGGCTGCGTGGCGCCTTACTCGCTGCCCACGCTGGGCGCCGGCAGCGTGGCGACGCCCCCCACCTACAACAACGCCGGCTGCTACCGCGACCCCAACTTCTTCGACGCCGTCAGCGACGGCAGCCGCGTCAGCAACCTGTACGGCAAGGGCACGCTGAACCTCGGCAAGGGCCACCGCGTGAGCCTGGAGCTGGCCCATGCCGACTTCACGGTGCAGAAGTACCGCGGCATGCAACTGCCCAGCAGCAACGAGCCGGCCACCACCTACACCATCCCGTCCACCAGCAAGTTCTACCCCGGCAACGGCATCACGCCGCTGGTCAAGGTCGTGGGCAGCAACACCGGCAGCAACTCGCCGGCCATGTATATCGACCCTGTGAAGACACCCGGCGTGGTCAGCGATCTGCGGATGAACAACCGCTTGGTCTACTTTGCTTGGGGACCGGGTGAACTGGGTCCTGCCTACCGCAATGATCAGCAGCTCAACGATCGCTTGGTGCTCAGCGCCGAGGGCTCGGTGTGGAACTGGGACTACCGCGTGGGCCTGAACTACGGCCACTCCACCCGCAACACCCGCACCGGCGGCGGCTACATCCTGTACAGCAAGGCGCAGGAAGGCTTCACCAAGGGCATCCTGAACCCCTTCGGCCCGCAGGACGCGGCCGGCCTGGAGTACCTGCGCAGCATCGAGCTGCGTGACTACGTCTACCGCAAGAACGAGGCCTACAACAAATCGGTCGATGCCACGCTGACGCGCGAGCTGGTGGAGCTGGGCGGTGGCCCGCTGACGCTGGCCGTCACCGGCGAGCTGCGGCGTGACGAGGCCAAGGTCAGCGCCGCGCCCATGGATTACGTCAGTGCCGTCAGCAGCGCAGGCGTCGTCACCAAGGACGACATCGTCGGTGAGAACCCGACCGGTGTCGCTGCCAAGCTGCATCGCAACATCAAGTCCGCCGTCATCGAGCTAGACGCGCCACTGACCAAGATGTGGAGCATCAACGGCGCCGTCCGTTCCGACACCTACAGCGACCTCAAGACCACCACGGTCAACCCCAAGTTGTCGCTGCGCTTCCAGCCCACGGCGGAGGTGATGCTGCGCGCATCGGCCAACACCGGTTTCCGCGCACCCTCCATCATGGACATCCAGAACCCGACGCCCGAGGTGCGCACGGTGGCCATGGATGACCCGGTGCTATGCCCCAGCCCGACGCCCACGATCGCTGGCACCGGCACGGCCGTGGCGAGTTTTGTCGGCCGCGAAAGTCTGGTCTGCAATGTCCAGACCGACTACTGGACCAAGTCGCCCGACAACAGCCACCTCAAGCCCGAGAAGTCCAAGGGCTGGAGCTTCGGCGGCGCCTTCGAGCCGTTGCCGGGCCTGCTGGTGACGGCTGACTACTGGAGCATTCGCATCACCGACGTGCTGGGTGCGGTGACGTTGGCCGAGGTGCAGTCGGCCCCATCCAAGTACGCGGCCAACATCCTGCGCAAAGCCGACGGCACCATCGACCACATCCTGGCCAGCCAGGCCAACCGCGGCGACATGAACATGCGCGGCCTGGACATCGCCGCCACCTACCAGCTGAAGGCCGGCGCGTTCGGCACCTTCAACTTCAAGCTGGACGGCACCTACTACGACAAGTATTCCTTCTCGGTGGAGAAGGGTGGCCAGATGTATGACAACGTCGGCATCCTGACCGGCGACGGCAAGTTCACCGGCCCCAACGCCGGCCTGGCCACCATGCAGCAGATCGTCTACCGCTGGAAGCACACGGCGGCGGTGGCCTGGCGCCTGGGCCATTGGTCCACCCAGCTCTCGCAGCGCTACAACAGCGGCCTGACCGATCTGACCCCGCGTGCCGGCTCCAGCTACACCGACGTCAAGGCCTACAAGCAGTACAACCTCAGCGCCTCGTACAGCGGCTTCAAGAGCCTCAAGCTGAGCTTCGGCATCAACAACCTGACCAACGTCTATCCGGTGCTGACGGCCAACACGACCTACCAGGGCTATCTGACCAGCAACGCGGACATCCTGGGCCGCGCCTACCGGTTCACGGCCGAGTACTCGTTCTTCTAAGCCCGTCGTGGCCCCAAGGCGCGCAACCGGCCCCGCAGCCGCTGCGTGCCTTTTCATTGAGCGCACATGAAGTTCCTCACCCTCAAGCTCCTTGCCCTGCCGGCGCTGCTGCTGACCGCCCATCTGAAGGCACAGCCGCTGCCGGACCCGGCGGCCCAGGGCGCCATCGTCCACAAGGGCTGGACCCAGACCGAAGGCGGCCGCGGCGGCCGCCTCATCAAGGTCACCACGCTCGCGAGCGACGGCCCCGGCAGCCTCAAGGCCGCCATCGAGGCCACGGGGCCGCGCATCGTCGTGTTCGAGGTGGGCGGCGTCATCGACATGGCCGGCCAGCCGCTGAAGATCACCCAGCCCTACCTGACCCTGGCCGGCCAGACCGCGCCCGATCCCGGCATCACCGTCATCAAGGCCGAGACCACCATCGCCACGCACGATGTGGTCATCCAGCACCTGAGCTTCCGGCCCGGCGAATTCGGCCGGCCCAAGAAGGGCGGCGGCGACCAGGACGGCATCTCCACGCTGGGCGGCGCGCGCGACATCATCGTGGACCACTGCAGCTTCTCCTGGGCCACCGACGAGAACCTCTCCGCCAGCGGCCCGCGCTTCGCGGGCAAGACGCCGGAGGACTGGCGCCAGGCCACCTCGCACCGCATCACCTACAGCCACAACCTGCTCTACGAGGGCCTCGGCAACTCGGTGCACGTCAAGGGCGAGCACAGCAAGGGCAGCCTGATCCACGACAACACCAGCCAGGTGCTGCTGTACGGCAACGTCTACGTGTCCAACCGCCAGCGCAATGCGCTGTTCAAGGGCGGCGCGCAGGGCGCGATGGTCAACAACTACATCTTCAACCCCGGCGACCGCGCGGTGCACTACAACCTGCTGGCCAACGAGTGGGTGGGCCAGCCCTACCAGAACGGTCGCTTGACACTCGTCGGCAACGCGCTGCGCTACGGCCCCAGCACCGTGCCGGGCACGCCCTTCTTCATGATGCTGGGCCAGGGCGACCTGGAACTGCACATGACCGACAACCTCGCCCACGACCACCAGGGGCGCGCCGTGCCGCTGCTGGGCAACAACGCGCAGACCACCGGCAAGATCATCGTCGCGGCCCAGCCCGATCTGCCTGCGGGCCTGGCCATCCGCCCCGCTGCCGACCTGGCCCGCGAACTGCCGCCGCGGGTGGGCGCCCGACCCTGGGCGCGTGACCCGCTGGATGCCAAGGTGCTGGCCGACATGGCCCGGGGCGAGGGCCGGCTGATCGATTCCGAGGTCGAGAACGCGCTGGGCTACCCGCGCCATGCAGAGACGCGCCGCGCCTTCAAGGCCGAGGACTGGAACCTCGATGACATGAGCCCGAAGTCGGGCTGGAACGCACTCGCCAAACCATGAAGCAGCTTCTTTCCCTGGTCGCCGCCGGCCTGTGCCTGACGGCTTCCGCCCAGACCGCGCCGGCCTCCGCGCCCGCATCCCCGCCCCGCGGCGAGACCACCGCCAACGTCGCCACCGGCCCGCGCCTCATCCTCGTCGGCGACTCCACGATGGCGCCGCGCAGCGGCTACGGCAACGCGCTGTGCGCCCGCTTCCAGCAGGTGGCCTGCATCAACCTCGCGCGCGGTGGCCGCTCCAGCATGAGCTTTCGCGCCGAGGGGCTGTGGAACAGCGTGATGGCCTTGCTGGCCGAGAAGGGCCACAAGACCCTGGTGCTGATCCAGTTCGGCCACAACGACCAGCCCGGCAAGCCCGGCCGCTCCACCGACCTGGCCACCGAGTTCGGCCCCAACATGGCCGGCTATGTGAAGGACGTGAAGGCCGCCGGCCACGACGTCGTGCTGCTGACGCCTCTGACCCGCCGCACCTTCAAGCAGGGCGAGCTGCCCAATGACCTGCGCCCCTGGGCCGAGGCCATCCTGAAGGTCGGCGCCGAACAGGGCGTGCCGGTGCTGGACCTGAACGCCATCAGCCACGCCGCGGTGGCCGCCATGGGCCAGGCCCAGGCCGACACGCTGGCCGAGGCGCCGCCGCGCTTCGACCGCACCCACCTGGGCCCCAAGGGCGCAGCGCTGTTCTCGGAGCAGGTGATGGAGGGGCTGATCCAGCTGCGGCCCGAGCTGGCCGGTGCGAAGACGCTGCAGCCCTGAGCTTCAGCGCAGCTCGGCGCTCACCCAGGCGGCATAGTCGGCCGAGGCCTGGGCCACCGGCAGCGCGAAGATGGCCGGCAGCTCGTAGGGATGCTGCTGGCGCAGCAGCGCCTCCAGCGCGGCATAGCGGGCCGCATCGGTCTTGAACATCAGCCGCAGCTCGGGCTCGCTGACCACCTCGCCCTGCCAACGGTAGGTGCTGTGGATGGCCTCCACCTGCACACAGGCGGCCAGGCGCTGCTCGACCGCGGCGCGCGCCAGCGCATCGGCCTGCTCGCGCGTGGCGACGGTGGTGAAGACGGCCAGCAACTCGCCGGGCGCGGTGACGGGGGCATGCGGCTTCATGCGGTCACTATGCCGCCTACCTCAGCGGCCGGCGAGCCAGGCAGCCGCCTCGCGCTGCTGCGCCACGTCGAAGCGATGCCCGCCCGCCGTCGCGGTGCTGGACAGCACCCCGGCCGGCCAGGCACGCGCGAGCTGCTGCCAGCTTGCCTGCACGGCGTCCCAGGGGAACAGCTTGTCCTGCGGCGAGCCCAGCAGCAACAACGGCCGCGGCGCGATCAGCGCCGCCACGTCGGGGTGGTCCAGCTCGGCGGCCAGGCCCGGGTGGGCCATGCTGAAGGCCGATTGCCCGACCAGCGTGTGCTCACCCGGGCGCAGCAAGCCTTCGCGGGTGCACATCCAGTGCGCGGCCACGCAGGCCGACACCTCGTCGCAGACCGCGGCGAGCTGCCAGGCGCGGAAGGCCCCCATCGAGAAGCCCAGCACGGCCACGCGGCGCGGGTCCACCTCGGGCCGCTCGCGCAGCCAGCGGTGGCTGCGCAGGTCGTCGCTGGCGATGAGGCCGGCCCAGCTGTGGCCCAGCTGCAGCAAGTGGTTCATCAGCGCCTGCTGGTCGTCGCGGGCGAAGCCGGGGCGGCCGCGTTCGCCCCAGCCCAGCGCGTCGATGGCCAGCACGGCGAAGCCGGCGTCCGCCAGCGTGTCGCCGACAAAGGCGCCGCCGTAGTAGCGCTGCACCCAGGCCTCGGCGGCGGCGCTGGCGGTCAGCGGGCGCAGCATCTTTTCCTTGCCGATGTCGAAGCGCGCGCCGTGGTCGTGCAGCACCAGCACCGCCGGATGCGGACCGTCGCCCTTGGGGCGCAGGTAGAGCGCCGGCACGCGGTCGCCCAGGGCGCCGCGCAGGCTGAGCTGCTGCGCGACATGGCCGCCGCGGTCCTGCTCCGCCGTCACCTCGGTCGCGAAGCCGCTGCCGTCGTCGCCGGGCAGCAGCATCAGCCGGCGCGCCGCGGCCAGCGCGTCGGCGCGCCAGCCCGGGTC
>JBKBVY010000117.1:0-10588 GCA_046289335.1 Roseateles sp. | reverse complement strand
GCGCCTCCAGCTCACGCGCGCGCGGCTCCCCGCGAGGCCGCAGCTCCGGCCGAGCCGCCACCAGACGCCGCGCCAGACCCATGGCCAGGCTGCGCGCCATCAGGTCATCGGCCGGCCACAGCAGCTCGGCCACCGCCACGCAGCGCTGCTGAACGACCGGGGCCACCGGCCGCGCCGCGCAGGCGTCCGTCAATGGCCGCAGGCTGCCCATGGGCCAGACGGCTGCGCTGCTGATGAGCAACTGCAACTCGGCCTCCTGCGCCAGGCCCGGCATGTCCGTCTGCGGCAGGCTCAGCAGCAGCTCCTGGTACTCGCGTCGGTAGCTGCGCGAGTAGCGCGCCTCGCTGGCCATGCGGTCCAGCGCATAGGCCTCCTGCGTGCGCCGCGCCGCCGCATCGCCCAGCAGCGCCAGCCAGGCCTGCAGATTGGCCGGCTCCAGCCGCGACCACTGCGCGCGATCCACATTGCTGCAGCGCCCCAGCTCGCAGGGGTGTTGCAGCGCCAGCGCCGTCACCATGGGGTCGGCCGACGTGCGGGCCAGCGCCTGCAGGCGCGCACGGGACTGCGCCTCGTCGCCGTCCGGGCCGCCCAGCGACTCCGCCACCGCCACCGAGCGCGGATCACCGCGCCGCAGCAGCGCGGCCACCCAGCGCTGGCGGACCTGTGCGGTCGCCTCGTCCAGGACCTGCGCCCCCGGCGTACGCCGCACCTCGGCCAGCGCCTCCAGGCCAATCGGCTGATCGCCGGCCTTCGCGAAGACCGCCTCGCTCTGCCGGCTGGCCTCCGCCACGCCAAAGCCGCACCAATCCGCGCGCATGCGCTGCATCAGCGCGGCACGGTCCCGCGCTTCGGCATCGCCCACGCCGGGCACAGTCGCCGACGCAACGCTGAGCGGACGAGCCGCCGCCCGGGAGGCGCCGGTCACCGAAGCCGCAGGGACCACCACCGACAAGGCCTCGGCAGCACGGGACTGCGGGGCGGGCTGCAGGGCGAACCGCCAGCCCAGCCCGCCACCGCCCAAGGCCACCAGCACCGCCGCCAGCCCCAGCCAGCGCCAGCGTGAGCTCACCGCCCCTACCCCGCCAACGCCTCGCGCACGGCCGCCACCTGGCGGCGCGACACGGCCAGCCATTCGTCCACATGCACGATGCGCACGGCCCAGCTGTCGGCCGCCTCGCCGCCATCGCCGCCGTCCAGCTCGCCGAAGCTGGTGGGCGCATGCCGCTCCAGCTCGCGCACGGCCCAGCGCGCCACCAGCGCGTTGCGGTGGATGCGCAGGAAGCGCTCGCCGAAGCGCTGCTCCAACTCGGACAGCGCACCGTCCATCACATGACTCTCGCTGGCGGTGCGCAGCGTCACGTACTTCAGCTCGGCCTTGAAGTACAGCACCTCGGCCACCGGCACGCGCTTGAGGCGCCCGCGGTCGGTCAGCGTGATGAAGTCGGCCTCGGCGGCGAGCGGCTGGTCGGCCGGCACCAGCGACTGCGCGGCCGCGCGCTCGGCCAGGCGCTGGGCCACGCGGGCCAGCGCCGCCTGCAGGCGCTCGCGGCGCACGGGCTTGGTCAGGTAGTCCACCGCGTCCAGCTCGAAGGCGCGCAGCGCATGCATGGCGTGCGCGGTGACGAACACGATGAGCGGCACCGGCTGGCCCGCGGCGACGCGCTGCGCCAGGCCGTCGGCGAACTGCAGGCCGTCGGCGCCGGGCATCTGCACATCCAGCAGCACCAGGTCGCAGCCATGCTCGCGCAGCCAGGCGGCGGCCTGGGTGCCGGTGGCGGCCTCGGCGACGACCTCGCAGCGCGGCTCGGCAATGGCATCCACCAGGCCGCGCAGCCGCAGCCGGGCCAGCGGTTCGTCGTCGACGATGAGGACTCGCAGGGCAGAACTCATAACGGGATCACGATGCGCAGGGAGAAGCGAGTGTCGGTGGATTCGAGGTCGAAGCGCGCGGCCACGTCGTGCATCAGCCGCAGGCGCTGGCGCACGTTGCGCAGCGCCAGGCCGTGGCCGGCGGTGCGGGCCGGCGCGCCGACGCTATTGACGATGCGGATCTCCACCTCGGCGCCGCGCCTGCGCGTCGTCACCTCCAGCTCGCCGCCCTCGTCGTTGGGCTCCACGCCGTGGCGCACGGCGTTCTCCACCAGCGGCTGCAGCAGCAGCGGCGGCAGGCGGGCGGCGTCGGCCGCCGGGTCCAGCTGCCAGACCACGCGCAGCCGCTTGCCGAAGCGGATCTGCTCGATGGCCAGGTAGCGCTTGGCCAGCTCCACCTCCTCGGCCAGCGTGACCGAGGCGCTGGAGTCCGCCAGCGCGACGCGGAACAGCTCGGCCAGGTCTTCCAGCACGCCCTCGGCGCGCGCGGGGTCGATCTGCACCAGCGCGATGGCGCTGTTCAGCGTGTTGAACAGGAAATGCGGCCGGATACGCGACTGCAGCTCCACCAGCTGGGCCAGCGCGTCGGCCGGGCGCTGGCTGTGCTCGCGCAGCTTCAGCCAGGCCAGCAGCACGGCCGCGCCGCTGGCGCCGCTGGCGGCGATGCTGGCCCAGCGCCACAGCGACGCCGGCTCCTCGCTGGTCAGGTTGTAGAGCGCAAAGCCCAGCACGGCGCCGATAGCGCCCAGGGTCATCAGTGCCAGCCACTGCAGGCCTTCGGCCAGCCGCGGCCACAGCCGCTTGGCGGCGCAGACGACCAGCAGCCAGGACAGCACGGCGAACATGGTCACCACGGTGCCGCTGGCCGTCAGCGTGAGCCACTGGCCACCGTCGCGCGCCACCAGCGCCATGCCCAGCGCCAGCAGCAGCTGCACGCCCAGCACCGCGCGCAGCACCAGGCCCACGTGGCAGACGTCGAAGGCGCGCGTGGGGTCCAGCAGCGGCGCGCGGCTCAGCTCCGGTAGCTCGGGCAGCTCGGTCGGCGCAAAGCCCAGCCACTGGCTGACCTGCACGGAGTCGTGCCAGACGCTGTGGTGCGGCTCGCGCTTGCGCTTGAACAGGGACAGGAGCATGGGCGTTCGATAATGCCGGGCTGCGCGCGATTGTGCGCGCCGAATCCCGACGCCCGCCCCATGTCAGACAACCAACTCGCCAACAAGTCCCAAGCCTGGTCCGCCCTGTTCTCCGAGCCCATGAGCGAGCTGGTCAAGCGCTACACGGCCAGCGTGGGCTTCGACCAGCGCCTGTGGCGCGCCGACATTGCCGGCAGCCTGGCGCATGCCGAGATGCTGGCCGCGCAGGGCATCCTGAGCGCCGAGGACCACGCGGCCATCCAGCGCGGGCTGAACGACATCGCCGCCGAGATCGAGGCCGGCCGCTTCGAGTGGCAGTTGGACCTGGAGGACGTGCACCTCAACATCGAGGCGCGGCTGACCGAGCGCGTCGGGCTGGCCGGCAAGCGGCTGCACACCGGCCGCAGCCGCAACGACCAGGTCGCCACCGACGTGCGGCTGTGGCTGCGCGGCGAGATCGACGAGATCGACGGCCTGCTGACGCAGCTGCAGCGCGTGCTGGTGGACAAGGCCGAGCAGTACGCCGATGTCATCCTGCCGGGCTTCACCCACCTGCAGGTGGCCCAGCCTGTCAGCTTCGGCCACCACCTGCTGGCCTATGTGGAGATGTTCGCCCGCGACGCCGAGCGCATGCTCGACGCCCGCAAGCGCGTCAACCGCCTGCCGCTGGGTGCGGCCGCGCTGGCCGGCACCAGCTACCCGCTGGACCGCGCGCGCGTGGCCCGAACGCTGGGCATGGACGGCGTCTGCCAGAACAGCCTGGATGCGGTCAGCGACCGCGACTTCGCCATCGAGTTCTCGGCCGCCGCATCGCTGCTGATGATCCACGTGTCGCGGCTGTCCGAGGAGCTGATCCTGTGGATGAGCCAGAACTTCGGCTTCATCGCGCTGCCCGATGCCTTCTGCACCGGCTCGTCGATCATGCCGCAGAAGAAGAACCCCGACGTGCCCGAGCTGGCGCGCGGCAAGACCGGCCGCGTGGTGGGCCATCTGGTGGGCCTGGTCACGCTGATGAAGGGCCAGCCGCTGGCCTACAACAAGGACAACCAGGAGGACAAGGAACCCTTGTTCGACACGGTGGACACCTTGAAGGACACGCTGCGCATCTTTGCCGACATGCTGGCCGGCCTGACGGCCAGGCCCGAGGCCATGCGCGCCGCGGCGCTCAAGGGCCACGCGACGGCCACCGACCTGGCCGACTACCTGGTCAAGAAAGGCCTGCCCTTCCGCGACGCGCACGAGGTCGTCGCGCATGCTGTGAAGACCGCAACCGCCAAGGGCGTGGACCTGGCCGCGCTGTCGCTGGACGAGCTGAAGGCCTTCGACGCCCGCGTGGAGGCCGACGTGTTCGACGTGCTGTCGCTGGAGGGCTCGCTGAACGCCCGCAACGTGCTGGGCGGCACGGCGCCGGCCCAGGTGCGCGCCCAAGTGGCTCGCCACCGCGCCCGCCTGGCTTGAGCCTGCTCAACGACATCGCCCGACCGGCTGCCTAGCATCGCGCCATGACCACCCTTGCCTGGACCGACAAGCTCGTCCTGAACCAGCCGACGCTGGACCACACCCACCAGGAGTTCGTCGAACACCTGAACGCGTTCGGCGCCGCGCTGGATGCCGGTGAGGACGCCCTGCCCGCCTACCACGCGCTGCTGGCCCACACCGAGGCCCACTTCGCGATGGAGGAAGACTGGATGGCGCGCTGCGGCTTCGAGCCGCAGAACTGCCACAGCAGCCAGCACGCGATGGTGCTGAACGTGATGCGCGAGGCGCTGCGCTACGCGACCGAGCTGAACGACCGCGAGCTGCTGAACATCCTGCGCACCGAGCTGGCAGGCTGGTTCCCGCAGCATGCCGAGATGATGGACGCGGCGCTGGTGTTCACGATGGAGCAGCGCGGCTTCGACCCGGTGACGGGCCAGATCGCCGAGGAAGGCCGCGAGCCGGTGGCAGCCGCAGGCTCAAGCTGCGGCGCCAGCAGCTGCGGCCACTGAGGCCTACTTCTTCAGGTAGTCGAAGAAGGCCTGCGAGTTGCTCTCGCGGCCCAGGAAGTCCTTGACCAGCTCGGGCGCCGGCTTTTGCGCGCCCTGCCCCAGCACCGCATCGCGGTAACGCTTGCCGGCGCCGGCATCCAGTTTGTCGGCCGCGAACGCGGTGCGCAGGTCCATGGCCACCACCAGGCTCCACAGGTAGCCGTAGTAGCCCGCGCCATAGCTGCTGGCGATGTGCGCAAAGCCGGCCGGGAACATCGTGCCCTGCACATGGCCCAGCGGCGTGGCGCCTTCCATCCTGGCCCACAGCGGCAGCGGCTCGGGCTTGGCTTGCTGGTGCAGCGTCAGGTCGTAGCTGGCGTAGAGGTGCTGGCGGCCGAACTGGCCGCCCTTGCCGTAGTGCTTGGCGGCCTGGGCTTGCGCCACCATCTCGTCGGGCACCGGCTTGCAGCTGGGGCAGACCTCCTGCATCAGCTTCAGCACGTTCTTGTCATAGACCCAGTCCTCCAGCATCTGCGAAGGCGCCTCGACGAAGTCGTGCATGACGGCCGTGCCGGCGGTGGCGGCGTAGCGGGTCTTGGACAGGTTGACGTGCACCGCATGGCCCAGCTCGTGCAGCAGGGTCTCCACCTCGTCCAGCGTCAGGCCCTGGCGGTCGAAGTTGACGACCAGCGCCGCGGCCGGCGTGCGGCCGGCGCGCGTGGCGCTGCCGCGCAGCGGCCAGACGGCCGCGTGGTTGTACTTGCCGTCGCGCGGGTAGAGGTCCACATACATCTGCGCGATGGGCTGGCCCGAGGCGGCGTCGCTGACCACATAGGTCTGCACCTCGTCGTGCCACAACTTGTTGTCCACGCGCTGGTACTTCACGCCCATCAGCTTCTCGATGATGCGCATGGAGAACTCCAGGCTGGCCTGCGGCGGGAAATAGGGCCGGAAGGCGTTCTGGTCGACGCTGAACTTCTCGCGCTTGACGCGCTCGCTGTAGAAGGTGGCGTCCCAGCGCTGCACCGTGGTGGCCTCGGGCGCCGTGCCCAGGTGCCGGGCCTTGGCGGCGCGCAGCTCCTGCAGTTCGGCCTTCTCGCGGGCGTTGACGGCGCCGGTCACCGAGTCGAGGAACTTCATGGCCGTGGCACCGTCCTTGGCCATGCGACGGCGCAGGTTGAAGTCCACGTAGTTGTCGAAGCCGAACAGCTTCGCGTACTCGCCGCGCAGCGTGACGATCTGGGCCAGCAGTGCCAGGTTGGCCGCGCCGCCCTCGTTGGTCTTGGCCAGCCACATGCGCTGGCGCGCGGCCTCGCTCTCGGCGCTGCGCATCACGGGCACGTAGCTGGGGTAGTCCACGCCCAGCACGATGCGGCCCTGGTCGTCGCGCTTGGCCTTCTCCCACACGCTGGCCGGCACGCCCTTGAGCTCGGCCTCGGTGAAGGCGACGCGGGTGCCGGCGTCGCGGATGTTCTTGTTGAACTGCTGGTCCAGCTCGGTCAGCTTGTCCAGGATCTGCTTGGCGCGCTCACGCTTCGGCCGGGGCAGCGCGACGCCGCTGTCCTCGAACTGCGCCGAGGCCAGGCGCACGAACTCGGCGTCGATGGCGTCGGCCTGGGGCGCCTTGCGCAGCGCGCGGTAGAGCTTCTCGTTCTGGCCCAGGCTGGAGTTGAAGTCAGCCCAGCGCAGCGAGCAGGCCTGGGCCGCGTCGCGGATGGCCTTGTCGGGATGGACGTTGAGGATGAAGTCGTTGGGGTACTGATGGTCTTCGAAGTAGACCGTCAGGTCGTCCAGCGCGGCCAGCCAGCCGGCGTCGGGCTGGCGCTTCTCCAGCTGCGCCACGCGCTGCTTGGCGCCCTTGAGGCCGGCGTCGCAGCGGGTCTGCACGTCGGCCACGCTTTGGTAGCTGGGGAAGTTGGGGCCGGGCAGCTGCGGTGCAGCCTGCGCAGCAGCGGCGGCAAGCGCCAGCACGGCCAGGGTGGTCAGGACGGGTTTCATCGCGTCTCCTTGTGGGAAGGCCGCGATTCTCCCGGCCGCCATCCCGGCAGCCGAAGGACACGCCCTATTTCTGCAGCAGGGTTTTCACCTGCAACAGCGCGCCGGGATCATCCAGCGTCGTCAGGTCACCCGGATCGCGCCCCTCGGCCACGGCCTGCAGCGCGCGGCGCAGCAGCTTGCCGGAGCGGGTCTTGGGCAGCAGGCTGACGAACAGCACACGCGCCGGCCTGGCCACCGCGCCCAGCTGCTCGTCCACGCGCTTGAGCACCTGTGCCTCCAGCCCATCGGGCGCCGGGCTCTCGCGCGGCACCGCAAAGGCCAGCGCGACCTGGCCCTTGAGCGCATCGGCCACGCCCACCACCGCCACCTCGGCGATGGCCGGATGGCCGGAGATGCATTCCTCGATCTCGCGCGTGCCCAGCCGGTGGCCGGCCACGTTGATGACGTCGTCGGTGCGGCCCAGGATGAAGGTGTAGCCGTCGGCGTCGCGCAGGCCCCAGTCGAAGGTGGAGTAGACCTCACGGCCGGGCACGCTCTTCCAGTAGGTGTTGACGAAGCGGGCATCATCGCCCCAGACCGTCTGCAGGCAGCCCGGCGGCAGCGGATGGCCGATGACCAGCACGCCCTTCTGGTTGGGCTCGTTCAGCTCCGCGCCGCTGTGCTCGTCCAGCAGTTGGACGTCGTAGCCGTACATGGGCACGCCCGGCGAGCCGAAGCGCGTGGGCACGGCCTGCACGCCGGGGATGTGGTGGGCCACGGTCAGCAGCGGCCAGCCGGTCTCGGTCTGCCAGTAGTTGTCGATGATGGGCACACCCAGGCCCTCGGAAATCCAGCGCGCGGTGGGCTCGTCCAGCGGCTCGCCGGCCAGGAACAGCGCGCGCAGGGACGACAGGTCGTGGCGCTTGAGCAGCGCAGCGTCGTGCTTCTTCAGCACCCGCACGGCGGTGGGCGCGCTGAACATCACCGTGACCCGGTACTTCTCGACCAGGCTCCACAGCACCGCGGCGTCAGGGTTCACCGGCGTGCCCTCGTACATCAGCGTGGCCATGCCGGCAATCAGCGGGCCGTAGACGATGTAGCTGTGGCCCACCACCCAGCCGATGTCGCTGGTGGAGAAATAGGTCTCGCCGGGCTTGCCGCCGAAGATCCAGTCCATGCTGGTGGCCAGCGCCACCGCATAGCCGCCCACATCGCGCTGCACGCCCTTGGGCTTGCCCGTCGTGCCGCTGGTGTAGAGCGTGTAGCTGATGCTGTTGGACTCCAGCCAGGTGCAGGGCACGCGCGCACCGGTGTGGCGACGGCGCAGCTCGGCATAGTCCAGGTCACGGCCGGCCACGCGCTCGAAAGGCACCAGGCCGCGGTCCACCATCAGCACGGCCGCGGGCTTGTGGGCGGACAGCGTGATGGCCTCGTCCAGCAGCGGCTTGTAGGCGATGCGCTTGCCCGCGCGGCTGCCGGCATCGGCGCTGACGATGAGCTTCGGCGTCGCGTCCTCGATGCGGCTGGCCAGGCTGACCGACGCGAAGCCGCCGAACACCACCGAGTGGATGGCGCCGATGCGCGCGCAGGCCAGCATCGCGAACGCGGCCTCGGGGATCATGGGCATGTAGATCAGCACACGGTCGCCCGCACCCACGCCCTGCTCGACCAGCATGGCGGCCATGGTCTCCACCTCGGCCTGCAGTTCCGAAAAGCTGTAGACACGCTCTTCGCCCACCTCGCTGGACACCCAGATCAGCGCCCGCTCGCCCGGCCGCGCGGCGGCATGGCGGTCCACCGCGTTGTGGCACAGGTTGGTCGTGCCACCGACGAACCAGCGCGCGAACGGCGGGCGGCTGGTGTCGCAGATCTGCTGCGGCGGCGTCCGCCAGTCAATGCGGCGGGCCTGCTCGGCCCAGAAGGCGTCGCGCTCGGCCAGCGAGCGGGCGTGGAAGTCGGCGTAGGCAATGGGCGTCACGCGGCCAGTGTGGACCGCAGGCACTGACGTCAGTCTGACCTCGCGCAAGCTGTTGCCGTGAAGCCTTACAGGGTTTTTACGGACTTTTGCACCGCCCGGTCCCGGGTTTGCCCTGAAAATGCTCGGCTTTTCGCGTGCATTTGTTGACGCTGCCGGGTGCCCCGCCTACCCTGCGCGCCGCTGTCCCCGCTGCGCTATCCGGCCTCGCGCCCGCTCCCGGTCTCCCGACTCGCTGATGCCCCTGTTCCCCGTCGCCCTGCTGAATCGCATCGCTGCCGCCGGCCTGCTGGCCGTGGCTTGCGCCGCGCATGGGCAAGGCGTGGCCCAGGCCGCGACGACACCCGCCGCGCCGCCGCCCGGCACCATGACCGGCGCCTACGGCCAGAGCCTGCAGCAGCAGCAAGCCACGGACAAGACCGGCACCAACGCCGCAGCGCCCAAGCCCACGCAGGACGCGGTCAGCCGCTTCCTCAGCGAGCGCGGCCTGATCAATGCCGCGGAGACGGGCGGCTCGGCCCGGCTGCTGGCCAGCGTGCGCGACACGGCGTCCGACCTGGTGCTGTCGGCGATGAACTTCCTGGGCGTGCGCTACACGCGCGGCGGCAATTCGGTGGAGAACGGCTTCGACTGCAGCGGCTTCACGCGCCACATCTTCGAGATGAGCGTGGGCCTGGTGCTGCCGCGCCGCGCCGACGAGCAGGCCAAGCTCAGCAGCCTGCTGCCCATCCGACGCGACGAACTCAAGCCCGGCGACCTGGTGTTCTTCAACACCATGCGCGCGACCTTCAGCCACGTGGGCATCTACGTGGGCGAAGGCAAGTTCATCCACGCGCCGCGCACCGGCAGTGCCGTGCGCGTGGAGGACATGCGCGACGCCTACTGGGCCAAGCGCTTCACCGGCGCCCGCCGGGCGGACCTGAAGGCCGCCGCGGAAGCGCCGGCAGCGCACTGAGCGCCGCCGGCGCTGCCATCAGCCCGCCGTCTTCTTCGCCACCAGCGTCAGGATCTCGTAGCTGGCGCACAGCTCGCCGCGCTGGTTGGTCACCGCCACGTCCCAGCCGATGACGCCTTGCGCGGGCTGATCGTCGCGCGGCGGGCGGTCGATCTTGCGCTTGGCGGTCAGCCGCGCCTGGATGGTGTCGCCGATGGCCACCGGCGTGACGAAGCGCAGGTTCTCCAGCCCGTAGTTGGCCAGCACCGGCCCCGGCGCCGGGCTGACGAACAGGCCCGCGGCGGCCGACAGCACGAAGTAGCCGTGGGCGATGCGCTGGCCAAAGGGCGAGGCCTTGGCCGCGACCTCGTCGAAGTGCATGTAGAAGTAGTCGCCCGACAGACCTCCGAAGGCCACGATGTCGGCCTCGCTGACCGTGCGGCGGTGGGTCAGCAGGCTCATGCCCACCTCCACGTCCTCGAAGTAGCGACGGAAGGGATGGACCTCGCTCTCGGTGACGGCGCCACCGCGCTGGTACTCGCCGGTGACGGCCGAGATCATCGTCGGCGAGCCCTGCACCGCGCAGCGCTGCAGGTAGTGCTTGACGGCGCGCAGCCCACCCAGTTCCTCGCCGCCGCCGGCGCGGCCGGGGCCGCCATGCTTGAGCTTGGGCAGCGGCGAGCCGTGGCCGGTGTTCTCCAGCGCGGCCTCGCGGTCCAGCACCAGCATGCGG
>JBKBVY010000116.1:0-10605 GCA_046289335.1 Roseateles sp. | reverse complement strand
GCGGTAGGTGGCGCAGAAGAAGCGCCGGACTTCGAGCTGGGACGGGGCGAACATGGTTGCGATTGTCGCCGCGCTACCCCTGCCGGTCCCAGCCGTGTTGCTGGGCGCGGCGGTGGGCGTCATCGGCCTCGCGCTCGGCCGCCAGCAGCTCCTCGAACTGCTGACGGCCCAGCTTGGCGGCGGCGATCAAGGCCTTCTCGTCGCCGCGCAGCTGCGCCATGCGCTCCAGCACCTCGATGTTGTGCTGCCGCAAGCGCATGGCCTGGCGGCGCGCGGCGTCGAAGGTCTCGCGCTCGATGTGCTGCACGCCCAGCTCGCGCAGCTGGTAGTAGTGCTGCACGTTGCGCAGGTAGGTTACCGTCGTCCCACGTCAGCTTCTTGCGAAAAACATCCCCGATGCGTACCTTCGAGACCCTTGCCGAACTGCAGGCCCTGGTGGGCCAGCCGCTGGGCCACAGCGACTGGATCACCGTGGACCAGGCGCGCGTGAACGCCTTCGCCGAGGCCACCGAGGACCGGCAATGGATCCATGTCGACCCCGAGCGCGCCAAGGCCGGCCCCTTCGGCGGGCCGATTGCACATGGCTTTCTGACGCTGTCGCTGATTCCCTACTTCTTCGAGACCGGCTTCGCGGTGCGCGAGACGCGCATGGTCGTCAACTACGGGCTCAACAAGGTGCGCTTCACGGCGCCGGTGCCGGTGGGCAGCCGGCTGCGCGCGGCCTTCAAGCTGCTGGCGCTGGACGAGGTGGCCGGCGGTGCCATGCAGCTGACGGTGGAGGTGGCGGTTCAAGCCGAGGGCATCAGCAAGCCCGTCTGCATCGCCGAGAGCCTGGCTCGCCATTACCGCTGAGCCGGGCGGCTAGCATCGCGGTCTTTTCAACGACCGCTCCTCCCATGGCCTCCAGCCTTTTCGTTCTGCTCGACGACATCGCCACGATCCTCGACGACGTCGCCGCGATGACCAAGGTGGCCGCCAAGAAGACGGCCGGCGTGCTGGGCGACGACCTGGCGTTGAACGCGCAGCAGGTCACCGGCGTCAACGCCGACCGCGAACTGCCGGTGGTCTGGGCGGTGGGCGTGGGCTCGCTGGTCAACAAGGCCATCCTGGTGCCCGCGGCGCTGGCCATCGCCACCTTCGCATCCTGGGCCATCACGCCGCTGCTGATGATCGGCGGCGCCTTCCTGTGCTTCGAGGGCTTCGAGAAGCTGGCGCACAAGTTCCTGCACAGCAAGGCCGAGGACGAGGCGCATCACCAGGCACTGGCCCAGGCCGTGGCCGATCCGCAGGTGGACATGGTCCAGTTCGAGAAGGACAAGATCAAGGGCGCCATCCGCACCGACTTCATCCTGTCGGCCGAGATCATCGTGATCTCGCTGGGCACGCTGACCGGCGCCTCCTTCACGAACCAACTGGCCGTGCTGGTGGCGGTGTCGATCGCGATGACGGTGGGCGTCTACGGTCTGGTGGCTGGCATCGTGAAGCTGGACGACGCGGGCCTGTGGCTGTCGCGCCGTGCCAGCGCGGCATCCCGAGCGCTGGGTCGCGGCCTGCTCACCATGGCGCCGTGGCTGATGAAGACGCTGTCGGTGGTCGGCACCGCCGCCATGTTCCTGGTCGGTGGCGGCATCCTGGTGCACGGCATCCCGGCGCTGCACCGTGCCGTCGAGCACTGGGTGGCCGGGCATTCCTGGGGCGTGGCGGCGCTGATCGAGAACGGCGCCAACGGCCTGACGGGCATCCTCGCCGGCGCCATCGTGCTGGGCACCGTGATGGCCGTGCAGAAGCTGCGCGGTCGCTGAGCGCCGTTCAGGTGGGCGTGTAGGCCAGGCGCACGTAGATCGGCGCGAAGGCCTCGGCCTGCGTGATCTCCAGCAGGCGTTCGCGCGCCAGCTCCAGCATCGCGATGAAGGTGACCACCAGCACGGCCTGACCGCGGCTCACGTCGAACAGCTGCTCGAACTCGACGAAGCGCTGGCCTTGCAGCCGGCGCAGCACGATGCTCATGTGCTCGCGCACCGACAGCTGCTCGCGGCTGATCTTGTGGTGCTGGTTGAGCCTGGCGCGCTTGAGGATGTCCAGCCAGGCCTCGCGCAGGTCGTCCGCGTTCACGTCGGGGAAGACGGGCGTCAGCGACTGCTCGATGTGGATCTGGGCGCGCAGGAAGTCGCGGCCCAGCACCGGCAGGCGGTCCAGCCGCTGGGCGGCCAGCTTCATCTGCTCGTACTCCAGCAGGCGGCGCACCAGTTCGGCCCGCGGGTCCTCGGCTTCCTTGCCGTCCTCGGTCTTCTTGGGCGGCAGCAGCATGCGCGACTTGATCTCGATGAGCATGGCCGCCATCAGGAGGTACTCGCTGGCCAGCTCCAGGTTGTGCGCGCGGATCTGCTCGACATAGCTCAGGTACTGGCGCGTCACGTCGGCCAGCGGGATGTCGAGGATGTTGAAGTTCTGCTTGCGGATCAGGTAGAGCAGCAGGTCCAGCGGGCCCTGGAACGCTTCCAGGAAGACCTCCAGCGCATCCGGCGGGATGTAGAGGTCCAGCGGCATCTGGAACAGCGGCTCGCCGTACCGGCGCGCGACGGCGACCGTGTCGACCGTCTCGGGCAGGTCGGACTCGGTGTGGCTGGGCTCGTCAGCCACGGCCGGGTTCACGGCTTACTTGCTGTCCGTCTGGTAGACGTAGGGCTTCTGCGGCACACGGGCCTGGTTGAAGCCGGCCTGGGCGGCGCGGTCCTGCTCACGGTCCCACAGCAGGGCGCGGCCGGCGCGCTGCTCGGCCTCCAGCGTGGGGCGTTGGGCCTTGAGCTGCTCGATGAATTGGGTGACGTCGGACTTGTAGGGTTTCCAGAACAGCGGCATGGCGGGACTCTCGATCGAATCCGGGCATTTTATCGGCCGCGTGCGCGCACCAGGTCGTCCAGTGCCGGCACCAGGCCCAGGAAGGCCAGCGCACCGGCCAGCGGCAGCGTCGCCGCATAGCCGATGGCCTTGAAGGCCCAGGCGCCCGCCACGCCGCCCACCGCAAAGGCCAGCAGCAGGCCCCCCAGCAGCCGCAGCTTGGCGGTGTTCACATGGACCGGCGTGCCGCCCATGCCGTAGAGGGCCCGGCCCAGCTCGATGCCCAGGTCGGTGACGATGCCGGTGACGTGGGTGGTGCGTATCTCGGCGCGCGACACCTTGGTGATCAGCGCGTTCTGCAGGCCCATCGTGAAGCACAGCATGGCCACCGTGGCCGGCACCAGCAGGCCTTGCAGGCTGGCCAGCCAGGCGCCCATCAGGCCGAAGGCCAGCAGGCAGGCGGCCTCCAGCAGCAGCGGCAGGGCGTAGATGCTGTGCGCCTGGCGCTGCCGGCCCATGTTGACCAGCACGGCCGTGGTTGCCGCGCCCGCGATGAAGAACAGCAAGGCGCCGATCGCCAGCCGCCAGGCCTGGTGCTGGCCCAGCACCAGGCCGTCCGCCGCGGCGGACACCAGGCCCGTCATGTGCGAGGTGTAGTGGTGCACGGCCAGGAAGCCGCCCGCGTTCGTCGCGCCGGCCACGAAGGCCAGCAGCCAGCCCAGGTGGGCATTGCCCTCGGGCGTGCGCTCCACGGCCAGCAGGCGACGGGCGTACGAGACGGCCATGAGCAGCGGTGAGGCGCTGGCCTGTCGCGCCTTAGCGGACTCGCATGCCCGGCTGGGCACCGTCGTGGGGCTGGAGGACGAAGATGCCGGGGTTGGATTTCTCATCGGCATGGCTGGCAGCAAGGACCATGCCTTCGCTGACGCCAAACTTCATCTTGCGCGGCGCCAGATTGGCGACCAGCACGGTCAGCTTGCCTTCCAGGTCTTCGGGCTTGTAGGCGGCCTTGATGCCGCTGAAGACGTTGCGCAGGCGGCCTTCGCCCGCGTCCAGCGTCAGGCGCAGCAGCTTGTCGCTGCCGTCGACGTGTTCGGCCTTGACGATCCTGGCGATGCGCAGGTCCACCTTGGCGAAGTCGTCGATCTTGATCTCGGGCGCGATGTCCTCGCCGCCGGGCACGACCTTGGGTGCGGGCGGTGCCTCGAACAGCTGCTCGACCTTGGCCAGGTCCACGCGCTGCATCAGGTGCTGGTAGATGCCGATCTGGTGGGCGCCCAAGGCGCGGGCGCTGTCGGCCCACTGCAGCGGTGCCACCTTCAGGAAGGCTTCCACCTGGGCCGCCAGTGCCGGCAGTACCGGCTTGAGGTAGATCGTCAGCAGGCGGAAGGCCTCGATGCAGACGCTGCAGACGTCGTGCAGCGCGGCATCCATGCCTTGCTGCTTGGCCAGCTCCCAGGGCTTGTGCGTGTCGACGAACTCGTTGACCTTGTCGGCCAGCGCCATGATCTCGCGCAGCGCCTTGCCGAACTCGCGGGTCTCGTACAGCTCGGCGATCGCGCCGCTGTGCGCACGCAGCGTCTCCAGCAGCGCCGAGCCCTCGACGCCCAGGTCGCCGCTCAGGCGGCCGTCGAAGCGCTTGGCGATGAAGCCGGCGGCGCGCGAGGCGATGTTGATGTACTTGCCGACCAGGTCGCTGTTGACGCGGGCGGCGAAGTCCTCGGGGTTGAAGTCGATGTCCTCGACGCGGGCGTTGAGCTTGGCGGCGATGTAGTAGCGCAGCCACTCGGCGTTCAGGCCCAGGCTCAGGTACTTCAGCGGGTCCAGGCCGGTGCCGCGGCTCTTGCTCATCTTCTCGCCGCCGTTGACGGTCATGAAGCCGTGCACGAACACGTGGTTGGGCGTCTTGCGGCCGCTGAAGTGCAGCATGGCCGGCCAGAACAGCGTGTGGAAGTAGGTGATGTCCTTGCCGATGAAGTGGATCTGCTCCACGGCGTCATCGGCCATGAAGGCGTCGAAGTCCTTGCCGATCTTGCCGAAGTAGTTCTTCAGCGAGGCCAGGTAGCCGATGGGCGCGTCCAGCCAGACGTAGAAGTACTTGCCCGGCGCGTCGGGAATCTCGATGCCGAAGTAGGGCGCGTCGCGGCTGATGTCCCAGTCGCTCAGGCGGTTGTTGCCTTCTTCATCGGGCTCGAACCACTCGCGGATCTTGTTCAGCACCTCGGGCTGCAGGCGGCCGGGTTCCTGCGTCCACTGCGTCAGGAAGTCCACGCAGCGCGGGTCGCTCAAGCGGAAGAAGTAGTGCTCGCTGGTCTTGAGCACCGGCGTCGCGCCGGACAGCACGGAGTAGGGGTTCTTCAACTCGGTGGGCGCATAGACCGCCCCGCACACCTCGCAGGAGTCGCCGTACTGGTCGCGGGCAGAGCACTTGGGGCATTCGCCCTTGATGAAGCGGTCGGGCAGGAACATCGACTTCTCGGGGTCGAAGAACTGCTCGATGGTCTTGGTGGAGATCAGCTCGTTGTGGCGCAGCGCCAGGTAGACGGCCTTGGACAGCTCGTGGTTCTCCGGCCCGTCGGTGGAGTGCCAGTTGTCGAAGCTGATGTGGAAGCCGTCCAGGTACTGCTTGCGGCCGGCGGCAATGCCCGCGACGAAGTCCTGCGGCGTCTTTCCGGCCTTTTCGGCCGCGATCATGATGGGCGCGCCGTGGGCGTCGTCCGCGCAGACGAAGTGCACCTGCGAGCCCGCCATGCGCTGGAAGCGCACCCAGATGTCGGCCTGGGTGTACTCCATGATGTGGCCGATGTGGAAACCGGCGTTCGCGTAGGGCAGGGCGGTCGTGACGAAGAGCTGGCGGGGCATGGCGGCGGGGGCCTCGTGGACGGCGGCGGGAGCGCCGCGGGAAAACCGCCGATTTTAGGAGGCTAGGCGGGCTTGTCCGGCTCGCCAGGTTGGGCCGGGGGCGCCTCGCCGTCCGCCGCGTGAGCCTCGGCATCGCCGGCCTCGGCGGGCTTGCCGTTGAGCTTGCGCTGGCGCTTCTCTTCCGCTTTGCGTTTCTTGGCCAGCTCGCGCTGGCGTTTCTCGTAGCTGTAGTTCGGGGTGGCCAACTGGACTCTCCTGGGGGACGGACCGGCCCAATGTAGCGTGCGCCGGCCGGTCCGGTGCTCCCCACTTGGCGCCGAAACCTCCACGGCGCATCAAGGATCGCGGTTAAGTCACTGATTCGTAATACTTCTTCAAGCTATCCACGGAGTCTGTGGAAAACTTTGTGGAGAACCGCCCTGCATCGCCGCCAAGCCCTTGTGCAATGGGCCTCCGCTTAGGTTGCTCAATTTCTAGGCAGCTGAGAGTGCCCTATATGAATCAATCACTTAGCGACATATGAGCGGAGGTGATGAGCGCATGATCGGGCGGTGGCGGCGGGGCTTGACGGGTTCCGAAAGTGGGGATAAGTCAAGCGCCGGTGGGCCGATGTCACGCGTCTGGATGACATGGCGCCGGGGTTTTGTCCCCGTCCGCTGTGGACAAGTCTGTGGGCCGGCTGCCGACAGCAGCTCTAAGTGCTTGATCGGCCGCCGGCGCGCTTGCGCTGCCGTTTTTTGAGGCGGCGGCCGCGGCGCGTTTGGGGGCAGTCCCCAAGCGAGGGGTGTGTAGGCGACGGCTAAACTCGCGGCCTTTTGAACGGGCGGCAGCGGGGCAATGGCGGAGACGACAAGGGAGAGCGGGCGCGGCAGGAGCGCGTCGCGCGCCGGCACTTTCGAGCTGAAGTCGCGCCGGTTCAGCCTGCTGGGCCTGGTGCTGCACAGCGCCGACATGGCAGAGATCGCCGCCGACTGGGCGGCGCGGGCCGGCCAGGGCGGCTTCGAGCATGAGCCCGTCGTCATCGACCTGAGCCAGGTGGCCCGTGCGCCTGCGGCCGCGGCCATCGAAGGCCAGGCCGCGCTGGCGCTGGACGGCCCGGCGCCGGTGGATCTGCGGGCGCTGGTGGCGCTGCTGCGCGCCAGCCAGCTGCAGCCGGTGGCGGTGGCGGGTGCGACGCCCGACGAGCTGGCGCTGGCACACGAGCTGGGCCTGGCCGATGCGGCCGAGGAGCCTGGCCTCGCCGCAGCGCCGGCCGAGGCGCCGCGCGAGGTCGTGCGCGAAGTGGTGCGCGAGGTCATCGTCGAGAAGGTGGTCGAGAAGCCTGCCGCGCCGGCGCCGACGCTGGTGATCGACAAGCCGCTGCGCTCCGGCCAGCAGGTCTATGCCAAGGGCGGCGACCTGGTCGTGCTGGCGGTCGTCAGCCATGGCGCCGAGGTCATTGCCGACGGCAGCATCCACGTCTATGCGCCGCTGCGCGGCAAGGCCATTGCCGGCGCGCGCGGCGACACGTCGGCGCGCATCTACGCGCAGAGCCTGGAGCCCGAGCTGCTGGCCATCGCCGGCATCTACCGCACCGCCGAGAACCCCCTGCCCGCCGACGTGGCGGGCAAGCCCGCCCAGGTCTATCTCCAGGGCGAGAAGCTGCTGCTGCAGCCGCTGCAATCCTGATCACACGCAAGGAAACACCCAGATGACCAAGATCGTCGTCGTCACCTCCGGCAAGGGCGGGGTTGGCAAGACCACCACCAGCGCGAGCTTTGCCACCGGCCTCGCGATGCGGGGCTTCAAGACCTGCGTCATCGACTTCGACGTGGGCCTGCGCAACCTCGACCTCATCATGGGCGTCGAGCGCCGCGTGGTGTACGACCTGATCAACGTCATCAACGACGAGATCAAGCTCACGCAGGCCCTCATCAAGGACAAGCAGCTGGACAAGCTGTACATCCTGGCCGCCTCGCAGACGCGCGACAAGGACGCGCTGAAGCAGGAAGGCGTGGAGCGCGTGCTGGACGAGCTCAAGGCCATGGAGTTCGACTACATCGTCTGCGACTCGCCCGCCGGCATCGAGACCGGCGCGCTGATGGCCATGCACTACGCTGACGAGGCGCTCGTGGTCACCAACCCCGAGGTCTCGTCGGTGCGCGACAGCGACCGCATCCTGGGCATGCTGTCCAGCAAGACCAAGCGGGCCATCGAGGGCGCCGAGCCCGTGAAGGAGCATCTGCTCATCACGCGCTACAACCCCAACCGCGTGGAGGGCGGCCAGATGCTGAGCCTGGACGACATCCACGAGATCCTGCGCACGCCGCTGATCGGCGTCATCCCCGAGAGCGAGAGCGTGCTGCAGGCCTCCAACCAGGGCACGCCGGCCATCCACCTGGCCGGCAGCGACGTGTCGGAGGCCTACAAGGACGTGGTGGCCCGCTTCCTGGGCGAGGACAAGCCCATGCGCTTCACCGAGGCGGTGAAGCCCAGCTGGTTCAAGCGCGTCTTCGGCGGCAAGTGAAGGAGGTCAGGCCATGGGATTCCTGAACTTCTTCCTCGGCGAGAAAAAGAGCTCGGCCAGCGTCGCCAAGGAGCGGCTGCAGCTCATCCTCGCGCACGAGCGCAACGGCCGCAGCAGCAGCCCTGACTACCTGCCTCAGCTGCAGCGCGAGCTGGTGGCCGTCATCAGCAAGTACGTGTCCATCAACCCGGACGACATCAAGGTCCACATGGAGCGCCAGGGCGACCTGGAGGTCCTGGAAGTGAAGATCGAACTTCCGGAGACCGGCGGCCGCTAGGCCTTGGCGGCGCGGGCCTGCTCGCGCCGCATGAACAGGTACAGGCTCTCGACCTTGGCGCGCGCCCACGGCGTCTTGCGCAGGAACTTCAGGCTGGACGACACGCTGGGGTCGACCTGGAAACACTTGATGGCGATGTGCTCGCCCAGCTCGCGCCAGCCGAAGTGCTCGACGAGCGCATTCACGATGGCTTCCAGCGTCATGCCGTGCAGCGGGTCTTTGGACGTGGGGCTCATTCGTGAGTGAACTGGTCTGAGTTCTTGCCCTTGAACTGGGCGTAGTAGCGCTTGATCTCGGCCATGTCGGCCTCGACGTCACCCGTGGGGGTGAACAGCGGCCCTAGGCCCACGAGCTTGCGCGGATAGTCCATGTGGGCCATGACGATGGGCAGCTTGGCCGTCACGGCGATCCAGTAGAAGCCGGTCTTCCAGTACAACGTCTTGCTGCGCGTGCCCTCGGGCGGCACGATGAGCTGCACCGGGCCGTCGGCCGCCTGCAGTGCGGCGGCCGAGGCGGCGACCAGGTTGTTGGCCTTGCTGCGGTCCACCGGAATGCCGCCCAGCCAGCGCATCAGCGCGCCGAACGGGAACCTGAAGATGGACGCCTTGCCCATCCAGTACGGCGTCAGCCGCAATGCGAACGCGGCGAACAGCGTATAGGGCAGGTCCCAGTTGCTGGTGTGCGGGGCGGCGATGAAGACGCTCTTGCGCGCCTCGGGTGGCAGCTGGCCCTGCACGGTCCAGCCCGCGAGCTTGAGCCAGGCAAGCGAAACGCCGCGCAGCATCGTGCTGACGACGGGCGTCGTGAAGATAGTGCGATGCATGCTGCGATTGTCCCGTGGCGGCACACTGCCTCAATCTGCGGCAGCGCAAGAAAAGCACTGTTGTGCCAAGGACTTGGGGGTACAGCCCGCAGGCTGTTCACGGGTTTGTCCACAGCCGCTGTGGACGAGCTCAGGCGCCCGGGTGCAGCACGCAGTCGCTGCGGGGCTCGGCCACGCAGGGCAGGATCAGGCCCTCGGCCTTCTCCTCGGCCGACAGCCCCGGCCAGGGGATGCGGTGCTCGATGCGCCCCTCGATGAGCCGCGCGATGCAGCTGCGGCAGCTGCCGTTGCGGCACGACCAGGGCAGGGCGATGCCGGCCGCCAGTGCGGCCAGCAGCAGGGGCTGATCCGGCGCGCAGTCGAAAATGGCGCCCTGCGGCGCCAGCCTGATCCTGAATTTCTCCGATGACATCGCCCCATCTTGCCAGTGCCGCGCGCTACCTCGCAGGCTATCCGCCCGAGCTGATTGCCCAGGCCGAGGCGCTGCACGCCGAAGGGCGCCTTGCCGACTACCTGCAACGCCGCTACCCCGAGCGCCACGAGGTGCGCAGCGATGGCGCGCTGTTCACCTATGTGAACGACCTCAAGACCCGCCATCTGCGCAACGCGCCGCCGCTGAACTTCGTCGGCTTCGACGCCAAGCTGCGCGTGCTGCAGCAGGCGCTGGGCACGCACACCCGCCGCACGCAGGTGCAGGGCGCCAGGCTGAAGATGCGCCGCGAGATCCGCGTCGCCACGCTGTTCAGGGAAGCGCCGGCCGCGCTGCTGCGCATGATCGTCGTGCACGAGCTGGCGCACCTGCGCGAGCTGGAGCACAACAAGGCCTTCTACGCGCTGTGCCAGCACATGGAGCCGGACTACTTCCAGCTGGAGTTCGACCTGCGGCTCTACCTGATGAACCAGGACAACCCCGCCTGCGGGCCGAGCGCCGTGCCGCCCCAAGCCGGCCCGCGCCCCCTCGGGGGGCCGACCGACGTACCTGGCGGGCGGGGGGCTCCATGATCCTGTTGGCGCCGATGGAAGGCCTGCTCGACCACATCCTGCGCGACGTGCTCACGCGCGTGGGCGGCGTGGACCGCTGCGTGTCGGAGTTCATCCGCGTGACCGACCAGCTGCTGCCGGCCCGCGTGTTCACGCGCATCGTGCCGGAGCTGAAAGCGGGCGGCCGAACGGCCGCCGGCGTGCCGGTGCATCCGCAGCTGCTGGGCTCCGACGTGCAGTGCCTGGCCGAGAACGCGGCGCGGCTGGCCGAGCTCAAGCCCGAAGGCATAGACCTGAACTTCGGCTGCCCCGCCAAGT
>JBKBVY010000115.1:0-10756 GCA_046289335.1 Roseateles sp. | reverse complement strand
AGACGGCCGTCCGCGTCGCGGGCCAGCTGGGCGCGCGGCGCATCCAGCCGCAGGCTGCCCAGACGCAACTGGCGCCTGGCGACATCGATCTCGGCCTGGTCCAGCTCGGCATCGGCCAGCGTCAGCACAGGCTGGCCGGCCAGGCTCAGTCGTGCATCCCCCAGCCGCCAGTCGCGCAGCGCCAGCCGGGCACGGCCGGCGGCGCTCTCGGCCAGCGGTTGGTCCACGCTCAGCGTGGCATGGCCCGACAGTCCGCCCGTCAGCCGCGCCGCGGCCGGCAGCGGCAGCCAGCGCGCCAGGGGCGCCAGCGCCAGATCGCCCAGCCTGGCGTCGACCTGCAGGCGCTCGGGCGCCAGGCGTGCCTGCGCAGCCAGCGTGCCCGAGGCCAGGCGCAGGCTGGCGTCCAGCTGCACCGGCCGCTTCAACGGCCAGGCGGCCGCGCCCAGCTGGAGCTGGATGTCTTCCAGCACCAGGTCAGCCGCGCTCACACGTCCGTTCTGCACTGCCAGCCCGGCCACCGCGAGCTGCCAGGGCGGGCCGGCGGCGGCGCCGCCCCGCGACGACGGCAGCGGCGCGGCGCGCCAGTCGGGCGCCTCCAGGCGCACCTGGCCCAGGGCCAGTTGCCGACGCAGCGGCTGCACGTCGGCCAGCGGCAGGTCCAGCGACTTCAGATCCAGCAGCGGTGCGCCATCGGGCCGGGTCAGCGACAGGCTGTGCAGCCGCAGCGTGCCGCTGAGCTTCACGCCGGGTGGCTGGCGCGGGCGCTCGGCGAAGTCCAGCGCCAGGTCCGCATCGAGTTGCCCGGCGCGCAGCCGCAAGGGCAGATCGGCGGGCAGGTAGGCGGCCAGCGGCGCCAGGTCCAAGCCGGCCACCCGCAGCGACAGCCGCGCGCTGGCCTCGTCGGCGAACGGCAGCGCCTCGGCATGGCTGTCGAAGGCCACGCCGTCCAGCCGGCCGCTGAGCCGCGGCTGCACCTGCACGGCCACGTCCGTCGCTATGGTGGACACGAAAGGCAGCGCCAGCCGCAGGTCGGCCAACTCATGCTGGCGCTGCACGGGGCGGTCGTCGAACAGGAGGCGCCCCTCGCTGAGCTCGATGTTGTAGACGGCGAACTCCACGGCCGGCTGCTCGGTGGCGGCGGGCGGCGCCGAGAAGCGCCGGATCAGGTCGTCCACGTCATAGCGGCCCTCGGCCAGCCGCGCCAGACGCAGCTCGGGCCGCACCAGCTGCAGCGACTCCACGACCGCATGGCCGCGCAGCAGCGAGCGCAGCGACAGCGCCGCCTCCAGCCGCTCCAGCGTCAGCAGCGGCGGAGCAGCGGCGTCGCGGCCGGCGATGGCCAGACCCTCCACCACCACGGCCAGCCGCCAGGGCTGGACTTGCACACGGGCGATGCTGACCGGCCGCCCCAGCGCCTCGCTGGCCAGCGCCACGCCGCGGCCCGAGGCCCAGCCAGGCAGCGCCAGCGTGACGGCGATCAGCAGCAGCGCGAACAGCGCCGACAGCGCGGCCAGCGCCCACAGGGCCAGTCGGATGGGGGAACGGAGGGCGGTCATCACGGCGGCGCATTATTGATGTCGGCGATGATGCCGCGCGTGAACCTCGCCCTCGACTACGCCCACTTCAAGTCCTTGCTGCTTGCGGTCGCCATGCCGCCCGCGCCCTGGCTGCTGCTGGCGGCCTGGGGCGGCTGGCGGCTGAAGCGCCAGCGCCGCGGCGGCGGCTGGCTGCTGGGCCTCGCGCTGGCGCTGCTGTGGTTCTCGGCCACCGAGGCGGCCGGCGAGTTGCTCAGCCGTGCGCTGGGCCAGCCGAAGGCGCTGGCGCCGGCCCAGCTCGCGGCGCTGCGCGGCAGCCCGGACGGCGCCGTGCTGGTGCTGGGTGGCGGCGTGCGCGGCCACCTGCCCGAGTACGGCCAGGCCGCACCCAAGGAAGTGACGGCCGAGCGGCTGGCCTACGGCGTCTGGCTGGCCCGCCGCACCGGCTGGCCGCTGGGCTTCTCGGGCGGCATCGGCTGGGCCGCGCCGGATCTGCGCCAGTCGGAAGCCAGCGTGGCGGCCCGCGTCGCCGCCGAGGACTACCGCCTGCCGTTGCGCTGGGCCGAGGACCGCTCGCGCGACACCCGCGAGAACGCCGCCAACACGCTGCCGCTGCTGGCCCAGGCCGGGGTCAGGCAGGTGTTGCTGGTCACACACGATGCCCATATGCGCCGCGCGCTGCGCGCCTTCGAGACCCAGGCCGCGGCGCTGGGCCTGCGCATCGTGCCCGCCCCGGTCGGGCTGCGGGACGATGCGTTGACCAGCTTTTCCGACTGGTGCCCCTCCCCCGCCGGCTTCGCGCGCGTGAGGTATCTGGTCTACGAAACGCTGGCCTGGTGGAGCGGCCGCTGAACGGGGCGCCCAAATGAGAAACCCCGCCGGGCTTGCAGGCCGGGCGGGGTCGGTGGCGAGGCCACCGTGGGGCTCAGAGGCGATCTGCCACTGGGCTCCTGGCGCGCAAAGATTGCGCCAGAGGGATTGCCTGAAAAGGCCTAGCAACAGTAGGCGAGCGACCTCAAGCCTTCAAGAAGAGTTGTCCGAATAGCGCTTCGGCCCGCTTCGTGACCTCGGGCGGCAGGCTGATGCTGCGGCCCCACTCGCGATCGGTCTCGCCGGGCCACTTGTTGGTGGCGTCCAGCCCCATCTTGCCGCCCAGGCCGCTGACCGGGGAGGCGAAGTCCAGGTAGTCGATGGGCGTGTTGTCCACCAGCGTGGTGTCGCGCACCGGGTCCATGCGCGTCGTGATGGCCCAGATCACTTCCTGCCAATTGCGCGTGTCGATGTCGTCGTCCACCACGACGATGAACTTGGTGTACATGAACTGCCGCAGGAAGCTCCAGATGCCGAACATCAGCCGCTTGGCATGGCCGGGGTAGGACTTCTTGATGGACACCACCGCCATGCGGTAGCTGCAGCCCTCGGGCGGCAGGTAGAAGTCGACGATCTCCGGGAACTGCTTCTGCAGGATGGGCACGAAGACCTCGTTGAGCGCTACGCCCAGGATGGCCGGCTCGTCCGGCGGCTTGCCGGTGTAGGTGGAGTGGTAGATGGGGTTGCGGCGCTGCGTCAGGCGGGTGATCTCGAACACCGGGAACCAGTCCTGCTCGTTGTAGTAGCCGGTGTGGTCGCCGAACGGCCCCTCCAGCGCGTGCAGGTAGCCACCCTTCTCCTTCAGCGGCACGCCGCGCTCGCTGACGCCGGTGTAGCCCGGCGCGGCCGGCGGGATGTGACCTTCCAGCACGATCTCGGCCGAGGCCGGCGCCTGCAGCGGGCGCTCGCCGCCCACGCCCGTGTTGACCAGTTCGGTGCGCGAACCGCGCAGCAGACCGGCGAACTGGTACTCGGACAGGCTGTCCGGCACCGGCGTGACGGCGCCCAGGATGGTGGCGGGGTCGGCCCCCAGCGCCACGGCCATCGGGAAAGGTTGGCCGGGATGGGCCAGCGCGAAGTCGCGGAAGTCCAGTGCCCCGCCCCGATGCGCCAGCCAGCGCATGATGACCTGGCGGGCGCCGATGAGCTGCTGGCGGTAGATGCCCAGGTTCTGGCGGGTCCGCGTGGGGCCCCGCGTGATGACCAGCCCCCACGTGATCAGGGGGGCGGCGTCGTCGGGCCAGCAGGTCTGGATGGGCAGCCGGCCGAGGTCGATGTCGGCCCCCTCGAAGACTTCCTCCTGGCAAGGCGCACGGCGCTGCAGCGCGGGCTTCATGTCCCACAGCGCCTTGGCCATCTGCAGCAGCTTGCCAGCGTCCTTGAGGCCCTTGGGCGGCTCGGGTTCCTTGAGGCTGGCCAGCACCCGACCGACGTCGCGCAAATCGGCCAAAGACTCAGCGCCCATGCCCAATGCGACGCGTCGCGTTGTCCCGAAAAGATTGGTCAAGGCGGGGGTGGAAAACCCGGTCGGCGCCTCGAACAACAAGGCCGGCCCGCCGGCACGCAGCACGTGGTCGCTGAGCGCCGTCATCTCCAGCACTGGAGACACGCTTTCGCGCACGCGCCTGAGCTCGCCCAGGCGCTCCAGCCCGTCCATGAAGTCCCGCAGGTCACTGTATTTCATAACCAAAAGTAGTTTTGAACAACCCAAACAGCCTTGACGGGTTATCTTCGCTTCGTAAAATTCACTGCTTCCGGGTTTCTACTGAAGCCCAGCCGGCCGGGTCTGCCGGGCGCCAAGGCGCCGCTGCCCTCTGCTGAAGGCCGGAACTTATCACCGTCGCTCCTCCCAGACCGCCATGCCGGCAGGCTGCGGAGGGCTGCGACACAAGGAGTCGCATGACGACACGTCAAGACCTCATCACCCTGGCTCGCCATGCGCGGGACGCTGCCTCGCTGTTCGTTCGGGACATCGGCAACGGCCTGCTCGTGGTCAGCCACAACACGCTGGCCCTGGTGGGCCTGACCGTGGTGGCGGTGCTGCTGGTGTTCACGAGCCAGGCCGGCCTGCGCGAGAAGGTCGAATCCGCCACCCTGGGCTGGCTGAACGCCCGCCAGGAGGCCCGCGCCGAGGCCGAGGGCAACATCCTGCTGGCGTCGGCCGAGCCGGACGCCGTCGCACGCGCCACCGCGGTCGATCCGCGCGCGCTGAGCCGCCAGCAGGCGGCGGTTGCCCACTGGCTGGCGCGCCGCTACCGCGTGGCGCCCGAGCCGGTCAGCCGGCTGGTGCAGGAAGCCTGGGCCGTCGGCCAGCGCGCCAAGGTCGAGCCCACGCTGATCCTGGCCATCATGGCCATCGAGTCGGGCTTCAACCCCTTCGCCCAGAGCGCCATGGGTGCGCAAGGCCTGATGCAGGTCATGACCCGGGTGCACGACGACAAGTACGAAGCCTTTGGCGGCACGCATGCCGCCTTTGACCCGGTGACCAACCTGCGGGTGGGCGTGCAGGTGCTGAAGGAATGCATCCAGCGCGCCGGCGGCCTGGAAGAAGGCCTGCGCTACTACGTCGGCGCAGCCAACCTGGCCGACGACACCGGCTACGCGGGCCGCGTGCTGGGCGAGCACGACCTGCTCAAGGCCGTCGCCGCCGGACGCAGCGTGCCGGTGAACGCCGCGGCCGCAGCTCGCCCGGCGCCGCTGCGCGAAGCCGCGTCGGCGCCCATGGGCGGGGATGGCGAGCAGGTGGCGCTGCTGCGCTGAACTACACTGGCGGCTCACGCGACTGGCGATCAGGGTCACAAGCGGACCCGAGGTGGGCCACCACCGGGGAGCGTGAGGCGGCGGCCAAAGCCGTCTTCAGCCGTTCGCCTGGGCAGCCCGGACCTCGCGCCCGCTCGTGGAGCGCCGGGATTCATCGCCTGACCTTCGGAAACACCTGCCATGTTTGACCGCAACACCTCCACCCTCGCCCTGGTCGATCCCGAGCTCTGGACGGCTGTCCAGAACGAGAACCGCCGCCAGGAAGACCACATCGAGCTGATCGCCAGCGAGAACTACACCTCGCCGGCCGTCATGCAGGCCCAGGGCAGCCAGCTGACGAACAAGTACGCCGAGGGCTATCCCGGCAAGCGCTACTACGGCGGCTGCGAGTACGTGGACGTGGTCGAGCAGCTGGCCATCGACCGCCTGAAGCAACTCTTCGGCGCCGAGTTCGCCAATGTGCAGCCCAACTCCGGCTCGCAGGCCAACCAGGGCGTGTTCTTCGCACTGCTGCAGCCCGGCGACACCATCATGGGCATGAGCCTGGCCGAAGGCGGCCACCTGACCCACGGCATGCCGCTGAACATGAGCGGCAAGTGGTTCAACGTCATCTCCTACGGGCTGAACGCCAAAGAAGAGATCGACTACGACGCCATGGAAGCCCTGGCGCGCGAGAAGAAGCCCAAGCTGATCATTGCCGGCGCTTCCGCCTATTCGCTGCGCATCGACTTCGAGCGCTTCGGCAAGATCGCCAGGGAGATCGGTGCCTACTTCATGGTGGACATGGCCCACTACGCCGGCCTGATCGCCGCGGGCGTCTACCCCAACCCGCTGCCGCATGCCGACGTCGTCACGTCCACCACGCACAAGAGCCTGCGCGGCCCGCGCGGCGGCATCATCCTGACGAACAAGGAAGACATCGCCAAGAAGATCAACTCGGCCATCTTCCCCGGCATCCAGGGCGGTCCGCTGATGCACGTCATCGCCGGCAAGGCCGTGGCCTTCAAGGAAGCGCTGACGCCCGAGTTCAAGGCCTACCAGCAGCAGGTCGTCGCCAACGCCAAGGTGCTGGCCGACACGCTGATCGCGCGTGGCCTGCGCATCGTCTCCGGCGGCACGGAAAGCCACGTCATGCTGGTGGACCTGCGCCCCAAGAACCTGACCGGCAAGGAAGCCGAGGCCATCCTGGGCGCCGCCCACATGACCTGCAACAAGAACGGCATCCCCAACGACCCGCAGAAGCCCATGGTCACCAGCGGCATCCGCCTGGGCACGCCGGCCATGACCACGCGCGGCTTCAAGGAGGAGCAGGTCCGCCAGACCGCCCACCTGATCGCCGACGTGCTGGACAACCCGCACGACGAGGCCAACCTGGCCGCCGTGCGCGAGAAGGTCGCCGCGCTGACGGCCGCCTTCCCGGTCTACCGCGGTTAATTCAGGCCAATGCGCTGCCCGTTCTGCTCTCACACCGAGACCCAGGTCGCCGAGACCCGGGAATCGGACGAGGGCGACGTCGTCCGGCGCCGGCGCCGCTGCCTGTCCTGCGACAAGCGCTTCACGACCTACGAGCGGGCGGACATCGCCCTGCCGTCGGTCGTCAAGAAGGACGGGCGGCGTGCCGACTTCGACCCCGCCAAGCTGCGCGCCTCCATGCAGCTGGCGCTGCGCAAGCGGCCGGTCAGCGTCGAGCAGATCGACGCGGCCATCAACCGCATCGAGGAAAAGCTGCTGGCCAGCGGCGCCCGCGAGATCGCGTCCACCCGCCTCGGCGAGCTGGTCATGCGTGAACTCAAGCGCATCGACAAGGTGGCCTACGTCCGCTTCGCGTCGGTCTACCGCAGCTTCGAGGATGTGGACGAGTTCCGGCAGCTGATCCGCGAGATCTGATCCGGGCAAACCCTATCCCCCTTTGGAGGGATTCCGGAGGGAGGCGTCCGCTACCCTCCCCCGCCGTTCCGCCTTAGGAGGGAAAGACGCCGCCATGGCCGCTTCCTAGAGTTCGTTCATCCGCAACGAACCGGGGAAGCACCATGAAGCGCACCACCACCGCCCGCAGCAACAGCAACGGTTTCACGCTGGTCGAGCTGTGCGTGGGCCTGGGCATCTGCGCCACGCTCGCCAGCCAGGCCCTGCCGGCGCTGACGCAGCTGAAGCAGTCCCAGACGCTGCGGGCCCAGGCGGAGGCGCTGGGCGGCGATCTGCGGCTGGCCCGCAGCGAGGCGGTGCGCACGGCCGACTCGGTCTTCTTCCGCATCAGCGGCAAAGGCGCCAACGCCTGCTACGTCATCCACACCGGCGTCAAGGACGGCTGCGACTGCGCCGGCGGCCAGGCTGTCTGCAAGTCGACGGACAGTGCGCTCATCAAGGCCGTCTGGGTCGGCGGCAAGACGCCCATGCGGCTGCGCAGCAATGCCGAGACGCTGCAGTTCCAGCATCGCCAAGGCCTGGTCACGCAGACCGGCAGCATCGAGCTGGCACTGAACAACGGCGAGGCGATCCGGCAGGTCGTGGCCATCACCGGCCGGGTGCGCAGCTGTGCCGTGGGTGCCAAGATGGGCGCGCTGCCGCGCTGCAGCTGAGCCCCTCATTCATGGTGGACGCCGACCAGCGGCAACGCTGAACGGACGAACGGCGGCGTCCGTTACAGGTGCCGTGCGGGCCATGCCCAGAATCGCGCCCATGCGTACCTCCGTCCGCCCGGCACCGCGTGGCTTCACCCTCATCGAGCTGATGGTGGTGGTGACCATCGTCGGTATCCTGGCGGCGGTGGCCTATCCGGTCTACACCTCGCACCTGCAACGCAGTCGGCGCGCGGATGCGGTCAAGGTGCTGACGGCCGTGGTGCAGGCCCAGGAACGCTACCGCGGCAACCGCAGCGCCTACGCCTCCACGCTGACCGACCTGGGCATAGACGCCTCGCGCATCACCAACCACTACACGCTGGACATTGCCGGCCTCGGCGAATCCGCCAGCCTGGTGGGTGGCTATCTGGTCACGGCGACCGCCCGCTCCGACAGCCAGCAGGCCAGCGACAGCCAGTGCGCCAAGCTGCGCATCCGCGTCGAGGCGGCGTCGGTCAGCTACGAGTCGCTGTCCTCGGCCGATGCCGACACCTCGTCGCTCTGCTGGGCCAAGTGAGGAAATGATCATGCGCCGGCGCCCTTCCCCGGACTCCCTGGCGCGTCGTCGCGGGCTGGGCCTGATCGAGGTGATGGTCAGCGTGGCCATCGTGGGCACGCTGCTGGCCGTCGGCACCCCTTCGCTGCTGGATCTGCTGGAGCGCCGGCGCGTGGCGGCAGTCGCGCTAGAGGTGGCCAACATCCTCAGCTATGCGCGATCGGAGGCCAACACGGTCGGCGAGAACATCACCGTGCACCTGGAGAAGGACCCCAAGGGATTGGTGAGCTGCGCCTCGGCGAACATCTATCACGTCAGCGACCTCTGCAAGTGCTACCTGCCGCGGGCCTCCATGTGCGGCGCTGTGGCCGTGCCCGTGCTGCGTGTGTTCCAGGTCAAGAATGCGGACGGGGTGAGCTTCGAGGCCACGGCGTCCAAGTGGGGGCCCCTGAAGAACCGGGTCACCTTCGGGCGGAATACCTATTCCACCAGCATCGCCGACGTCCAGGTGAACGTGAAGGGCAAGCGCACGGGCGCGCAACTGCGGGTGGAACTGAACGCCGCCAATCGGATCCGGACTTGCACGCCGGACGGCAGCATGAGCGGTTTCCCGGCCTGCTCGATCAGGGAGGCCGCGTCATGAGGACCTCATGGCGCCAGCGCGGCCTGGGCCTGGTCGAGCTCATGGTGGGCATCACGGTGGGCCTCATCGTGGCAGCCGGCGCTTCCATGGTGGCGGTCAACCAGATCACCGAGCATCGCCGGCTCATGCTGGAGACCCAGGTGCAGCAAGACTTGCGTGCCGCGGCCGACCTGCTGCAGCAGGACCTGCGCCGCGCCGGCTTCCGCGGCGATGCCACCTATCTGGCCTATGTGCCCGCCAGCGGCGTGGGATCGGCGGCGGAAGAGCCCGCACAAGCAGCCAGCGCCAACCCGTTCATGGAAATCACGGAGGTCGACAGCAGCGAGGTCCGCTCCGTGGAATACACCTATGCGCGAAGCGGACCGCTGGGCGTCTTCGTCATCAGCGACACGCCACAGGCCAAGGAACATTTCGGCGTGCGCTGGGACAAGCGCAGCAAGGCCCTGTACCTCAAGCTGGGCTTGAAGGCGGACGGCACCGGCAACTGGCAGCCGGTCACCGATCCGACGACGGTCGAGATCATCGACTTCGATTTCCAGCTCAGCACCCAGGACATTGCGCTGTCGGAGTTCTGCGATACCGATTGCGCCGGCGCCAACTGCCCGCGTCAGCAGGTGCGCCGCATCGACTTCACGCTGCGGGGGCGGGCTGTCCACGACGGCGCCGTCGTGCGCACGCTCGGCGGCACCGAGCGCGTGCGGGCCGACGCCGTCACGGGGGCATGTCCGGCATGAAGCCCCTCGCACGCCTTCGCGCCGCGCGCGGCCAGCAGGGGGCGGCCACACTGGTGGTCGTCATGATGCTGTTCCTCATCATGGCGCTGCTGGCGGCGTATGCCAACCGCAGCATGCTGTTCGAGCAGCGCATCTCCAACAGCTACTACCGCAGCAGCATGGCGCAGGAGATGTCCGAGGCCGGCATCGAATGGGCCGTGGCCATGCTGAACAGCACCGCCATCGACGAGAGCTGCAAGCCCGCATCGACGGGCGGCAGCCGTTTCGTGGACCGCTATCTCAAGTTCCTGCCCGAGGACCGGGGTGTGCTCAGGAACATGCCGTCCCAGACCTTCGGCGTGATGGCCGCCGACTGCGTCCGCAAGGCCGACGGTTGGTCCTGCCGATGCCCGGACTACGGCAAGCGAGCCGAGTTGGAAGCCGTCGCCAGCACCGACCTGGTTCC
Organism: Roseateles sp.; assembly: GCA_046289335.1. Classification (GTDB taxonomy): domain Bacteria; phylum Pseudomonadota; class Gammaproteobacteria; order Burkholderiales; family Burkholderiaceae_C; genus Pelomonas. Next base: position 652 of record JBKBVY010000115.1, on the reverse strand, counting down.
CAGCTTTGGCATCGTCATCGATCCGACGACCAAGGGTGGGTTGTTCAAGGTCACGTCCTACGGCTGCTCCAGCAGCAACGTCGACAGCTGCAAGCTGGGCGAAACCAACGTGAAGAGCTACCAGGCCTCCAGCATGCAGGAAGGCCTGCTGGCGCTGGTCAGCGCGGTGCGCTCGCCGCCCGCCGCTCCGCTGGTGGCCAAGGGAAACATCACGGCCAGCGGCGGCGGGCTGGGCCTGCACAACACCGCTCCTGGCTCGGCCGGCCTGCTGGTGCTGGCGGGGGGCAAGCTGTCGGGTCTGGTGGAGGAGCGGCTGCAGAGCGTGCCGGGCACGCCGCCCGGCCTGGCGCAGGTGCAGGACGACCCGCAGCTGAGCAAGTCCGACGCCGACCCGTTCCGCATGTTCATGGGTGCCAAGGCTTCGCGCTACGTGCTCCATCCATCGCTGCGCAAGGTGACCTGCGCGGGCGACTGCGCCGAGGCGCTGCAGGCCGCCTACCAGGCCGGCACGCGCATCCTCTGGGTGGACGGACCGCTGACCATCAGCAGCAACCGGGTGATCGGCGCCGTGACGGACCCGGTCGTCATCATCGCGGACGGCGACCTGACGCTCAGCGGCCCCTTCCAGCTCAGCGGCATGCTGGTCAGCCGC
>JBKBVY010000114.1:0-10770 GCA_046289335.1 Roseateles sp. | reverse complement strand
CAGCCGCGCGCGTGCCGACACGACGGCGGGCGCCCGCGCGCGCGGCGGGGCCTCGCGCGACGACGCCGGCGGCGCCATGGGCCAGGCCTTCGGCCGCTGACCATGCGGCATCGCTTCGGCTTCGAGTGGCGGGTCGCGCTGCGCTTTCTGCGCGAAGGCCGCATGCAGACGCTGCTCATCGTCGTGGGCGTGGCGGCCGGCGTGGCCGTGGTGGCCTACATCTCGGCGCTGATCAGCGGCCTGCAGCGCAACACGCTGGAGAAGACGCTGGGCGCGCAGGCGCACATCACGCTGTCCGCGCCCTACGACGAGGTGCTGCCGCCCGCGCCGCCGGCCTCGGGCAGCGTGGCGCTGGCACAGCTGCAGCCGCGCGCGCAGCGGCTGCGCTCCATCGTCAACTGGCAGGCGCTGCTGCCGGTGCTGGAGGGCCTGCCGGGCGTGGCCGCGGTGTCGCCCATGGTCTCGGGCGCGGGGCTGGCGCTGCGCGGCGAGGCCTCGCGCGCCATCGCGCTGATGGGCGTGGAGCTGGACCGCTACGACCGCATCGTGGGCCTGCGTCGCAAGGTCGTGGCCGGCCAGGCGCGGCTGGGTCCGGGCGAGGCGATGCTGGGCCGCGAGCTGGCCGCCGACCTGGGCGTGCGCGTGGGCGACCGCGTGACCGTCGTGGTGGCCGGGCCGCAGGGCAATGTGACCGACACCGCCCGCATCACCGCGCTGGTGGACCTGGGCGTGCGCGAGCTGAACCGCCGCACCGTCTACCTGCCGCTGCGCGCCGCGCAAAGCCTGGTGGGCCTGCCCGGCGCGGCCACGCAGCTGGAGATGACGCTGACCGACGTCTGGGCCGCCGCGCCGCTGGCGGCCGAGCTGGCGCGGCGCTATCCGTACAAGGTGGAGAGCTGGCAGCAGCTGAATGCGCAGCTGGTGTCGGCGCTGAACGCGCAGTCGGTCAGCACGGCGCTGATCCGCGGCGTGGTCATGATCGTGGTGGTGCTGGGCATTGCCAGCGTGCTGGTGGTGTCGGTGGTGCAGAAGCGCCGTGAGGTGGGCATCCTGCGCGCCATGGGCGCCACGCGGGGCCAGGTGTTGCGCATCTTCCTGCTGCAGGGCGCCGTCGTGGGGGCGGTGGGCTCGGCCGCGGGCGTGCTGCTGGCGGTGGTGCTGATCTGGGCCTTCACCACGTTCGTGCGCGGCTCCGACGGGCTGCCGCTGTTCGCCATCACGCTGGCGCCCGGCCTGGCGCTGCGCATCGCGCTGATGGCCACCGCCTGCGGCGTGCTGGCCGCGGTGGCGCCGGCGCGGCGCGCGGCGGCGCTGGACCCGGCACAGGCGATACGGCTGTGAGCACGACGCAACCTCTGATCCAGCTGGCCGGCGTGCGCAAGCGCTACAACGTCGGCCGCCCCAACGAGGCCGAGGTGCTGCACGGCATCTCGCTGGCGGTGCACGAGCGCGAGTTCGTCGCGCTGATCGGCCCCTCCGGCTCCGGCAAGAGCACGCTGCTGAACATCCTGGGCCTGCTGGAGCCGCTGACCGAGGGCAGCTACCGGCTGCAGGGCGAGGAGGTGGGCCAGCTGGACGATGCCGCGCTGACGCTCAAGCGCCGGGCGGCGCTGGGCTTCGTGTTCCAGTTCCACCACCTGCTGCCGGCCTTCACGGCGCTGGAGAACGTCACGCTGCCGGCGTTGATGCGCGAGGGCCAGGTCAGCCGCGCGCAGCGCGAGCGCGCGCGCGAGGTGCTGGCAGCCGTGGGCCTGGCCGGTGCGATGGACAAGCGGCCCAACGAGCTGTCCGGCGGCATGCAGCAGCGCGTGGCCATCGCGCGGGCGCTGGTCATGCGGCCGCCGCTGGTGCTGGCCGACGAGCCCACCGGCAACCTCGACCGCGCCAGCTCCGACGAGGTCTTCGAGCTGATGCGGCGCATGCATGCCGAGCTGGGCACCTCCTTCCTCATCGTCACCCACGACCCGCGCCTGGCCGAGCGCTGCGACCGCACCGTGGAGCTGGTGGACGGGCGCATCGAGCGCGACACGCGGCCGGGGCGCGCGCCAGCCTGAGGGGCGGCGCCGGGCCGAATCTAGACTTGCGGCCCTGATGAAACGCCTGTTCGCCGCCCTGACGCTCGCCCCGCTGCTCGCTCTGGCCCAGCTGCCCACGCTGACGCTGGAGCAGCTGCCCCGACCCACCATGCCGCCCGGCGAGCGCGGGCCGGTGGTGCCGTCGCAGGTGGAGCGCTGGCGCCAGGAGGCCAAGGCGCTGGAGTACGGCGACGGCGTGCCGCGCAACGAGGTGGCCGCCGCCAAGCTGTACTGCCGCGCCGCCCGCTACGGCGACGCCGAGGCCCAGTACAGCCTGGGCTGGATGCTGACCAATGCGCGCGGCATCCAGCGCAACGACGCCGAGGCGGCCCACATGTTCGCCGCCGCGGCCGAGCAGGGCATGGTGCAGGCGCAAAACATCCTGGACCGCATGGGAGGCACGCCGCTGGGCGATCCGCCGCCCTGCCTGCGTCCGCCCGAGACCGACCCCGAGCCCGTCGTGGCGCCCAGGCCCGCGCCGCGCGGCAACCGGCCGCCCGCGGCCGTCTCGCTGTGGGCCAGCCTGCCGTTGCCGCAGCAGGCGCCGCCGGCGCTGGTGAACTATGTCAAGCTGATGGCGCCCGAGTACCAGCTGTCGCCCGCGCTGGTGCTGGCCGTCATGGCGGCCGAGTCCAACTTCGACCCCGCCGCCGAGTCGCCCAAGAAGGCCATGGGCCTGATGCAGCTCATCCCCGACACGGCGGCGCGCTTCGGCGTCACCCGGATCACCGACCCGGCGCAGAACATCCGCGGCGGCATGGCCTATCTGCGCTGGCTGCTGGCCTATTTCGAGGGCGACGTGCAGCTGGCGCTGGCCGGCTACAACGCGGGCGAGCGCGCGGTGGACCGGTATCTCGGCGTGCCGCCCTACGCCGAGACGCGGCTGTACGTGCGCAAGATCATGGCCGCCGTGGGCGGGCAGCGGCTGCATCCCTTCGATGCCAGCATCACGCCGCCGTCGCCGATGCTGCAGCGCGTGAAGGCGCAGATGCAGCTCATCCAGACGCGTTGACTTTTGGCATGGCCGGGTGGCGCTGACCAGAATGCCGGCACCATGCGAGCCGCCCTCACGCTGATCTGTCTTGCCGCGGCCCAGGCTGCGGCGGCCCAACCCACGCCCGAGCGCCATGCGCAGGTGCTGCTGGACGCGATGCGCGAGGCCGCCGCCGTGCCCGGCATGGCCGCTGCCGTCTGGCAGGACGGTCGGCTGCGCTGGCAGGGCGGCAGCGGCTGGCGCGATGTGGAGAAACAGCTGCCGGTGCAGGCCGACACGCGCTTTCGGCTGGCCAGCGTGTCCAAGGTCTTTGCGGTGACGGCCGCCGCCCAGCTGAAGGCCCAGGGTCGGCTGAACCCCGACAAGCCCGTGGGCCCGCTGCTGCCCGAGCTGGATGCCGCGCTGGGCGCCACGACGCCCCGCCAGCTGGCCGCCCATCTGAGCGGCATGCCGCACTACGAGTGGCGCGACGTCACGCGCGGCAGCACGCACCACGCCACCGCGCGGGAGTCGCTGGTGCACCTGAAGGGCCGCGAGCTGCAGTCGGTGCCGGGCAGCCGCTACGCCTACTCGTCCTGGGGCTACACGCTGCTGGGCGCGGCCGTGGAAGCGGCCGCAGGCTTGCCCTATCTGGACCTGCTGCGCAGCCGGGTTGCGCCGGGGCTGGCCATCGGGCCTGACGAGACCGGCGCCTCGGCCGCCATGACCGTCGCCTACGAATACGCCAAGGGCAGTGTGCAGCCGGCACCGGCGCATGACTTCAGCTACAGCTGGGGCGGTGCGGGCCTGGCCGCCAGCGCCCCCGCATTGGCCGAATGGGGTGGCCGCGTGCTGCAGGGCCGGGTGGTGGATGCCGCCACGCGCGACTGGATGTGGCAGCCGGTGCTGGACAACGCCGGCCAGCCGGTGGGCGAGCGGAGTTTCCAGATGGGCTTTGGCTGGCGTCTGGGCACGGATACGCAGGGCCAGTCGCTGGTCCACCATGCCGGCGCCACACTGGGGGCGCGCAGCGTGCTGCTGCTGTGGCCGGAGGGCGAGGACCGTGGCACCAGCGTCAGCCTGTTGTCCAACGTGATGTGGACCTCGTCCATCGAGCGCAGTGCCGAGCTGCTGAGCGCGCCGTTCCGCGCGCCGGTGGCCGGCCTGGTGGCGCAGGCCTGCCCGCTGACGGTGAGCCGGTTCGAGGGCGAGCTGGACGGCGCCGCGCTGCAGGGCCAGGCCCACTTTCGCCGTGATGCCGATGGGCTCTGTCGCGGTGAGCTGAGTTTGCCCGAGGCACTGGCCAAGGTCGTCAACCCTGGGCCGCAGCCGGCGGCCGACCAGCTGGTCGTCATCAGCCTGCAGGGAGACCTCGCGCGCGCAGCGCTGGTGACCCCCATCGGGCTGGCGGACTGGCGGGTGCAGGCGGACGGCAGCTTCCAGGCCGAGGTGGCCGGGCGGCGGCTGAGGGTCAGGTTGGGGCAGTAGCCTGCGGCCTGGCTGCGGTTGTTACATGCTGCGGCGGTACTGCCCACCCACCTCGAACAGCGCGTTCGTGATCTGGCCCAGCGAGCACACGCGCACGGCGTCCATCAGCACCTCGAACACATTGCGGTTCTCGATGACGGCCTGCTGAAGGCGCGTCAGCATGGCCGGCGCCTCGGCCGCGTGGCGGGCGTGGAAGTCCGCCAGCCGCGTCAGCTGCGACTGCTTCTCCTCGTCCGTCGAGCGCGCCAGCTCGATGTGCTCCGGCACCGGCTCGCCCTTGGGGTTGCGGAAGGTGTTGACGCCGATGATGGGGTACTCGCCGGTGTGCTTGAGCATCTCGTAGTGCAGGCTTTCCTCCTGGATGCGGCCGCGCTGGTAGCCGGTCTCCATCGCGCCCAGCACGCCGCCGCGCTCGCTGATGCGCTCGAACTCGGCCAGCACGGCCTCCTCCACCAGCTCGGTCAGCTCGTCGACGATGAAGGCGCCCTGGTTGGGGTTCTCGTTCTTCGCCAGGCCCCACTCGCGGTTGATGATGAGCTGGATGGCCATCGCTCGGCGCACGCTGTCCTCGGTGGGCGTCGTGATCGCCTCGTCGAAGGCGTTGGTGTGCAGCGAGTTGCAGTTGTCGTAGATCGCGATCAGCGCCTGCAGCGTGGTGCGGATGTCGTTGAAGGCGATCTCCTGCGCATGCAGGCTGCGGCCCGAGGTCTGCACGTGGTACTTCAGCTTCTGGGACCGTTCGTTGGCACCGTAGCGGTCGCGCATCGCGACGGCCCAGATGCGGCGCGCGACGCGGCCCAGCACGGTGTACTCCGGGTCCATGCCGTTGCTGAAGAAGAAGCTCAGGTTGGGCGCGAAGTCGTCGATGTGCATGCCGCGCGCCAGATACGCCTCCACGAAGGTGAAGCCGTTGGACAGCGTCAGCGCCAGCTGGCTGATGGGGTTGGCGCCGGCTTCGGCGATGTGATAGCCCGAGATGCTGACCGAGTAGAAGTTGCGCACGTTGTGGTGCACGAAGTACTCGGCGATGTCGCCCATGACCTTCAGGCTGAACTCGGTCGAGAAGATGCAGGTGTTCTGGCCCTGGTCTTCCTTCAGGATGTCGGCCTGCACCGTGCCGCGCACATTGGCCAGCACCCAGTCCTTGATCTTGGCGGCCTCATCTAGCGTGGGCTCGCGGCCGTTGTCGCGGCGGAACTTGTCCAGGTTCTGGTCGATGGCCGTGTTCATGAACATGGCCAGGATGGTGGGCGCCGGGCCGTTGATGGTCATGGACACCGAGGTGGTCGGCGAGCACAGGTCGAAGCCGTCGTACAGCACCTTCATGTCGTCCAGCGTCGCGATGGACACGCCGCTGTTGCCGACCTTGCCGTAGATGTCCGGCCGCGGCGCGGGGTCGGCGCCGTACAGCGTCACCGAGTCGAAGGCGGTGGACAGGCGCTTGGCCGGCATGCCCTCGCTGACCAGCTTGAAGCGCCGGTTGGTGCGGAAGGCGTCGCCCTCGCCCGCGAACATGCGGGTCGGGTCCTCGCCCTCGCGCTTGAAGGCGAACACGCCGGCCGTGAACGGGAAGCTGCCGGGCACGTTCTCCAGCATCAGCCACTTCAGCAGTTCGCCGTGGCACTCATACGCCGGCAGCACGACCTTGCGGATCTTGGTGCCCGACAGGCTCTGCGTGACGAGCGACGTGCGGATCTCCTTGTCGCGGATCTTCACGACGTACTCGTCGCCCGCGTAGGCCTTGACCATGTCGGGCCATTGCGCCAACAACTGGCGAGCGTCGCTGTCCAGCCGGGCGCGTCGCTGCTCGGCCAGCTCGGCCAGCGCCGTGCGGGCGCCGTTCTTCTCGGGGTTGGCGGCCTGCAGCATGGCGCGGCTGGCTTCCAGCTGCTGGATCTCGCGAGCCAGCGCGGCCTGGCGGCGGGCGCGGGCCTTGTAGCTGCGCACGGTCTCGCAGATGTCGGCCAGGTAGCGCACGCGGGCGGCCGGCACGATGGGGGTCTGGTGCGTGCTGTGGCGGGTGCTCACGGCCGGCAGGCGGCCCGGGCCCAGGCCCAGCCGAGCCTTCAGCGCCTGGTAGAGCGCCGTCACGCCGTCGTCGTTGAAGCGGCTGGCCATGGTGCCGAACACCGGCATGGTCTCCGGCGACTGGCCGAAGGCCTCGCGGTTGCGCTGCACCTGCTTGCTCACGTCGCGCAACGCGTCCAGCGCGCCCTTGCGGTCGAACTTGTTGATGGCGACGAATTCGGCGAAGTCCAGCATGTCGATCTTTTCGAGCTGGCTGGCGGCGCCGAACTCCGGCGTCATCACGTACATCGGGATGTCGACCAGCGGCACGATGGCCGCATCGCCCTGGCCGATGCCGGAGGTTTCGACGATGACCAGGTCGAAGCCGGCCGCCTTGGCCGCGGCAATGACGTCGGGCAGGGCGGGGGAGATCTCGCTGCCGAAGTCGCGGGTGGCGAGGCTGCGCATGAAGACGCGCTGGCCCTGGGCCCAGGGGCCGATGGCGTTCATGCGGATGCGGTCGCCCAGCAGCGCGCCGCCGCTCTTGCGGCGCGAGGGGTCGATGGAAATCAGCGCCACGCGGAGCTGATCGCCCTGGTCCAGCCGCAGCCGGCGGATCAGCTCGTCGGTCAGGCTGCTCTTGCCGGCGCCGCCGGTGCCGGTGATGCCCAGCACGGGCGTCTGGATGCCTTGCGCCTGGGCGCGCAGCGCGTCGACCAGCGCGGCGTCGGCCTTGCCGTTCTCCAGCGCCGTCAGCAGCTGGGCGAGCGACCGCCAGGCGGACTCCGAGTGGCCGGTGATGGCGTCCAGCGACTTGGGCGCATGCACGCTGAAGTCCTGGTCGGCCTTCATGACCATCTCGCCGATCATGCCCTGCAGCCCCATGCGCTGGCCGTCCTCGGGGCTGAAGATGCGCACGCCGTGCTCGGCCAGTTCGCGGATCTCGGCCGGCACGATGACGCCGCCGCCGCCGCCGAACACCTGGATGTGCGCGCCGCCCCGCTCCTTGAGCAGCTGCACCATGTACTTGAAGTACTCGACGTGCCCGCCCTGGTAGCTGCTGATGGCGATGCCTTGCGCATCCTCCTGCAACGCCGCGGTGACGACCTCGTCCACCGAGCGGTTGTGCCCGAGGTGGATGACCTCGGCGCCCATGCCCTGCAGGATGCGCCGCATGATGTTGATGGCGGCGTCATGCCCGTCGAACAGACTGGCGGCGGTGACGAAACGGACCTTGTGGGTCGGGCGGTACTCGGCCAGCGCCTTGTGGTCGGCGGCGAGATCGGTCATGGCTTGTCTCCTTGATCGGAGACGGATTCTAGGCGTCCAATTGACGTTAACGTCAATTGCGCGTCAGGCCAGCCCCAGCAGCGCGGCGCAGGCCTGCCAGCCCAGCGCGATCAGCGCGCCCGAGGCGGTCAGCGCGCCGGCGCCCACGCCCATGGAGACCAGCATCAGCAGGCCGTCGCGCGCCGCCAGCGAGACGCCGGCCAGCATCAGCGACACGGCGGGCAGCAGGTTGCCGAAGGGAATGGGCAGGAAGATCAGCAGCGCCATCGCCAGCGTCATCGGGCCCAGCCACCAGCGGGCGAGCGGCCCGGCCAGATGGGTCAGGCGCGGGCGGGTGAGGCGATGGGTCAGTTCGTAGAAGCGGGCCAGCAGCGCGAGGCTGCGGCTGGCGCCTTCGCGTGGCAGGCTGATGCGGCCCAGCCGCGGCGGCAGGTCGTCGTGCGGCGCCTGCCACAGCAGCATCAGGCCCAGCAAGGCCAGGCCCACGCTCAGCACGCTGCCCACGCCCGGGATGGGCAGCAGGCAGGGCGTCGCCAGCAGCACCAGCAGGCTGGCCTGCCAGGCGCCGCCATGGGCTTCGGCCCGCCCCCCCCGGGCCACGGGGCCCGGCGGCCGCGGGCCGGCAGCGGTACGCAGCCGGGAGGCCAGGTCGCGGATGCTCATGCAGGCCTCCCGGGTCGCAGGGCTCAGTCGTCCGAGCTGCCGTAGCCGAACAGGCTGAGCAGGCTGGTGAACAGGTTGAAGATGGACACGAACAGGCTGACCGTGGCCAGCACGTAGTTGGTCTCACCGCCGTTCACGATCTGCTGGGTCTCGTACATGATCAGGCCGGCCGACAGCAGGGCCACGACGGCCGACACGGTCAGCGCCAGCGCGGGGATCTGGAAGAACACCGCGGCCAGGCCGGCCAGCAGCGCCACGATCATGCCGGCGAACAGGAAGCCACCCATCCACGACAGGTCGCGCTTGGTGGTGGTCGCGTAGGCCGACAAGGCCAGGAACACCGCGCCCGTGGCGCCCAGGGCCAGCATGACGGTCTGCGCACCGGACGGCAGGCTCAGCGTGCGGGTCAGCAGCGGGCCCAGCGTCCAGCCCATGAAGCCGGTCAGCGCGAAGACCAGGCCCACGGCGGCGCCGCTGTTCTTCAGCTTGTGGATGCCGAACAGCAGGCCGAAGTAGACGACCAGCGTCAGGATGAGGCCGGGCGCCGGCAGGCTGAACGCGACGGCGGCTGCGGCCACGGCGGCGCTGAACAGCAGCGTCATGGACAGCAGGGCATAGGTGTTGCGCAGCACGCGATGGGCGGTGCCGCGGTCGATCACGCTGCCATAAGGCATCGCGATGGCGACGGAGCGGGGACGGTCTTGCATGGCGAACTCCTGGTGGGAATGAAACGGCTTGCAGACTAGGCCTCGCGTCCCGTTTAAAAAAGCAGAGAATCAGGAAGAAATACTTCTGCAAAACCTGCAAAGAGCGCCCCATGAGCATGAGCTTCAGCTACCGCCACCTGTACTACTTCTGGGCCGTGGCCAAGGAGGGCGGGCTGACGCGGGCCGCCGAGCGGCTGGGCTTGTCGGTGCAGACCGTGTCCACCCAGGTGCGCGAACTGGAGCAGTCCCTGGGCGCGGCGCTGCTGAAGCCGGCCGGGCGCGGGCTGACGCTGACCGATGCGGGCCAGGCCGCGCTGGAGGTGGCCGAGCAGGTGTTCTCGCTGGGCGAGACGCTGCCCGAGCGCGTGCGCGAGGCCTCGACCGCGCCGGCTGTCCGGCTGGCGGTGGGCATCTCCGACGGTCTGCCCAAGCTGGTCGTGCAGAGCCTGCTGCAGCCCATCATCGACACGCCCCACCTGCGGCTGCTGTGCCATGAGGACGAGTTCGACGACCTGCTGGGCGACCTGGCGCTGCACCGGCTGGACGTGGTGCTGGCCGACCGCCCGGCGCCGCCCAACCCCAATCTGCGCGTCTACAGCCATGCGCTGGGCAGCTCGCCCATGGCCTGGTTCGCGCATCCGCGCTGGGCCGACAAGGCGGCCAGCAACTTCCCCGCCTCGCTGGCCGACGTACCGCTGCTGCTGCCCACCGACCATGCGGCCGTGCGCGTGCGGCTGGACCACTGGCTGGAGCGCCACGGCGTGCGGGCCCGCGTGGCCGGCGAGTTCGAGGACAGCGCGCTGCTGGCCACTTTCGGCGCGGCCGGCATGGGCGTGTTCCCGGCTGCGGCGCTGATGAGCGACAAGCTCACGCAGCGCGACGGCCTGGTGTGCGTGGGCGAATGCGCGGGCGTCGAGGAGGCCTTCTACGCGGTGGGCACGGACAAGAAGATCGTGCACCCGCTGGTGCGCCGGCTGCTGCCCCAGCCGGCGGACGCGGCTAGCTGAGCCGGAAGGCGGCCACCGCCTCGGCCAGCCGGTGCGCCTGGTCGCGCATGGACTGCGCGGCGGCGGCTGACTCCTCGACCAGCGCCGCGTTCTGCTGCGTCATCTGGTCCAGCTGGGTGACGGCCTGGTTGACCTGCTGGATGCCGTCACGCTGCTCGCTGGCCGCCGCGGCGATCTCGCCGATCAGGTCGGAGACGCGGCTGACGCTGGACACGATGTCCTGCATGGCCTGGCCCGTCTGCGTGACCAGCTCCGAGCCCTGCTCGACGCTGTCCACCGAGGCGCCGATCAGCGCCTTGATCTCCTTGGCCGCCTCGGCCGAGCGCTGGGCCAGCGAGCGCACTTCGCCGGCCACCACCGCGAAGCCGCGGCCCTGCTCGCCGGCACGCGCGGCTTCCACCGCCGCGTTCAGCGCGAGGATGTTGGTCTGGAAGGCGATGCCGTCGATGACGCCGATGATGTCGGCGATCTTGCGCGAGCTCTCGGTGATGCCGTGCATGCTTTCGGTGACCTGGGCCACCACCTGGCCGCCGCGCTGCGCGGCCGTGGCGGCGGAGGCG
>JBKBVY010000113.1:0-10775 GCA_046289335.1 Roseateles sp. | reverse complement strand
CGCTGCCCGGCACGCTGGCGCTGGCGCTGCACACCAGCGGCGTGCTGGGGCGGCTGTTTGCCGAGAGCTTCGAGAACGCGCCGCCCGACGCGGCCCTGGCGCTGCGCCAGCGCGGCGTGGGCTCGGCCCGGGTATGGCTGTTCGCCACGCTGCCGCAGACGCTGCCGCAGCTGGCCAGCTACACCCTCTACCGCTGGGAGAACAACATCCGCGCCGCCAGCGTGCTGGGCGTGGTGGGCGCGGGCGGGCTGGGCCAGATGCTGAGCTACCACCTGGGCCTGTTCCAGATGCGCGAGACCTGCACCGTGCTGCTGGCGATGATGGCGCTGGTGGCGCTGGTGGATGCGCTGTCCTGGCTGCTGCGACGAAAGCTGACGCGATGAACCCGACCAGCCTCTCGGCCCTGCTGGGCCGCTACTCCGTGGGCCCCAAGCACCTGGTGGCGCCCGGCCCCGACGACGCCCAGCTCGCGCTGATGGCCCAGGCCGCGCTGCGCGCGCCCGACCATGCCGAACTGGTGCCTTACCGCTTCAAGCTGGTGCGCGGTGATGCGAGGGCCGCCATGGCCGCACTGTTCGAGGGCGCCGCCCGCGCTGCCGGCAAGGACGAGGCCGGCGCCGCGCTGGACGCCGAGCGCGCGCTGCGTCCGCCCGTCACGGTGGCGGTGGTGGCCCGCATCGACCTGGGCCACCCGCTGGTGCCGGCGCATGAGCAATGGGCGGCGGTGGGCGGCGCCGTGGCCAACTTCCTGACGGCGGCCCATGCGCTGGGCTTTGGCGGCAAGATGCTCAGCGGCGCCAAGGTGCGCAATGCCGCCATCGCCGCGGCCTTCTGCGAGCCCGGCGAGACGCTGCTGGGCTGGATTGCGCTGGGCACGCCGGCCCGCCAGCCCGCCGGCCCGTCGCGCAAGCCCGACCCCGGGCAGGTGCTGATCGACTGGCATCCGCCTTGCGTACAGCATCGCTGATATGGAACTCACTCCACGTGTTCGGCAGGCGCCGCCTGCCGCTCGGGCTAACTGAAAAATATCGAGCAAGGCGAGATGGAACTCACTCCGCGTGTTCGGCAGGCGCCGCCTGCCGCTCGGGCTAACTGAAAAATATCGAGCAAGGCGAGATGGAACTCACTCCCCGAGAAAAAGACAAGCTGCTGCTCTTCACCGCAGCGCTGCTTGCCGAACGCCGCAAGGCCCGTGGCCTCAAGCTCAACTACCCCGAGGCCGTGGCGCTGATCAGCGCCGCCATCCTCGAAGGCGCGCGCGACGGCAAGACCGTCGCCGAGTTGATGAGCGAAGGCCGCACCGTGCTGACCCGCGCTGACGTCATGGACGGCATCGCCGAGATGATTCCCGAGATCCAGGTCGAGGCCACCTTCCCGGACGGCACCAAGCTCGTCACCGTCCATCAACCCATTCCCTGATGCCCATGCGCGCACTCACCCTGCTCCTGCTCGCCGCTCCCGCGTTCGCCCACGAAGGCCACGGCCTCGAAGGCCCCCACATGCATGGCTGGGACGGCCTGGGCACGCTGGCCCTGATAGCCGCAGCGGGCGTGGCGATCTGGTGGTTCACCAAGGGTCGCAAGTGATGATCCCCGGCGAACTGATCACCGCCGACGGCGAGCATGAGCTCAACCCCGGCCGCCGCACGCTGACGCTCAAGGTCGCGAACGCCGGCACGCGGCCCATCCAGGTGGGCTCGCACTACCACTTCGCCGAGACCAACGCCGCCTTGAGCTTCGACCGCGAAGCCGCGCGCGGCATGCGGCTGAACATCTGCAGCGGCACGGCCGTGCGTTTCGAGCCGGGCCAGAGCCGCACCGTGGAGCTGGTCGAGCTGGGCGGCGACCGCCAGGTCTGGGGCTTCCGGGGCCTGGTGCAAGGAAAGCTATGAAGATCAGCCGTCGCGCCTATGCCGAGATGCTCGGCCCCACCGTCGGCGACAAGCTGCGCCTGGCCGACACCGCCCTCGTCATCGAGATCGAGCAAGACCTGACGCTGCGCGCCGGCGGCTACGGCGAGGAGGTCAAGTTCGGTGGCGGCAAGACCGTGCGCGACGGCATGGGCCAGTCGCAGCGGCCCAACGGCCCCGACGCCGGTGACGCGGTGGACACCGTCATCACCAACGCCGTCATCCTGGACCACTGGGGCATCGTCAAGGCCGACATCGGCATCCGCGGCTGCCGCATCGCGGCCATCGGCAAGGCCGGCAACCCCGACGTTCAGCCCGGCGTGGACATCGTCATCGGCCCCGGCACCGAGATCATCGCGGGCGAGGGCTTCGTCGTGACGCCCGGTGCCATCGACACCCACATCCACTTCATCTGCCCGCAGCAGATCGAAGAAGCCTTGATGAGCGGCGTGACGACCATGATCGGCGGCGGCACCGGCCCCGCCACCGGCACGCTGGCCACCACCTGCACGCCCGGCCCCCACCACATCGCGACCATGCTGAAGGCCGCTGACGCCTTCCCGATGAACCTGGGCTTTCTCGGCAAGGGCAACGCCAGCCGGCCGGCGGCGCTGATGCAGCAGATCGACGCCGGCGCCATCGGCCTGAAGCTGCACGAGGACTGGGGCACCACGCCCGCGGCCATCGACAACTGCCTGAACGTGGCCGAGGCGACCGACACCCAGGTCGCCATCCACACCGACACGCTCAACGAGAGCGGCTTCGTGGAGGACACGATTGCCGCCTTCAAGGGCCGCACCATCCACAGCTTCCACACCGAAGGCGCGGGTGGCGGCCATGCGCCGGACATCATGAAGGTGGTGGGCGAAGCCAACGTGCTGCCTTCGTCGACGAACCCGACGCGGCCGTTCACCGTCAACACGCTGGACGAGCACCTCGACATGCTGATGGTGTGCCACCACCTGGACGCCGGCATTGCCGAAGACCTGGCCTTTGCCGAATCGCGGATTCGGAGAGAGACCATTGCCGCCGAAGACATCCTGCACGACCTCGGCGCCATCAGCATGTTCTCGTCCGACTCGCAGGCCATGGGCCGCGTGGGCGAGGTGTCGCTGCGCTGCTGGCAGACCGCGCACAAGATGAAGGTGCAGCGCGGATCGCTGCCCGGCGACGGCGCCGGCAACGACAACGCCCGCGTGAAGCGCTACCTCGCCAAGCTGGCCATCAACCCCGCGCTGGCGCACGGCATCAGCCACGAGGTCGGTTCCATCGAGGTGGGCAAGTGGGCCGACCTGGTGCTGTGGAAGCCCGCCTTCTTCGGCGTCAAGCCCGCGCTGATCCTGAAGGGCGGCTTCATCGCCGCCGCGGCGATGGGCGATCCCAACGCCAGCATCCCCACGCCGCAGCCGGTGCACTACCGGCCCATGTTTGGCGCCTTCGGCGGTGCCTTGTCGCAGGGCTCGCTGACGTTCGTGAGCCAGTCAGGGCAGGCGCACGCCGAGAAGCTGGGCCTGGCCAAGACGCTGGTGCCCGTGCACGGCTGCCGCTCGGTCAAGAAGACCGACATGGTGCTCAACAACTACCTGCCGACGATGGAGATCGACGCGCAGACCTACGAGGTGAGGGCGGACGGTGTGCTGCTGACCTGCGAGCCGGCGAAGGAGTTGCCGATGGGGCAGAGGTACTTCTTGTTCTGAGCGGCGTTTCGGCCGGCAGAATGCATTGGGGTTCACAGCGTTCACCCCAATCTACGGGCTGCGAACCCCGGCCTACAAGCGGTGGGCTAAGCCATCGAATGCAGGCCCACCTTGTTGCCTTCGCTGTCGAGGAAATGGGCGAAGAAGCCGAAGCCGTTGCCGATCTCGGTCTTGGGCACCAGCACCTTGCCGCCCGCCGCTTCCACGCGGGCGAGCAGGGGCGCCAGGTCGTCACCGCCGTTGAGGTAGACCAGCGTGCCACGGTCGGACGGCTCGTTGCCGTCGCCGTGCACCAGCGCACCGCCGACCGCCTGGGGGTCGGTCGCCAGCATGCCCATGGTGAGCGGGCCCATCTGCATCGGCTCGATGGCAATGCCGAGCACCGTCTCGTAGAAGCCCTTGGCGCGGGCGAAATCGGCGACGGGAATCTCGAACCAGTTCAATGCTTGGGCCATGGCCACTCTCCGGTTGGGTGCGGATCCGCAGGCTAGCACCGCGCTGCCCACGTAGCCGCAGGTCATGTTTGGGGCCAGCCTGCGGAACCCGGTGTCTGACCGGCAGGTCTCGCTGGGGCTCAAGGAGCCAGTACCTGCCGATGACGCGCCGCGCCAAGACCCTCATGTCGGCTTGATGCGGCGCAAGCGAATCTTGATGCGCGCTTGATGTGCGGAGGCCTAGATTGGGGGCCTCTCCACTGCCGCCGCGGCCCGGCCCGCGGCCTGTCCATGAACTTGCCCTTGCTCATCGTCCAGCACGATGCGACCCAGCGCTCCGGTTTCCTGCTTGAACTGCTGCGGCAGAAAGGCATGGCCGCCGACATCCGCTTTCGGGAGGAGGGCGATGCCTTGCCGGCGCATGCGCAAGAGCATGCCGGACTGGTGCTGCTGGGCAGCAACCGCAGTGTCAATGAAGACCTGCCCTGGATGCTGGACGAGCGCCGCCTGGTGCGCGCGGCCATGGCCGCGGGCGTGCCGGTGCTGGGCCACTGCTTCGGCGCACAGACCATGGCGCGGGCCTTGGGCGCGCCGGTGCGGCGCAACCCGCTGGCGCACATCGGCTGGAGCCGGCTGCGCTGCACCGCGGCCGGCCGCGCCTGGTTCGGCGGCAGCGACGAAATCACCGCCTTCAACTGGCACTACGAGAGCTTTGCGATCCCTCGCGGTGCAACGCGCCTGCTCTACGGCCTGCACTGCCTGAACAAGGGCTTTGCGATCGGCCCGCATCTGGCGCTGCAATGCCATCTGGAAGTCGATACCTCGATCGTGCGCGACTGGTGCGTCACCAGCCGTGCCGAACTGCGCGCCGTTGCCGGCGGCCCGGAGGCGCAGAGCGAGGCCCAGATCATGGCCGAGCTGCCGCAGCGCCTGGCCGCGCTGCGCGTGGCGGCACGACATGTCTATGGCCGCTGGCTGCAGGCCGTCGGGCCGCGGGCCGGGCTGGTGCCGGCGCCCAAGCCGCCGGTGGCGTTGCCCATGATGGCGCTGAACCGCTACGCGGCCGGGTAACGCACGGCGCTGGGGTGTCCGGGCCGGCCTGCTCGGGCGAGCGCTGCGTGTTGCCCGGCGCTTGGCCCGTGGGTCAGCGGCGCTGCAGCAAGTCGCCGAACACGGCGTGCTCGCCGTCGCGCCGATCCGGCCCCGGCGCGTCGTACAGCACCAGCCAGCTCGGCTGGCCGCCGGCGAGTTCGGGTGGCAGGTCGCACACGGCCTCGGCGCGGTTGGTGCCGCGGCCGTGGGGCAGGGCGACGGACTGCGTCAGGCCGGACACGAAGCGCACCGGCTCGCGGTTCCCGGCCAGCTGCACCTTGGCGGCCGGCCATCTGAACAGCCGGATCTCGCCGTCCAGCACCATGGTCGGGCCGGCAAGGATGAAGAGGTCGTCGCCGGAGAAGTGCAGGTCGCGGATGCCCATGCCTTCGAGTTGCAGGAAGTGCTTGCGGAACAGCCGGCCGCTGTCGTCCAGCGGCAGCAGTCTCAGGTGGTTCTCGCGCGTCTCGACCTCCACCTCCAGCAGCGCCGCCCAGCCGCGCAGCACCGGCCCGCGCAGGCCCAACAGCAGGCGCCGGCCATGGATGGCCAGGCCTTCGATGTCGAAACCGTTGTCCTTGCCGGGTATGGCCATGTAGGGCCCGAAGTGCGGATCGTCGGCCAGCGCCTCGGTCAGCGGATTGGCTTCGGCATCGCCTTTGAGACGCAGCGCGCGCCGTCCGTCGCGCGCCTCGCGCACGAGCAGCGGTTCGCCGCCTTCGCCCAGCTCGATGGGCAGGCAGGCCAGCAGGCGCCGGTTGCCGTCCAGCGTGACCTTGGCCAGCCGCCTGGCGTTGGCGGCGTCGTCCTTGCCGTCCTTGGCGTTCTTGCGCTTGAGGCCGTGCGAGCCCACCACCCACAGCAGGCCATCCTGCACGGCCATGCCTTCGAGGTCGGCCTCCTCGTCGGCCGCGCCGGCTGCATCATTGCCGCGACCTGGGCGAG
The DNA here is from genome assembly GCA_046289335.1 of Roseateles sp. Classification (GTDB taxonomy): domain Bacteria; phylum Pseudomonadota; class Gammaproteobacteria; order Burkholderiales; family Burkholderiaceae_C; genus Pelomonas. Next base: position 4,698 of record JBKBVY010000113.1, on the reverse strand, counting down.
GACCAGCCCTTCGATGTCCTCACCCGGTTCGAGTTCGCGCCCGAGCATGCCGGCGCCTTCGACGCGCTGCTGGCGGTGCTGCGCGCGTCGCCCGAGTGGACCTTCGTGGAGCGCGAGGCGGACGTCCGGCTGAGCGCCGCCATGGCGTTCGGCATGTCCGTGGCATGGGGCTAGCATGCCTGCGGTTGAAGCCCTTCCCCAACGCTGCAGTGCCACGGCATCTCGCCTGCGCAGGCGCTGGGCCCCGCCCCACCGTCGAAAGCGTCCCCCATGAAGCCCCTGGCCAGCCTCCTCGCCCTGACCACCTTTGCCCTCGGCGCCTGGGCGCAGGCCCCCGACAAGCCGCCCACGGTGGCCCTGGTCGCGGCCGTGGGAGACCAACTGGACGTCGTTCGCCACCGCGAGCGCACCAGCAGTCACCTGGAACCCTTCAGCCGCAAGAGCCTGTCCATCAACGGCCAGGCCTTGAATGCGGCGGTGCTGCGGGGGCTGGACGATGCCTTCGCCGAGGAGGAGCCCGGCGCGCGGCGCGTGCTGCTGTCGTGGACGGCGCCGGCCGAGCTGCAGCAGCGGCTGGCCACCGCGCAGGGCAAGGAGCGCGAGACCCTGGTGCTCGCGGCGCTGCAGGAGCATCTGCGTGCGCTGCCGGCCCGGGCCGAGTGGGACCGCATCGAGGCCGTACTGCCCAGCTACTTCTTCTCCGGCGTGAGCGGCATGGGCACCAAGCTGTCCGGCATGGGCTTCTATGTGCAGCCGCTGGACCAGGGCGTGCGCGTCTCGCCGTGGGACGGCGATGCCGAGGCCGTCGACAGCCTGACGACGGATGCGGAGACCGCCGGCGGGGCGGGCCACCGCACCATCAACCCCCACACCGGCGAGGTCGGCAGCTCGGCCACCTATGTCGCGGCCTACATGTACTGCCAGCGCGTCACGCTGGATGCGCGCACGCTGCAGGTGCTGAGCCGCAAGCGCCAGCTGGACAACGTCAAGTACGCCGACCCGCAGGCCACGGCGCTGGACGTGGGCGACCAGATCCCGCTGCGCGTGATGGCCGACAAGCTGCTGCGCCTGGCCGAGCGCTCGGCCTACACCTCGGTGCGCGGCAAGGCGTCGGTGTCGGTCACGCAGCCGCGGCGCGTCGAGCCCGCCGCCAGCGCGCCACGCTGAGCCGGCTGCCGGTCTCGCGCCGGCTTCGCCGCCAGCCAAGCCAGCGCGCACCAGATCCGCACGCTGGCCGCCCGCCGACGCCGCACACTGGCCGGCATGACTGCCACCGCTTCCCCTGCCACCCCCGCAGCCCTTGCGGGCCTGAAGGTCGTCGAGCTGGGCCAGCTGATTGCCGGCCCGTTCGCCGCCAAGACGCTGGCCGACTTCGGCGCCGAGGTCATCAAGATCGAGCCGCCCGGCGCGGGTGACCCGCTGCGCAAGTGGCGGCTGCTGCTGGACGGCACCTCGGTGTGGTGGCAGGTGCAGTCGCGCAACAAGCGTTCGCTGGCGCTGGACCTGCGCACGCCCGAGGGCCAGGACATCGTGCGGCGGCTGGCGGCCGAGGCCGACGTGCTGATCGAGAACTTCCGCCCCGGCGCGATGGAGGCCTGGGGCCTGGACCCCGAGGCGCTGCGCGCCGCCAACCCGCGGCTCATCGTGCTGCGCGTCAGCGGCTACGGCCAGACCGGCCCCTACCGCGACCGGCCGGGCTTTGCCGCCGTGGCCGAGGCCATGGCCGGGCTGCGCCACCTGACGGCCGAGCCCGGCCGCGTGCCGGTGCGCACGGGCGTGAGCATCGGCGACACGATTGCCGCGCTGCACGGCGTCATCGGCATCCTGCTGGCGCTGCAGCACCGCCATGCCACGGGCCAGGGCCAGGTCATCGACGTGGCGCTGTACGAGGCCGTCTTCAACTGCATGGAAAGCCTGCTGCCCGAGTACAGCGCCTTCGGCGTGGTGCGCGAGCCGGCCGGCAGCGCCATGCCGGGCATCGCGCCCAGCAATGCCTACCGCTGCGCGGACGGCGGCTATGCGCTGGTGGCCGGCAACGGCGACAGCATCTTCCGCCGGCTGATGCGCCTGATCGGCCGCGACGACTTGGGCGCTGACCCGGCCCTGGCCGACAACGCCGGCCGCGTGGCACGCGTGGCCGAGATCGACGCGGCCATCGGCGACTGGGCCGCGCAGCGGCCGGTGGCCGAGGTGCTGGCGGCGCTGGAGCGTGCCGACGTGCCAGCCGGGCGCATCTACACGGTGGCCGACATCGCGGCCGACCCGCACTACCGCGCGCGCGGCATGCTGCAAGAGGTGCAGCTGGACAAGGGCCGCACCGTAGCCGTACCCGGCATCTGCCCCAAGCTGTCGGCCACGCCCGGCGGCCACCGCCGCAATGCGCCGGCGCTGGGTCAGGACTCGGACGCGGTGCTGGCCGAGCTGGGGCTGAGCGCCGAGCAGATCGCGCGGCTGCGCGAGCAGGGCATCGTGAAGTAGCGCTCAGTAGCCGCGTGCACGGTCCACGTGCGGCGGGATCACGCCATTGCGGCGGTAGGCGGCGATGTGGGTCGCGACGATGCGCGCCGCGGTCTGCCGGTCGGTGGGCGCGGAGATGTGCGGCAGCAGCGTGACGGCCGGATGCGTCCAGTGCCAGCGGTCGGCGGGCAGGGGCTCGACATCGAACACGTCCAGCACCGCATGGGCCAGCCGGCCTTCGTCCAGCGCACGCCGCAGCGCCGCGTCGTCCACTACCGCGCCGCGGGCGAAGTTGATCAGCGCGGCACCGGGCTTGATCTGGGCGAAGGCCGCGTCGTTCAACAGCCCGCGCGTCTGCGGCGTCAGCGGCAGCAGGCAGACCAGCATATCGCTGTCGGCCAGCACGCGGGCCAGCCCGTCGTCGCCGGCGTGGCAGATCACGCCGGGCAGCGTGTGTGGCGTGCGGCTCCAGCCCTGCACGCGAAAGCCCGCCGCCACCAGCCGCGCCGCCGCGGCGCTGCCCAGCGCGCCCAGGCCCAGCAGGCCCACGGTCTTGTGCTGCGGCCGCACGTAGTCCAGCGGCTGCCAGCGGCCCTCGCGCTGCTGGCGGGCGTAGCGCGGCATGTCGCGGTGCAGGTAGAGCGTCCAGGCCAGCACCGCCTCGGCCATGGTGTCGGCCAGCTGCGGGTCCACCAGCCGCACGACTTGCAGCTCCAGGTCCCCCAGCTCGGCCAGCAGCCGCTCGACACCGGCCCACACGCTGTGCACCCAGCGCAAGCGCGGCAGGCGGCGCAGGTCCTCGGGCCGCGGGTTGGCCACCACGGCCACCTCGCAGCGCTGTCGGGTGGCCTCGTCCATGGCAGCCAGCGGCACGACGGTTTCCTGCGGCATGGCCGCCTGCAGCGCGGCGATCCATTCGGCTTCGAGCGGGTAGTCGGGTGGGGCGATGAAGGGCAGCACGGCGGGTCTCGGTGGTCAGCGCGGATGCTAGACGCTGCGGCATGACGAGGCGCACCGGCGGGAAGGCTGGCTAGCATCGTCGCCATGCAGCCTTCATCGCCCCGACCGCCCTGGGTGCGGCGCCACCCGCTGACGGCCTTCGTGCTGCTGGCGTATGGCCTGTCCTGGAGCTGGTGGCTGGCGATGGGCGCGCTGGGCTGGCGGGTGGCGCCGGGCTCCGCGGCCACGCACCTGCCGGGGTTGCTGGGGCCGGCGCTGGCGGCCCTCGGGGTCACCGGCTGGGCGGAGGGGCGTGTGGGGCTGCGGGCGCTGCTGGCCCGCTGCGCGCGCTGGCCCCGGCCGCGCTGGCGCACGCTGGGGCTGGCCCTGTCGCCGCTGCTGGTGGCCGCGCTGGTGTTCGCGGCGCTCGCGCCGTTCACGGGCCGGCTGCCGGTCTGGACCCAGTTCAAGGCCTACCCGGGGCTGCCGGCCGACTGGCCCTGGTTTGCCGTGGTGGTGGCTGCGCTGCTGCTGAACGGTTTCGGCGAGGAGCTGGGCTGGCGCGGATTCCTGTTGCAGCGGCTGGCCCGGCGCCACGGGCCGCCGCGTGCGGCCCTCGGGGTGGCGGCCGTGTGGGCGCTGTGGCACCTGCCGCTGTTCTGGGTGCATGCCGGCATGGCAGCCATGCTGGGGCCGATGTTGCTGGGCTGGGTGGGCGGGCTGGTGGCCGGCTCGCTGCTGCTGGGCTGGTTGTTCATGGCCACCGATAGCGTGCTGGTGGTGGCGCTGTGGCACACCGCGTTCAACTTCATGGTGGCCACGCCGCCCGGTCAGGGGGCGGTGGCCATCGCGCTGAATGCGCTGGTGGTGCTGGCGGCCGTGCGGGTGTGGCGGGCCTGGCAGGCGGACCCTACACCGGCTGCCGGTAGCGCTGGCCCTTGAAGCGCAGCACCAGCTCGCGCGGCGCGATGCGCTCCAGCACCAGCTCGGGCCCCAGCCGCGCGCCCTCGCGCTGCACCTCGCCGTTGATCATCACGAAGCGACTGGCCGGGTCGTCGGAGTAGACCGAACCGCTGATCGTCAGCCGCGGCAGCTCGCGCCGTGTGCTTTCGGGCAGCTCGGCCAGCCCCGGGACGGGCGCTTCCACCGCAGATGCCGCAGCGACCGGTTCGCGGGGCGGTGCTGGCGTGGCGATGGCTGCGGGTGGCGGCACCGGTGGCAGATAGGGCGAGGCCGAGGCGACGGGCGCCGGTGCGGCAGGCAAGGCCGCCGTGGGCGCTGGGGCAGGCGCTGGCGCCGGCA
>JBKBVY010000112.1:0-10856 GCA_046289335.1 Roseateles sp. | reverse complement strand
ACGTGGCCCGGGCCGACCTGGCCGCCCGCCAGGCCGGCGCCCGTGCGGCGCGCGAGGCCATCGCCGCGGCCGAGAGCGCCCGCCAGTCCGCCGCCGCGCAGAAGGCCGCGACGCTGGCGCAGCTGAAGGACGCACAGAACCAGCTCGGCTATGTGGAGCTGCGCGCCGCCAGCGACGGCCGCATCGGCAAGCGCACGGTGGAGGTGGGCCAGCGCGTGCAGCCCGGCCAGCAGCTGGCCGCCATCGTCGAGTCCGAGACCTGGATCGTCGCCAACTTCAAGGAGACCCAGCTGGCCCGCATGAGGCCGGGGCAGAAGGTGCATGTGCACATCGACGCCTTCCCGGGTCAGGACCTGATCGCCAAGGTCGACAGCTTCGCGCCCGCTTCCGGCGCCAGCTTCGCGCTGCTGCCGCCCGACAACGCCACCGGCAACTTCACGAAGATCGTGCAGCGCGTGCCAGTCAAGCTGGTGTTCGAGCCCGACAGCCTGAAGGCGCTGGGCGAGCAGGCGGCGCGCATCGTGCCGGGGCTGTCGGTGCAAGTGGAAGTGGAACTCTGAGCGCACCATGAGCCCCGTCTACATGCCGCCGCCGCCCGGCAGCAAGGTGCCGCTGCGCACCTGGGTGGCCGTGCTGGCCAGCCTGCTGGGCGCCTTCATGGCGGTGCTGGACATCGCCATCACCAACGCGTCGCTGAAGGACATCCTGGGCGCGCTGTCGGCCACGCAGGAGGAGGGCTCTTGGATCTCCAGCGCCTACCTGGTGGCCGAGATCGTCGTCATCCCGCTGGCCGGTTTCCTGGCCGCGGTGTTCTCGACGCGGCTCTACCTCGTCGCCAACGTGCTGCTGTTCCTGCTGTTCAGCACGCTGTGCGGCATGGCCTGGAGCCTGGAGAGCATGATCGTGTTCCGCGCGGCCCAGGGCTTCACCGGCGGCGTGATGATCCCGATGGCCATGACGCTGGTCACGCGCAAGCTGCCGCTGAACAAGCGGCCCATCGGTCTGGCGCTGTTCGGCATGACCGCCACGCTGGCCCCCACACTCGGCCCGACCATCGGCGGCTGGCTGACCGAGCTGTACGGCTGGCCCAGCATCTTCTACATCAACTGGGTGCCCGGCGTGCTGCTGATCCTGGGCGTGGCCTGGGGGCTGGAGAAGGAAACCAAGCAGCTGGACCTGCTCAGAAAGGTGGACTGGCCCAGCGTAGCCGCCATGGCCATCGGCCTGGGGTCTCTCACAGCGATGCTGGAGGAGGGCAATGCCAAGGACTGGTTCGAGAGCCGCTTCATCATCACCGCCGCCGTGCTGGCCGTGAGCGGCATCTACGTGTGGGCCTGGCGCGGGCTGACGCGCAAGAACAGCTTCATCGACCTGCACATCTTCGGCCGGCCCAGCTTCCTGATCGCCGCGGTCATCGCGTTCACGACCGGCATGGGCCTCTACGGCTCGGCCTTCATCCTGCCGCTGTACCTGGGCCAGATCGCCAACTACACGCCCATGCAGATCGGCCTGGTCATCATGTGGATGGGCCTGCCGCAGCTGTTCATCATGCCGTTCGCGGCCAAGCTGTCCACCAAGCTCGACAACCGCGTGATGATGAGCCTGGGCCTCACGCTGTTTGCCGCCTCGTGCTTCATGAACACCCACATGAGCGCCGACACAGCCGGGCCGGAGCTGATCGCCGCGCAGATCGTGCGGGCGCTGGGCCAGCCGCTGATCATGATCACGCTGACCAACTTCGCCGTGAACGGCATCCCGCCGGCCTTGCTGCCCAGCGCGTCCGGCATGTTCAACATGATGCGCAACCTGGGCGGCTCGGTGGGCATCGCGCTGCTGGCCACGCTGCTGACCAACCGCGAGCACCTGCACAGCGCCCGCATCGGCGAGGCCGTCACGCTGTACGACGCGGCCACGCAGGCGCGGCTGGAGGCGCTGGCCGCGAGCTTCGCCGCCAAGGGCGCCGACCTCGCCACCGCACAGGACATGGCGTTGAAGGCGCTGGACGGCGTGGTGCGCCGCGAAAGCTTTGTCATGGCCTACAACGACGCCTTCCTGATCCTGGGCCTCGCGTTGATCAGCTGCGTGGCCATCGTCTGGCTGAGCAAGAAGGTGCTGGGCGGCGCTGGCGCCGCTGAAGCAGCCCATTGAATCCGGAGCACAAGATGAACCTCAAGATTGCCCTGACGCTGATTGCCACCGCGGCCCTGAGCGCCTGTACAAGCCTGGGCCCCAACTACCAGGCGCCCGCCGCCAACACGCCCGCCTCGTATCGCGCCGCCAGCACGGCCGGTGCCGAGCTGCAGCGCGACTGGTGGCTGATGTTCGGTGACGCGCAGCTGGATGCGTTGGAGGCACAGGCGCTGCAGGCCAGTCCCACGCTGGCCGCCGCCGCCGCGCGCATAGCCCGGGCCCGGGCCGTGTTCGGCGCGACGCAGGCCGACGTGCTGCCGCGCGTGGACCTGGGCGCCAATGCCGGCGGCCTGCGCACCTCGGCCAAGGCCACCACCACGCCGGTGCTGAACGGCCGCGCCGTGACCTTCGAGGGCGAGAGCTTCGGCCTGTCGGCCAGCGTGGGCTGGGAGCTGGACCTGTGGGGCCGCGTGAAGCGCCAGCAGGAGGCCGCCCAGGCCCAGCTGGACGCGACCACGCTGGATGCCGCCGCCGCCCGCGTCGCGCTCACGGCCGAGGTGGCCGCGGCCTACTGGCAGTGGCGCGCGCTGGCCGACGAGGGCGTCGCGCTGCGGCGCCTGCGCGACAGTCGTGCCCAGGCCTTCCAGGTTGCGCAGACGCGCTTCGACGCCGGCGCGTCCACGCAGCAAGACCTGGAACGCGTGCGCGCCGAGCTGGCCGCGGCCGATGCCGACCTGGCCGACCTGCCGCGTCGCCAGGCCCTGCTGCTGAACCAGATCGCCGCGCTGACCGGCCAGCCCGCCGCAGCGCTGAAGCTGCAGGCCGCAGCGCCGCTGACCGCACCGCCGGCCATCCGCGCCGGCCTGCCGTCCGAGCTGCTGCAGCGCCGGCCCGACCTGGCCCAGAGCCTCGCGCAACTGCACGCGGCCACGGCCCAGGTCGGCATCGCCGAGGCGGCCTTCTACCCGTCCATCCGGCTGACCGGCAGCTTCGGCTATTCCAGCGAAGACCTGGGCGCGCTGATCTCCGCGCCCGCCCGGCTCTACAACATCGGCCCCAGCATCTCGCTGCCGATCTTCGAGGGCGGCCGCAACCAGGCCAACCTGACCAGCGCCAAGGCCCAGGTCGACGAGTCGCTGGCCGCCTTCCGCGGCCGCATGCTGCAGGCCTTGCGCGAGGTGGACGACGCGCTGGCCGAGCTGCAGGGCCGCGCCGCCGTGGTGGACGCGCAGCAGCGCACGCTGGCCTCCAGCAGCCAGGCGCTGAAGGTGGCGCGCAGCCGCTACGACCAGGGCGCCGTCAGCTACCTGGACGTGACCGAGGCCGAGCGCACCCCGCTGGCCACCGAGCGCGCGCTGGCGCAGCTGCGCGGTGCGCAGTGGGCCGCGACGGTGCAACTGGTCAAGGCGCTGGGCGGCGGCTGGTCCTGAGCGGCTTTACCGCGCGGCCGCCGCCGCGCACGCGCGCTCGCCGCCTTGCTCCCAGGCCGCCATGAAGCGCCGCGCATGGGCCAGCGGCCCCATGGGAATCTGCGGGCCCCAGCGCACCTCGCGGGACAGCACCGCGTCGGCCTCGCCCTGGGCCAGGCCGGCCAGCATGGCCAGCACCAGCACCTGCTCCTTCAGGCCGGCCGGCGCCGGCTCGACGCCGCCGTTCAGGATTTGTTCGGCCGCTTGCTGCGCGGCCGGCCAGTCGCGCCGGGCCGTCGCGTCGTACAGCGTCAGCAGCGCCACCACGCCGGTCGGCAGTGCCGGCTGGGCCTGGCGCCAGGCGGCGGGGTCCCAGAAGGCGCGCTGGTCGGCGGCGTCCAGATGGCCCAGCGTGGCCTGGGCCAGGTTGGCCGCATAGACCAGCAGCGCATCGGCGTCCAGCGGCCGCCCCGGCTGACGCTGCAGCTGGAGCGCGTCCGCCAGCCGGCTCAATCCCTCGCCGCGTGCGCCGCCGGGGCCGCGTCCACTGAAGCGCTCGGCCGCCCACACAGCCTGCTGGCGGGCGTTCAGCAGCGGCAGCTGCGGGGCCGGCGTCAGGGCTTGAGTGGCCGGCCAGACGGGGCGGCAGTCCAGCACCGGCAGCAGCGGCAGGCCGTCCGCGGCCAGGCGCAGCAGCAGGTTGGCCCGCAGGCCGCGGAAGCGCTGCTGCGGCGCCAGCAGCGACACGGTGGGGAAGAAGTCCGAATGCGGCTGCGCCTGCTGCAGCCGGACATAGGTGCGCAGCACGGCCGGCCCGCCGATGCGGCGCGCGGCCAGGTCCGCCGGCCCGGCCAGGCCCACGCGGCGCAACTCGGCCGCCAGCGCCGGCGAGCGCCAGGGCGCGTCGCCCGGGCCAGCCACCCGGTCCAGCGGCGCCAGGATGATGAGATCGGCGTCGTTGGCGGCGTAGATCTCGCTGCCCGGGAACTCCTGCAGCAGCGCCGCGATCATCTGCGCCAGCAGCGCGTCGGAGATTTCATAGCTGTGCACCCACTGCACCAGCAGGCCGCCCGGCTTGAGGCTGCGCTTCACGCCGCGATAGAACTCCTGCGTGAACAGGCTGGCCACGCCGCTGACCCAGGGGTTGGAGGGCTCGGACACGACCACGTCGTAGCGCCGCTGGCCGCGCGCGAAGAACTCGCGTGCGTCCTCGAAATGCACCTGCGAGCGCGGGTCCAGGTAGGCGCGCTGGTTGCGGTCGAGCAACTGCGTCGCGCCCTCCCACATGGCACGCTCGATCTCTATCGTGTCCACGCGCCGGGGCGCGGGCGAGCCCAGCAGCGTGTGCGTGCTCAGCCCCGAGCCCCAGCCGATCACGGCGATCTCTTCGGGCTGCGCATGCACGGCCAGCGGCAGCGCGCCCAGCATCAGCATCGTGATCTCGTCGGGCGACGGCGGCAGGCCGGGCAGCGTCAGCCCGGCGTCGGGCTTGCCGTTGGTGGAGATGACCGTGGCGCCGGGCTGGCGCACGACCGAGATGCTGGCGGTGGCGCCGTCGCGGTAGTACAGCAGCTCGCGGCCGCTCATGTCGGTCTTGCCGTAGCGGAACACGCCGGCCGACTGCAGCAGCCGGTCCGGCAGGCCCCATTGCAGCAGGCCGCCCAGCACCATGGCGCCGCAGCCCGCGGCCACGACGACGGCCGGCGTCCAGCGCCCCGGGCTGAGCGCGCGCAGCAGCACCAGGCCTATGGCCAGGTCCACCGCGCCGGCCAGCAGCAGCGTCAGGCTGACGCCGACGGTGGGCATCAGCACATGGGCGGCCAGCAGCACGCCCAGGATGGCGCCCAGCGTGTTGGCCGCATAGACCTGGCCCACGGCGCGCTCGCCCGCGCCACGGCGCAGCAGCGCGGCCGTGAACAGCGGCAGCGTCATGCCGGCCAGGCAGGCTGCCGGCAGCATGATGAGCAGGGCCAGGGCCGCCGTCGCGAGGTTGTAGAGCGCATAGCCCGCGCCCGTCTTGGCCAGCGCCTGCAGGATGTAGGGCACCCAGTGGTAGGACTGGCCCAGCAGCACCACCGACGCCATCGCGCACAGCCCCATCAGCGCCTGCACGAAGCCGGCGTAGCGCACCAGGTCGGCGATGCGGTCGCCCACGCGCCGCACCCACAGCCCGCCCAGCGCCAGCCCGGCGATGAAGGCCGCCAGCATCAGCTCGAAGCTGTGCAGGCTGCTGCCCAGCGCCTGGTTGAGCATGCGCACCCAGCCCAGTTCGTAGGCAAACGACGCGGCGCTGGACAGGAAGGTGGCTACCAGCAGCGCCGGCAGCAGCCGGCCCGGGCCCTGGCCCTCGGGCACCGCCGCCAGCGGCGCGGTGGCCTGCGCGCCGCCCTCGCGCAGCATGGCGCTCAGCGCGAGGCTCGCGGCGGCGACGAACAGGTTGAGCCAGGCCGCCACGTCCAGCGCGCCCGGCATGCCCAGGGCGGGCAGCAGCACGAAGGTCGCGATCAGCGCGCCCAGAGCGGCGCCCAGGCCGTTCGTGAAGTACAGGCCGCCCAGCGTCTGCCCCTGGCGGCTGCCGTCCAGCCGCAGCACGCCCACGGCGATCAGCGGGAAGGTGGCGCCCAGCAGCACCGTCTGCGGCGCGATCAGCGCGGCAGCGCTCAGCCATTGCCAGGCCGTCGCGGCAGCGGCGCTGCCCAGCGCTGGCAGCACCGTCGTCTGGCTGTAGTCGCTGTAGGCGACGAAGACGGCATGGAAGCCCAGCCCCAGCACGCCGATGAGGGCCTCGGCGCCCGCATAGGCCGCCACGGGCCGCCGCAAGCGCTGCGTGACGCGGCTGACCAGCCAGGCCCCCAGCGCCATGCCGCCCATGAACATCATCAGCACCAGCGTCTGCGCATAGGCCGCATGGCCCAGCGTCAGCCCCAGGTAGTGCGACCAGATGGACTGGTAGATCAGCGCCGCTCCGCCCGACAGCACGAACAGCAGTTGCAGTGCCCAGCGGGTGGTGGCGATGCGGTTCATGGCTGCAGGCTCAACAGGCGGGCCGCCATGCGGGCGGCGGCGCCGCGGTGCGCGGCGGAGAAGGCGAGGGCGGCCGCCTGCATGCGCTCGCGCTCGGCCGGCTGGCGGCACAAGGCCAGGCCGCGGTCCACGGCCCGGGCCAGGTCGGTGCAGCGCTCGGCCGCGCCCGCGGCCAGCGCCAGCTCGGTGGCCTCGGCGAAGTTGAAGGTGTGCGGCCCGGCCAGCACCGGGCAGCCGCAGGCCGCGGCCTCGATGAGGTTCTGGCCGCCCAGGGGCTCGAAGCTGCCGCCCAGCAAGGCGACGCTGGCCAGGCCGTAGTACAGCGGCATCTCGCGCATCGAGTCGCCCAGCCAGACGTCGGCCTGCAGCGCCGCGGCGGATGGCTCATCACCCCAGCTGCCGCGCCGGGCCAGCGTCAAGCCGGCGGCCTGGATGAGCGCAGCCACCTCGTCGAAGCGCTGCGGATGCCGCGGCACGATGGCCAACAGCGGACGCGGGGCAGGGCGTTGCTTCCACTGGGCCAGCAGTGCGGCCTCTTCGCCCTCGCGGCTGACGGCCAACATCAGCACCGGCCGGCCCAGTTGCTGGGCCCAGGCCCGGCCGCGCCCGATCAGCGCGGGGGCCACGGCGATGTCGTACTTCAGGTTGCCGGCCACCTCGACGCGGGCCGTGCCCATCGCGCGGATGCGCGCGGCGTCGGCCTCGGTCTGGGCCAGCGCCAGCGTCATGCGGCGAGCGGCCGGGCGCAGCAGCGCGCCGAAGCGCCGGCCCTGGCGCAGGCTTTTCTCGGACAGCCGCGCATTCGCCAGCACCATGGGCAGGCCGGCTGCTTCAGCCTCGCGCTGCAGCGTGGGCCAGACCTCGGTCTCTATCAGCACGCCCAGCCGCGGCTGCCAGTGGCGCAGAAAGCGTCGGACGGCGCCGGGCGTGTCGTAAGGCAGCCAGGCCTGCGCGTCACCCTCGCGCAGCAGCGCTGCACCCGCCTCACGGCCGGTGGCGGTAGAGTGGGTCAGCAACAGGCGCAGCGACGGATCGCGGGCGCGCAGCGCGTCGATCAAGGCGCTGGCCGCCCGCGTCTCGCCCAGCGACACGGCATGGATCCACAGCCGGCCGGGCGGGGTCGCCCCCTTGAAAAAGCCGAGCCGCTGCGCCAGCGCATGCCGGTACAGCGGCTCCCGGGCGCCGCGCCGCCACAGGCGCAGCAGGTAGAAGGGCGTCAGCAGCCGCAGCAGGGCCGCGTACAGGGCCAGCGCCAGGCCCTCAGGCATCAGTGCCCGGCGGCGAACTTGGCGTCCGGCTTCACGCGCTTGAGCTGGGCCAGCACATCGTGCTGGATGCGCTCCAGCGCCTCGGGCGTGTGGCCCTCGAAGCGCAGCACCAGCACCGGCGTCGTGTTGGACGGGCGGATCAGGCCGAAGCCGTCGGCGTACTCGAAGCGCATGCCGTCGATGGTGTTGATCTCCAGCACGCCGGGCAGGTCGGCGGCGGTGACGAGATCCTTGAGCTTCTTGACGACCTCGTGGTGCTCGCCTTCGGCGCAAGGCACGTTGATCTCGGGCGTGTTGAAGCTGTTGGGCAGGCCCTTCAGCACGGCGCTGGGGTCGGCGCTGCGCGACAGGATCTCCAGCATGCGGCCGGCCGTGTACATGGCGTCGTCGAAGCCGTACCAGCGCTCGGCAAAGAAGATGTGGCCCGACAGCTCGCCGGCCAGCGGCGCGCCGGTTTCCTTCAGCTTGGCCTTGGCCAGCGAGTGGCCGGTCATCCACATCAGCGGCTTGCCGCCGTGCTCACGGATCCACGGCGCCAGGCGCTGCGTGCATTTCACGTCGAAGATGATCTCGGCGCCGGGCTTGCGCTTCAGGATGTCGGCGGCCAGCAGCATGATCTGGCGGTCCGGCATGATCATCTCGCCGTCCTTGGTGACGATGCCGAGGCGGTCGCCATCGCCGTCGAAGGCCAGGCCCAGCTCGGCGTCGGTCGCGTGGACGATGCGCTTCAGGTCTTCCAGGTTCTCGGGGCGCGAGGGATCGGGGTGGTGGTTGGGGAAGTCGCCGTCCACCTTGGAATAGATGTCGATGACCTCGCAGCCCAAAGCGCGCAGGATGGCCGGGGCCGAGGCACCGGGGATGCCGTTGCCGCTGTCGACGACAACCTTCATCGGACGCGCCAGCTTGCAGTCGCGGACGATGCGGGCGCTGTACTCGGGCACGATATCCATCTGGCCCACGCGGCCGGTGCCGGTTGCGTAGTCCTCGGCCTCGATGCGGCGCTTCAGGCCCTGGATCTGCTCGCCATACACGGCGGCACCCTTGAGCACCATCTTGAAGCCGTTGTAGTCCTTGGGGTTGTGGCTGCCGGTGACCTGGATGCCGGAGTTGCAGCCATGCTTGCCGCGCGTGGCGGCCACGTAGTACAGCATGGGCGTGGTCACGGCGCCGATGTCCACGACGTCCAGGCCGGTGGACGCGATGCCGCGGATCAGCGCGGCGACCAGGCCGGGGCCCGACAGGCGGCCGTCGCGGCCCACGGCCACGGCCTTCTCGCCGGCCGCCTTGGCTTCGGTGCCGAAGGCGCGGCCCAGGTGTTCGGCGAGTTCTTCGTTCAGCGTCTGGCCGACGACGCCGCGAATGTCATAGGCCTTGAAGATGGAAGCGTGGACCTGCATGAATCCCTCGAAGAGCTGGGTTTGAAATCGCGGCGGATTGTAGGCATGGGGCATGTCTTGCCATCCGTCGCCTGCGCTGTCGATTCGTCACTCACGCAAGGGGCATGCCGCGGCGCCTTCCTACACTGCCAGCCATGAGCTTTGTTGCCGAATTCGCCCAGGCCTGGCGCCACCAGCGCGTGCTGATGAAGCACCGCCCGGACCGCCTGCGCGTGCGGCTGCTGATCTACCTGATCTGGATGCTGGCCTTCGGGCTGTTCTTCGCCTTGATCCACGGCCTGCAGCTGGGCCGGCTGGGCACGCCGCACTGGTGGAGCAAGGATCTGCCGGGCCACCTGCTGGTCAGCGGCTGCGTGACGACCTGCTTCTTCCTGAGCTTTCGCAGCTTCGAGAAGCTGGCCCCGCAGCGCTGGCTGGACGAGGTGACCGGCTGGCGGGACTGGCGCGCCGCGGCGTTCTACGTCGGCATGTCGCTGGCCTGCTCGACGGTGGGCGTCGTCATCGGCCTGTTTGCGGTGGACCTGGTCTGGTCCATGCCCGGCTGGTACCGGTCGCTGGCGCGGCCCGGCTTCTGGGGGCAGTTCCTGGGCATCACGCTGGTGGTGTCCTTCCTGATCGGCCTGCGCTATCGCGCGCGCTGGAAGCAGGAGGCGCTGCAGGCGCGCATCAACGAGGCCCAGCTCAAGCTGCTGCAAGGCCAGATCGAGCCGCATTTCCTGTTCAACACGCTGGCCAATGTGCAAAGCCTGATCGACTTCGACCCCGAGCGGGCCAAGCGCATGCTGGAGCGCTTCACCGACTATCTGCGTGCCGGCCTGGGCCAGCTGCGTGGCGAATCGACGACGCTGGCCCAGGAATTCGTGCTGCTGGAGGCCTATCTGGCGCTGATGCAGCTGCGCATGGGCGAGCGGCTGCGCGTGCGGCTGGCGCTGCCGGCCGAGCTGGCCACGGTGGAACTGCCGCCGCTGCTGGTGCAGCCGCTGGTGGAGAACGCCGTCCACCATGGCCTGGAGCCGCAGATCGCCGGCGGCGAGGTCGCCGTGACGGCCCGGCGCGACGCCCACCACCTGATCATCGACGTCGAGGACGACGGCCAGGGACTGGACGGCCCGCGCCGCCGCCCCGGCAACGGCGTCGCGCTGGCCAACATCCGCGCCCGCCTGGCCGCGCGCTGGGGGCCGGCCGCCACACTGGAGCTGCAGCCTCGCGACGGCGGCGGCACCCGCGCCCACCTGCGCATCCCCTTGCCCGACTGAACCATGCCCACTGCCCTGATCGCCGACGACGAACCCCATCTGGCCCAGTACCTGAAGGCCCAGCTCGCGCAGGCCTGGCCCGAGCTGCGCGTGCTGCTGCTGGCAGCCAACGGCGTGGAGGCGGCCCGCGCGATTGCCGAGCTGGAGCCCGACGTGGCCTTCCTGGACATCCAGATGCCGGGGCTGACCGGCCTGGAGGTGGCCCAGGGCATCGAGGGCGCGACCCGCGTGGTCTTCGTGACGGCCTACGACCAGTACGCCGTCGACGCCTTCGAGGCGCGCGCGGTGGACTACCTGCTCAAGCCGCTGAAGCCCGAGCGTCTGGCTGCCTGCGTGGAGCGGCTGCGCGCGGCCGCGCCTGCCGCCGACGGT
>JBKBVY010000111.1:0-10900 GCA_046289335.1 Roseateles sp. | reverse complement strand
CAGCCCGTGGGCAAGGACTTCCCGGTCTTCCTGCACCCCGACACCCACGAGGAAGTGGCGCTGGCCCGCACCGAGCGCAAGACCGCCGCGGGCTACCACGGCTTTGCCTTCCATGCCGCGCCCGACGTGACGCTGGAGCAAGACCTGGCGCGCCGCGACCTGACGATGAACGCGATGGCCGAGGACGAGGCTGGCCGGGTCATCGACCCCTACGGCGGCCAGCGCGACATCGCGGCCCGGGTGCTGCGCCATGTGTCGCCGGCGTTTGCCGAAGACCCGGTGCGCATCCTGCGCCTGGCGCGGTTTGCGGCGCGCTTCCCGGACTTCACGGTCGCGCCCGAAACCGTCGCGCTGATGCGCGCCATGGTGGCGGCCGGCGAGGTGGATGCGCTGGTGGCCGAGCGCGTCTGGCAGGAACTGTCGCGCGGGCTGATGGAGCAGAAGCCCTCGCGCATGCTGGAGGTGCTGCGCGAGGCCGGCGCGCTGCGCATCCTGCTGCCCGAGGTGGAGGCGCTGTTCGGCGTGCCGCAGCCCGAGGCCCATCACCCCGAGGTGGACACCGGCATCCACCTGCTGATGGTGCTGGACCAGTGCGCGCGCCTGGCCGCACCGCTGACCGTGCGCTACGCCTGCCTGTGCCACGACCTGGGCAAGGGCACGACGCGCCGCGAGGAATGGCCGCGCCACATCGCCCACGAGCAGCGCAGCGAGAAGCTGGCCCGCGGCGTGAGCGACCGCTGGAAGGTGCCCAGCGACTGTCGCGAGCTGGCCGAGCTGGTGGCGCGCGAGCACACCCATGTGCACCAGAGCGGCGGATTCGGCCCGGAAGCGCGGCTGCGCCTGCTGGAGCGCTGCGACGCCTGGCGGCGGCCGGAGCGCTTTGCCGAGGCGCTGTGGGCCTGCGAATGCGACGCCCGCGGCCGGCTGGGCCTGGAGGACCGCCCCTACCCGCAGCGCGCGCAGCTGCTGGCCGACCTGGCCGCCACCCAGCAGGTGGACCTGGCCGCCGCCAGCGCCCAGGCCATGGCCCAGGGCGCCAAGGGCCCTGCCATCGGCGCCGCCGTGCGGGCGGCCCGGCTGCAGGCTTTGCGTTCGTTCACCAACCCGGCCTGACGCAAATCGCTACCGTCTGCCGCTTTGCCGGCAGACAGCTGGCAGCAAGCAAGCTAAGCGATTGAGGCCGGCATGAGGGTTGATGTAAGAGCGCGGGCGACCTGGGCACTGTCCCTGGGCATCCTGGGCATCCTGGGTGGAGGACTGGCGGGCTGCGGCCAGGGCGGCGGCACGCCGGCGCCAGCGGCGCCTCCGCCGCCCGAGGTGGGCGTGGTGACGGTCACGCCGGGCCGCGCCGACCTGTCGGCCGAGCTGCCGGGCCGCCTGGAGGCCTACCGCGTGGCCCAGGTGCGCGCCCGGGCGGCGGGCATCCTGAACAAGCGCCTGTGTTCACCGAGGGCACGGACGTCAAGGCCGGCCAGCCGCTGTTCGAGATCGACGCCGCGCCCTACCGCGCCGCGCTGGCCAGCGCCCAGGCCCAACTGGCCCGCGCCGAGGCCAACCTGATGCAGGCCCAGGCGCTGGCGGACCGCTATGCGCCGCAGGCCAAGACCCAGGCCGTCAGCCAGCAGGAGGCGCTGGCCGCGGGCCGGCTGCAGCGCGCCGTTGGCACCGGTGAAAAGGGCGAGGCGGCCAAGGTGCAGGTGCTGCTGGAGGACGGCAGCGTCTACCCGCAGGCTGGCCGGCTGCTGTTCTCGGACCTCAGCGTGGACGCTGGCACCGGCCAGATCGCGCTGCGCGCCGAGTTGCCCAATCCGCAGGGCACGCTGCTGCCAGGGCTGTACGTGCGCGTGCGCATGGCCCAGGCGGAGGTGAACGACGGCGTGTGGCTGCCGCAGCAGGCGGTGGCGCGCGGCCCGTCCGGTGACACGGTGCTGGTGGTGGCCGAGGACGGCGCGGTCAGCGCGCGCCCGGTCAAGCTGGGGCCGGCCCAGGACGGCAAAGCGCCGGTGCTGGCGGGCCTGAAGGCTGGCGAGAAGGTCGTCGTGGACGGCCTGCAGAAGGTCAAGGCCGGCGGCAAGGCCCGCCCCGTGCCGGTCGCGGCACCGGCGGCTTCCGCAGCGTCCAGGGCCTGACCATGGCGCAGTTCTTCATCAACCGGCCCATCTTCGCGTGGGTCATCGCCCTCTTCATCACGGTCATCGGCGTGGTCGCGGTCACGCAGCTGCCCATCGCGCAATACCCGCCGGTGGCGCCGCCGGCCATCCAGGTGTCGGTGACCTACCCCGGCGCGTCCGCGCAGACGCTGGAAGATGCCGTCATCAGCATCATCGAGCGCGAGATGAACGGCGCGCCGGGGCTGATCTACATGGAGGCCACCAGCCAGTCGGACGGCTCGGGCTCCATCACGCTGAACTTCGAGCCCGGCACCAACGCCGACCTGGCGCAGGTGGACGTGCAGAACCGGCTGGCCCGCGCCACGCCGCGGCTGCCGTCCAGCGTCATCCAGCAGGGCGTGCGGGTGGACAAGGCCAACCCCAACTTCCTGCTGTTCACCATCGTGTCCAGCAGCGACCCCAAGGCCGACACCACCGCCCTGGGCGACTACGTGGCCCGCTCGCTGCTGCCCGAGCTGCAGCGCGTGCCCGGCGTGGGCCCGGCGTCCCTCTTCGGCACCGAGCGCGCGATGCGCATCTGGCTTGATCCCGCCAAGCTGGTGGGTTATCGCCTGTCGCCGGCCGACGTGAACGACGCCATCCGCGCGCAGAACGCGCAGGTGGACTCCGGCGCCATCGGCGACCTGCCCAACGTGCCGGGCCAGACGGTCGCGGCCACGGTGGTGGTGCGCGGCCAGCTGGGCACGGCCGAGCAGTTCGGCAACATCGTGCTGCGCGCCAATGCCGACGGTTCCACCGTGCGGCTGAAGGACGTGGCCCGCGTGGAGCTGGGCGCACAGGCCTACACCGGCCGCATCACGCGGCTGAACGGCCAGCCTTCGGTGGGCATCGGCGTGCAGCTGGCGCCGTCGGCCAATGCGCTGCAGACGGCCGACCTGGTCAAGAAGCGGCTCCAGGAGCTGCAGCCCTACTTCCCGGCCGGCGTGAAGGCCAGCATCCCGTTCGACAGCTCGCTGTTCATCGACATCTCCATCTCGCAGGTCGTCGAGACGCTGGTCGAGGCCGTGGTGCTGGTGTTCCTGGTGATGTTCCTGTTCCTGCAGAACATCCGCTACACGGTCATCCCGACGCTGGTGGTGCCCATCGCGCTGCTGGGCAGCTTCGCGACGCTGCAGGCCATGGGCTTCTCCATCAACGTGCTGACGATGTTCGGCATGGTGCTGGTCATCGGCATCGTGGTGGACGACGCCATCGTGGTGGTGGAGAACGTCGAGCGCATCATGAGCGAGGAAGGCCTGTCGCCGCTGAAGGCCACGCGCAAGGCGATGTCGCAGATCTCGGGTGCCATCGTCGGCGTGACGGTGGTGCTGATCTCGGTGTTCGTGCCGCTGGCCTTCTTCTCCGGCGCCATCGGCAACATCTACCGCCAGTTCGCGGCGGTGATGGTCTCGGCGATC
The DNA here is from genome assembly GCA_046289335.1 of Roseateles sp. Classification (GTDB taxonomy): domain Bacteria; phylum Pseudomonadota; class Gammaproteobacteria; order Burkholderiales; family Burkholderiaceae_C; genus Pelomonas. The sequence continues at coordinate 7,332 of JBKBVY010000111.1, read as the reverse complement.
GCGTTCTCGGCCTTCCTGGCGCTGTCGCTGACGCCGGCGCTGTGCGCCACGCTGCTCAAGCCCGTGCAGGCAGGCCACCACCACGAGAAGCGCGGCTTCACGCGCACCGCCAAGGGCTATGAGGGCTGGGTGGCCCGGCTCATCCACCGCGGCGGCCGCATGCTGATCGTCTACATGGCCGTCATAGCCGCGGCGGCGCTGCTGTTCCGCAACCTGCCCACGTCCTTCGTGCCCAATGAAGACCAAGGCAGCATCCTCGTCAACGTGCAGCTGCCGCCCGGCGCCACGCAGCAGCGCACGCTGGCCGTCATGCAGCAGGTCGAGGACTATCTGCTCAAGCAGCCCGAGGTGGAGAGCATGGTCAGCGTGGTGGGCTTCAGCTTCGCCGGCTCGGGCCAGAACGCCGCGCTGGGCTTCGTCACGCTCAAGCCCTGGGACGAGCGCCGCGGCGCCGACCACAGCGCGCAGGCGCTGGTGCAGCGCAGCTTCGGCGCCTTGGCCAAGATCCGCGATGCGGTGATCTTCCCGGTCAGCCCGCCGCCCATCCGCGACCTGGGCCGCGCCAACGGCTTCGCGTTCCGGCTGCAGGACCGCAGCGGCCACACCCGCGCCGAGCTGCTGGCCGCGCGCAACCAGCTGCTGGCTGCCGCCGCCAAGAACCCGCTGCTGGCCGCCGTGCGGCCGGACGGCCTGGAGGATGCGGCCCAGCTGGAGCTGAAGATCGACCGCGAACGCGCGCTGGCGCTGGGCGTGCCCATCAACGCCATCAACGCGGTGCTGGGCACCTCGTTGGGGTCCAGCTATGTGAACGACTTCCCCAACGCCGGCCGGCTGCAGCGCGTGGTGGTGCAGGCCGAGGCCAGTGCCCGCATGCAGCCCGAGGACCTGCTGAAGCTCAACGTGCTGAACACGGCCGGCCAGCCGGTGCCGCTGGCGTCGTTCGCCAGCAGCCAGTGGATCACCGGCCCGCTGCAGACCGTGCGCTACAACGGCTACCCGACCATGCGCATCGCCGGCGAGCCGGCCAAGGGCGTGTCCACCGGCACCGCGATGGCCGAGATGGAGAAGCTCGCCGCGCAGCTGCCCGACGGCTTCGGCTTCGAGTGGACCGGCCAGTCACGCGAGGAAAAGCTGTCGGGCTCGACCGCCTTCATCCTGTTCGGCTTCTCGCTGCGGGCCGTGTTCCTGTGCCTGGCCGCGCTGTACGAGAGCTGGAGCATCCCGCTGGCCGTGCTGCTGGTGGTGCCGCTGGGCGTGCTGGGCGTGGTGCTGGGCGCCAACATCCGCGGGCTGGAGAACGACGTCTACTTCAAGGTCGGCATGATCACCATCATCGGCCTGTCGGCCAAGAACGCGGTGCTCATCATCGAGTTCGCGAAAGACCTGCAGGCCCACGGCAAGAGCGTGTTCGAGGCGGTCATCGAGGCGGCGCACCTGCGCTTCCGGCCCATCGTCATGACCTCGCTGGCCTTCATCCTCGGCGTGCTGCCGCTGGTGCTGGCCAGCGGCGCCGGCTCGGCCAGCCAGCGTGCCATCGGCACCGGCGTGATGGGCGGCATGATCAGCGCGACCCTGCTGGCCGTGCTGTTCGTGCCGGTGTTCTTCGTCGTCGTGAGGCGCGTCTTCCCGGGCAGCGAGCGGCAGCGGCGCCGTGGAAGCCACCGCCCTGCCCTGGGCCCAGGCCTTCCGCGGCGAGCGGCTGCAGCGGCTGATCCCGCTGGCGCTGGCCAACAACCGCGACCTGCGCGTGGCCGTGGCCAGCATCGAGTCGGCGCGCGCCACCGCCGCCGCGCGCGATGCGGACCTGTGGCCCACCGTCGACGCCGGCCTCAGCGGCTCGCGCACGCCCACTGCGGCGGGCGGCATCAACAGCTTCTACCAGGCCGGGCTGCAGGTGCCAGCCTACGAGCTGGACCTGTTCGGCCGCCTGCGCAGCGCCGGCGCCGCCGCCCAGGCCCAGCTGCTGGCCGCCGAGGCCAACCAGCAGGCGGTGCGCATCGCGCTGGTCGCGGCCGTGGCCACCACCGAGATCGCGCTGCAGGCCGACGAGGCGCTGCTGCAGATCACCCGCGACACGCTGGCCAGCCGCGAGCAGTCGCTGGCGCTGATCCGCCAGCGCTTCGACGGCGGTATCGCCAGCGAGCTGGACCTGCGGGCGGCCGAGTCCGCGCTGCAGGCGGCCCGCGTGGCGCTGGCGCAGACGCAGCGCCAGCGCGCGCTGGACCAGAACGCGCTGGTGCTGCTGGGTGCGCCGCTGCCGGCCGACCTGCCCGCGCCCAGCGGCCAGCTGACGGACTTCGAGCCGCTGGCCGAGCTGCCGGCGGGCCTGCCGGCAGAGGTGCTGGTGCGCCGGCCCGACATCCGCCAGGCCGAACAGCAGCTCGCCGCCGCCGACGCCAACATCGCCGCCGCGCGCGCCGCGTTCTTCCCGCGCATCACGCTGACCGGCAGCGTCGGCACCGCCAGCAGCCAGCTCGGCGAGCTGTTCAGGAACAGCGCGTGGAGCTTTGCGCCGTCGCTGGTGCAGCCGCTGTTCGACGCCGGCCGCAACCGCGCCAACCTGGCCGCCGCGCTTGCCCAGCGCGACGCGGCGACGGCGCAGTACGAGAAGGCGATCCAGAGCGCATTCCGCGACGTCGCCGACGCGCTGGCCGGCCGCGCCACGCTGGCCGAGCAGCGCACGGCCCAGGCCGCACAGGTGGACGCCGAGGCCCGCCGGCTGGCGCTGGCCGAGGAGCGCTACCGCGCCGGCATCGCCAGCTCGCTGGAGGTGCTGGACGCGCAACGCTCGCTGTTCGCGGCGCGGCAAGCGCTGGTGCAGGTGCAAGTGCAGAGCCAACGCGCGCAGAATCTGGTGGCCGTCTACCGATCACTGGGCGGCGGGAGCTGACCCATGCGCCGACTTACCCTCGCCATTTTTCTACTGAGCCTGCTGCCTGTTGCCAACGCCCAGGACACGCTGCGGGAGCGCATCAAGGAGCGCATGGAGCAGCGCCGCGCCGGCAAGGAGACGGGCCTGCAGACGCTGGAGGTGCAGGGCCGCAAGGTGCTGGTCCATCTGCAGCAGGGCTTTGACGCCGGCAAACCCGCGCCGCTGGTGCTGGCCTTCCACGGCGGCGGCGGCCATGCCGAACACATGGCCGCGAACTACGGCCTCACGCGCAAGGCCGATGAGGCCGGCTTCGTCGTGGCCTTTCCCAACGGCTACAGCAAGTTCCCCGGCGGCAAGCTCGCCACCTGGAACGCCGGCGGCTGCTGCGGCGACGCACGCGACCGCGGCAGCGACGACGTGGGCTTCGCGCGCGCCGTCGTGGCCGCGGTGCAGGCACGCTGGCACACCGACCCGGCCCGCGTGTTCGCCACCGGCATGTCCAACGGCGGCATGCTGAGCCACCGCCTGGCCTGCGAGGCGGCCGATGTGTTCCGCGCCGTCGCCGCGGTGGCCGGCACCGACGCCACGGCCGGCTGCACGCCCAGCCGGCCCATCGCGGTGCTGCACATCCATGCCAAGGACGACACGCATGTGCTGTTCAACGGCGGCGCCGGGCCGGAAGCCTTCCGCGACACGTCCAAGGTGATGGACTTCGTGTCTGTGCCGGACACCATCGCCCGCTGGGTGCAGCGCGACCGCTGCACCGCGCCGCCGCAGCGAACGCTGGAGCGGCCGGGCGCCTACTGCGAAACCCACGCCGGCTGCGCGGGCGGCGTGCAAGTGCAGCTGTGCGTCACCGACACCGGCGGCCATTCCTGGCCCGGCGCCCCGGCCCAGCGCCGCGGCAAGGCGGCCGGCTCGACGGCGCTGGATGCCAACGAGCAGATCTGGCGCTTCTTCCAGGCAGCTGCTGGCCATGGCAGCTGAGATGTTGTTTTACTAAACAAAAAGAATCGCCTAAACTGTGTGGAATCGATTCCACACGCTCTGCCTGCCCCATGCGCCTGACGCCCGACTGCCCGCTCGCCACCCCGTTCGCCTCCACCCTCGGCCGCGTCAGCGCCTCGTTCCTGTGAGTTCGCCGCCCTTAGCGGGCGCAGCCGTCGCGCTGCGCGTGCAGTTCTTCGTCATGGGCGTGCTGTTTGCCACCTGGGGCGTGCACGTGCCCACCGTCAAGGCCCATTACGGCCTGGGCGAGCAGGGCGTGGCGCTGGCCATGCTGGCCAGCGGCGTCGGTGCGCTGGCGGCGCTGGCGCATGCCGGTCGCATCGTGGGCCGCTGGGGGCCGCGGGTCATTGCGGCCGTCATGGGCTGCATCAGCTGCGCCGCCGTGGCCTCGCTGATCGCCACGCCGCACTACGCGGTGCTGATCGCGGTGATGCTGGTGTTCGGCAGCTTCGGCAGCCTGTTCGACGTGTCGCTGAGCAGCGAGGCCAGCGAGATCGAACGCCAGACCGGCCGCCCGCTGATGAGCGGCTTCCACGGCATGTTCAGCGTGGGCGGCATGGTGGGGGCGGGCTTCGGCAGCGTGGCGCCGTCGCTGGGCCTGGCGCCACAAGGCCATCTGCTGGTCGCCACCGGCCTGGGCGCGCTGGCGGTGCTGGTGGCGGCGCGCTCCATGCTGCCGCTGCCGGACAGCCACGACCAGGCCGAGCACCACCCGTTGAGCCTGCCGCGCGGCCCGCTGCTGCTGCTGGGCGTGCTGGCCGCCATGGGCCTGATCGCCGAGGGCGCCATCTACGACTGGAGCGTGCTGTTCATGAAGCAGGACCGCGCCAGCGAATCCAGCACCGCCGCGCTGGCCTATGCCAGCTTCAGCGCCGCGATGGCGGCCGGCCGCTTCGGCGGCGACTGGGTGCGGGCCCGCCTGGCGCCGCGCCGGCTGATGCGCGCCAGCGGCGTGCTGGCCGCGGCGGGCATGGCGCTGGTGCTGGCGGTGGACTCCGCGGCGGTGGCGCTGGCGGGCTTTGCGCTGGTGGGCCTGGGGCTGTCCAACGTCGTGCCGGTGCTGTTCAGCGCGGCCTCGCAGGTGCCGGGCATCTCGCCGGCCCACGGCATCGCGGCCGTGTCGGGCGTGGGCTACCTGGGCATGATGGCCGGCCCGCCGCTGATCGGCCTGATCGCCGAGCACTCGTCGCTGACCGTGGGGCTGCTGGTGGTGGTCGCGTTCGCCATCTTCATGGCGGCGGCGGCCAAGCGGGCCTTGCAAGGCCGCTGAGAGCCATTCAAGGCGGCAAGTCCTCGGCCGGCATGGGGCGACCGAACAGGTAGCCCTGGAAGGACTGGCAGCCCAGCGATGCGAGCAGGTCGCACTGCTCTGGCTGCTCCACGCCCTCCGCCACCACACCCAGGTCGAGGCTGCCGGCCAGGCCGAGGATGGCCCGCACGATGGCCGCACTGTTCTCGTCGGACAGCAGGTCGTTCACGAAGGTGCGATCGATCTTGATCTGATCCAGCGGCAGTCGCTTCAGGTAGGCCAGAGACGAGTAGCCGGTTCCGAAGTCGTCCAACGAGAAACGCACGCCCATGGCCCTGAGCGAGTGTTGCGCAGGATCGCCACCATCTGCTCTTCCGTGAATCGACTTTTCCTCATGGGCTCCTCGGGGGATGGAGCCATCTTCTCTGGGAATCAATGTCTCGGAGAAACTGGGCAGGTCACAGTCACCGCTGCCAATGGCGCACTGTCCTCAATGCGCAATGCCACTACTTTATGAACTACAAGGGTGCAAGTTTCTTATGAAATCAGAACGTCTCAACCCATTTCGGCTTTTTCGCGACCAGTGGGCCGTCATGAGCTTCTATGAACGCTTCGAGCAGGTCGTGGCGCTGTTCCTGTCGGCGGTGATTGCCGTGATCATCGTCGTGTCGCTGATTCAGCTGATCTCCATCGTATTCACCCTGCTCATCATCGATGCCTTCAATCCGCTCGATCACAAGGTGTTCCAGAGCGTGTTCGGCATGATCATGACGCTGTTGATCGCGATGGAGTTCAAGCACTCGATCGTGCGCGTGGCATTGCGCCGTGACAGCATCATCCAGGTCAAGACGGTGATCCTGATCGCCCTGATCGCGCTGGCGCGCAAATTCGTGATTCTCGACCCTGATGTCAGCCCGGGCAAAGTGGCCGCCTTGGCGGGGGCGACCCTGGCCCTGGGGGCTACTTACTGGCTGCTGCGCGAGCGCGATGACAGAGTGACCGAGGAAGCCCCGCGTGAACCGTCATGAATTTGGCGACACCGGAGAGTCCTGGTCGCGGCATCGCTGGCTCAACCGCCTGCAAACAGCGCTGCTCGTGGTGACCCTGCTCGGCATCGCCGCCATGGCCGGCAGCCTGCTTTTCGGCGATATGGGGCTATGGCTGGCACTGGCAGCAGGAGGCCTTGCGCTGCTGCTCGAGCCTGCCGCTGCGTCAAGTCTGACCCTGCGACTCTATCGTGCGCGTGCCTTGCACCCGAGCGAAGCGCCCGATCTGTGGGCCTTGGTGCGAGAGCTGGCGTCACGGGCCGGTTTGCCTGCCGTACCGGTGCCGCACTACGCCCCCAGCGCCATGGTCAATGCGTTCGCCACCGGTTCGGCGCATCGCTCTGCCATCGTGCTCACCGATGGACTCCTGCGTAGCCTCACGCCGCGCGAGTGTCTGCTGCCGGGATGGGGCAATCCCGAGCCCTCTTGGCTGCGTACACACCCTGCAACCGCTGCGCGAATCGAACGTTGGCGGGAGCTGTCGGCGCCGGTTGATCCAACGCCGATTCATTCGCCTCACTTCTTGCCAGATTCCACCGTATCGCCGAGCTCGCCGCGTTGGCGGCCGGGTGGTCTGTGGCGCTGATTTTCAACCGGAGATATTTATGGCCTACATCGACCCCTATAACCGCGCAGCACCAGACCATTTTGTCCGACGCTGGTTGGTCATCACTGCCTGCATCGCGGCGCTCATGCTGTTGTGGCAGTTTCTCCCCGCCATCGAAGCGTGGTTCACGCCTGACCAGGCGGCCGAACGCACTGTCACGCCTCGCGGTGACCTGGCGCAGGACGAAAAAACCACGATCGAGCTGTTCGAGAAGTCGCGTGCATCGGTCGTCTACATCACCACGGCGCAGTTGGTGCGTGATGTCTGGTCGCGCAATGTTTTTTCGGTTCCACGCGGAACGGGGTCAGGCTTCATCTGGGACGAAGCGGGGCATGTCGTGACCAATTTCCATGTCATCCAGGAGGCATCTTCTGCAACGGTCAAACTGGCCGACGGACGCGACTACCAGGCCGCACTCGTCGGCGCCAGCCCGGCGCACGACATTGCGGTGCTCAAGATCGGTGTCGGCTTCAAACGCCCACCGGCGGTGCCGGTGGGCACCAGCGCTGACCTCAAGGTGGGGCAGAAGGTGTTCGCCATCGGCAATCCC
>JBKBVY010000110.1:0-10916 GCA_046289335.1 Roseateles sp. | reverse complement strand
TCGCGCCGGACGAAAACGGCCGCATCCCCATCGTGGGCGTGGCCGGCTCGCGCGGCGGCCGCCAGATCGCCCGGCTGGTCGCCTGGCTGCTGCACCTGAACGGCCGCCATGTGGGCCTGGCCTGCCGGGACGGCCTGTTCCTGGGCACCCGCCGCGTCGAGAAGGCCGACAGCGCCCGCTGGGACGCCGCCCACCGCCTGCTGATGAACCGCGGCGTCAACGCCGTGGTGGTCGAGAACGATGCCCAGTCCATCCTGCGCGACGGCCTGGCCTACGACCGCGCGCTGGTGGGCGTGGTCACCGACCTGGACGGCATCGAGGCGCTGGCCGACTACGACGTGCAGGACACCGACCAGCTCTACAAGGTGCTGCGCACCCAGGTCGACGTGGTGCTGAGCGAAGGCGCCAGCGTGCTGCACGCGGCCCATCCGCGCCTGGTCGACATGGCCGAGCTCAGCGACGGCGAGGTCGTCTTCTACGCCGAGGACGGCGCGCTGGACGCCATCCGCCAGCACCGCGAGCGCGGCGGCCGCGCTGTGTTCCTGCGCGGCGGCGCCGCCGTGCTGGCGCAAGGGCCGGCCGAAACGCCCGGCGCCAACATCGAGGCCCTGCTGGGCCGCTTCGGCGCCGACCAGACCGACGCCGCCACGCTGCTGGCCGCCGTCGCCACGGCCTGGGCGCTGGGCATCTCGCCCGAGCTGATCGCCGCCGGCCTGGACACCTTCGTCCCCGAACTCCACCTCGCATAACAAGACAACGACATGGACGTTTCCCGCATCCGCGCGCTGCGCGGCCCGAACATGTGGAGCCGCCACACGGCCATCGAGGCCGTCGTGCACTGCAGCGAGGCCGAACGCTCGCTGGAGCGCCTGCCCGGCTTCGAGCCGCGGCTGCGCCAGCGCTTTCCCACCATCGGCGAGCTGCGCGCCGACGCGTCGCTGGCCCAGGTGCTGGAGCAGGCTGCGCTGGCGCTGCAGGCCCAGGCCGGCTGCCCCGTCACCTTCAGCCAGACCCACATCACGCCCGAGGTCGGCACCTACCAGATCGTCGTCGAGTACAGCGAGGAAGACGTGGGACGCCTGGCCTTCGAGCAGGCGGTCAAGCTCGTGCAGGCCGCGCTGGACGACGGCGAGTTCGATGCCGACGCCGTGCTGGCCCAGCTGCGCGAGCTGGACGAGGACATCCGCCTGGGCCCCTCCACCGGCTCCATCGTCAATGCGGCGCTGGCGCGCGGCATCCCCTACCGCCGCCTGACCCAGGGCAGCCTGGTGCAGTTCGGCTGGGGCGCCAAACAGCGCCGCATCTGGGCGGCCGAGGTCGATGCGACCAGCGCCGTCAGCGAGTCCATCGCGCAGGACAAGGACTTGTGCAAGCGCCTGCTGCAGGCCGCCGGCGTGCCGGTGCCCATCGGCCGTCCGGTGGACTCGGTGGACGATGCCTGGGCCGTGGCCCAGGAGATCGGCCTGCCGGTCGTCGTCAAGCCGCAGGACGGCAACCAGGGCAAGGGCGTCACCGTCAACGTGACGACCCGCGAAGGGCTGGAGCTGGCCTACAAGGCCGCCGACGAGATCGGCCAGGTCATGGTCGAGAAGTTCCTGCCCGGCGGCGACTACCGGCTGCTGGTCATCGGCGACAAGCTCATTGCCGCCGCGCGCCGCGACCCGCCGCATGTCATCGGTGACGGCCAGCACACGGTCAAGCAGCTGGTCGACAAGGTCAACGCCGACCCCAAGCGCGGCGACGGCCATGCCACCTCGCTGACCAAGATCCGCTTCGACGACATCGCCGTCGCCCGCCTGACGCAGCAAGGCCTGACGCCCGAGTCCGTGCCCGAGAAGGGCCAGCGCGTCATCCTGCGCAACAACGCCAACCTGTCCACCGGCGGCACCGCCACCGACGTGACCGATGACGTGCACCCCGAGGTGGCCGCGCGCGCCATCGCGGCGGCCCAGGTCGTGGGCCTGCATGTCTGCGGCGTGGACGTGGTGGCCGAGAGCGTGCTGCGGCCGCTGGAGGAGATCAACGGCGGCATCGTCGAGGTCAACGCGGCGCCGGGCCTGCGCATGCACCTCAGCCCCAGCTTCGGCAAGGGCCGCAACGTCGGCGAGGCCATCATCAGCCACCTGTTCGGCAGCGGCAACAAGGCCGAGGATGGCCGCATCCCGCTCGTCGCCGTCACGGGCACCAACGGCAAGACCACCGTCACGCGGCTGATCGCCCACATGTTCGCCAGCTGCGGCCTGAAGGTGGGCATGACCAACACCGACGGCGTCTACGTGGACGGCCGCCAGATCGACAGCGGCGACTGCTCCGGCCCGCGCAGCGCCCGCAACGTGCTGATGCACCCCGACGTGGAGGCCGCGGTGCTGGAGACGGCCCGCGGCGGCATCCTGCGCGAGGGCCTGGGCTTCGACCGCTGCCAGGTGGCCGTGGTCACCAACATCGGCGCCGGCGACCACCTCGGCATGAACTTCCTGCACACCGCCGAGGACATCGTGCTGGTCAAGCGCGTCATCGTGCAGAACGTGGCACCCAACGGCTTCGCGGTGCTGAACGCCGCCGACCCGCTGACGGCCGGCATGGCCGCGGTCTGTCCCGGCCAGGTGATCTTCTTCGCCGCCGACCGCCACCACCCGCTGATGGCCACGCACCGCGCCCAGGGCAAGCGCTGCGTCTACGTGGACGGCGACCAGATCGTCGCCGCGCAGGGCGTGTGGCGCGAGAGCATCCCGCTGCGCGACATCCCGCTGACGCGCGGCGGCACCATCGGCTTCCAGGTCGAGAACGCCATGGCGGCCGTGGCCGCCGCCTGGGGCGTGGGGCTGGACTGGGACACCATCCGCCGCGGCGTGGGCAGCTTCGCCAACGACGCCGACAACGCGCCCGGCCGCTTCAACGTGATGGACTACCGCGGCGCCACCGTCATCGCCGACTACGGCCACAACGGCGACGCGATGAAGGCCCTGGTCGGCGCCGTCGGCGCGATGCCGGCGAACAAGCGCGTCGTCGTCATCAGCGGCGCGGGTGACCGGCGCGACGAGGACATCCGCATCCAGACCGAGATCCTGGGCACGGCCTTCGACGACGTCATCCTGTACGAGGACGCCTGCCAGCGCGGCCGCCAGGCCGGCGAGGTGGTGGCGCTGCTGCGCGCCGGCCTGCAGGGCGCATCGCGCACCACGCATGTGGAGGAGATCGTCGGCGAGTTCCTGGCCATCGACCGCGCGCTGGCCCGGCTGCAGCCCGGCGACCTGTGCCTGGTGCTGGTGGACCAGGTGGAAGAGGCGCTGGCCCACCTGGCCAAGCGCATCGCGGAAGGCTGATCAGCGGTAGCGGGCCAGCAGCCGGGCCAGCTCGCCGTCGTTCACCAGCCCCTGGATGGCCGTGTTCAACGCCGCCAGCCACACCGGGCTGGACGGCGACAGCGCGCACTGCGCCAGCACCTCGGACACCACCAGCGGCGGGTGCAGCGCCAGCCGCACGGCGCCGATGCGCTGCTGGTACTCCAGCACGCGGCGGCCCGTCAGCGCATGGTGCACCCGGCCGCGCTCCAGCTTCTGCAGGTTGGCGACGGCGTCCGGCGCGTCGTCGCGCACGAACTCGCCCCGCAGCACTTCCGATATCTCGGGATAGACATAGCCCCGCACCGTGCCGATGGGCTGGCCGGCCAGCGCCGACAGCCGCCCCGGCGGCGGCGCCGTCGCGGCGCTGATCAGCAGCGCCTGGTCGGGCAGGAAGGGGCGGCTCCAGGCGAAGGCGCCGGGCAGCCAGTCGCTCTGGCAGTCGCACAGCAGGTCACCCTCGCCGCGCTGCAAGGCCTCGGCCAGGCGCTTGCGCGGCACCGGACGGGCGACCAGCTCATGACCCAGGCGGTGCGCCAGCGCCCGACCCAGGTCCAGGTGCGGGCCTTCGACGACGCGGTCGCCCTCCACCCGCGCATGCGGCATCAGCGCGCTGCTCTCCACCAGCAGCACCAGCGGCGCCGTCCGGCCGGGTGCCGCCAGGCCCAGGGCCAACAGGCCGGCCAGCAGGGCGCACCTCAGCATCCGCATCCCCTCGTCATGGGCGCCATCATGCCGCGTCGGCGCCCGAGGCGGGAGAGCCCCGCCGCCGCTGGGGTCATCGCGCCGGCGTCGGCGCCCAGCGCGCGAGCGCGACTCGGCGATGCCCGTCGGGCGTGCCGGCTCGCCGTCCGCGGCCGGTCCGGCGCGTCAGGCGACGCGGCAGACCTTGAGCATGTTGGTGCCGCCGGGGTAGCCCATGGGCTCGCCGCAGGTGATGGCATAGGTGTCGCCGGGCATCAGCACGCCGCGCGCGACCAGGATCTTCTCCGCCGCGGCCAGCGCCGCATCGCGGTCGTCGTACTTGTCCATCAGCAGCGGCGTGACGTTGCGGTACAGGGCCATCTTGCGCTGGCTGACCAGCTGCGTGGTCAGGCCGAAGATGGGCACCTGGATGCGGTGGCGGCTCATCCACAGCGCGGTCGAGCCCGACTCGGTCAAGGCCAGGATGGCCTTGCAGCCCAGGTGGTGGGCCGTGAACAGCGCGCCCATGGCGATGGACTGGTCGATGCGGCCGAACTGCCGGCCGGCGAAGTCGGTGTCCAGCGTGACGAACTCGGCCCGCTCGGCCTCCAGCGCGATGGCGGCCATCTGCTCGATGGTCTCGACCGGGAACTTGCCGGCCGCCGTCTCGGCCGACAGCATGACGGCGTCGGTGCCGTCCAGCACCGCGTTGGCCACGTCGCTGACCTCGGCGCGCGTGGGCACCGGGTTGACGATCATGGACTCCATCATCTGCGTGGCGGTGATGGCGACCTTGTCCAGCTCGCGGGCCAGCTTGATCATGCGCTTCTGCAGCGCCGGCACGGCCGCGTTGCCGACCTCCACGGCCAGATCGCCGCGCGCGACCATGATGCCGTCGCTGGCCTTCAGGATGGCTTCGAGGTGGGGGATGGCCTCGTAGCGCTCGATCTTGGCGATCATGGCCGGCTTGTGGCGGTAGGGCTCGCCGGCCACATTGGCCAGCTGGCGGGCCATCTCCATGTCGGTGGCGTTCTTGGGGAAGCTCACGGCCAGGTATTCGCACTGGAAGGACATCGCGGTCTTGATGTCCTCCATGTCCTTGCCCGTCAGCGCCGGCGCCGTGAGGCCGCCGCCCTGCTTGTTGATGCCCTTGTTGTTGGACAGCTCGCCGCCCAGCTTGACGATGGTGTGCACCTGGGCGCCGCGCACGGCCTCGACGGTCAGCACCAGCAGGCCGTCGTTCAGCAGCAGCGTGTCGCCGGGCTTCACGTCGCGCGGCAGTTCCTTGTAGTCCAGGCCGGCGACCTCCTGGTTGCCCAGCTCGGTACGGTCGGCATCGAGGATGAACCTGGCGCCGGGCACCAGCTCGATCTTGCCGCCCTCGAACTTGCCGACGCGGATCTTGGGGCCTTGCAGGTCGGCCATGATGGCCACCGACTTGCCCACACGTTCAGCAGCAGCGCGGACCATGTTGGCCCGGTCAATGTGGTCCTGGGCCTTGCCGTGCGAGAAGTTCAGCCGCACGACGTCGACGCCGGCGCGGATCATCTGCTCCAGCACCTCCGGCGTGTTGGATGCAGGGCCGAGGGTGGCGACGATCTTGGTGGCGCGGGTCATGGCTTGTCTCAACTGGTCTTGGGGGCGCGGAATTATGGTCCGCCATGCCCCCAGAAAGTTTCACCGCATTTCAGTGCGCCGGCGGCTGCAGGACCTTCTCGAAGAAAACACTCAGCGGGTCGAGCGCATAGCTGCCGAAGGGCCCGCGCTCGACATAGCCCAGACGCCGGTACAGCCCCAGCGCCTCGGGCTGGTGGATGCCGGTCTCCAGCCGGGCCAGGCGCAGGCCGCGCTGCAGCAGCTCGGCCTCCAGCCGCGCCATCAGCTGCTTGGCCGCGCCGCGGCCGCGCGCGCTGTCCAGCACGAACAGCCGCTTGATCTCGCCATAGGCCGGCTCGCCCGCGGGCGCATGGAACTTGACGCCGCCGCAGCCCGCCAGCGCCTCGCCCAGCCACAGCCCCCAGAACACGCCATGAGGCGGCCGCAGCCCCTCGGCGGGCTCGAAATGGTTGCTCTCGCTGGGGTAGAGGGCGCTCATCAGCGCCTCCGAGCGGGCCATCAGCGCCTGGGCGTCGGGATGGCCGGGGTCGAGGGGGGCAAGGCGGCAGGGCAGGTCGTGATTCATCGTGTTTCAGGCGGGGGTGGGACATGGCTTCCGGCAAGGCCATGTCGGGGCGGGACAATTCTGATCTTTTCGACCGCTCCCCCCTCATGCCGGACCGCGCTGCCGCTTCTACCGCCCCCCTGTTCGCGGCCCTGGCCGTCGTGCTGACCTGGGGCTTGAACTTCCCGCTGTCCAAGGCGCTGTTCACGCAGTTGGGGCCGGCGGCCTTCCTGGGCCTGCGCTACCTGCTGGTGCCGCTGTGCGCCGTGGCGCTGCTGTGCTGGCGCTTCGGAACACGCTGGCCGCGGCTGGACCGCAGCGAGGTGGGGCCGCTGGTGCGGCTGACGCTGGTGGGCCAGGGCCTGCACCTGCTGCTGTCGGCCTACGGCATGCAGGGCTCCACGGCCTTCAGCGCCAGCGTGCTGCTGGCCTGCGGGCCAGTGTTCACGCTGCTGATCCTGCGCGCCAGCGGCCTGGAGAGGCTGTCGCGCGGCCAGGTCGCCGGCGTGGCCACGGCCGCCACCGGCGCGCTGCTGTTCACGTCCGACAAGCTGCTGGCCGCCGACTGGCAAGCCGGCATGGGCGACCTGCTGCTGCTCGCCGCGGCCGCGCTGTTCAGCTGGTACACGGTGGCCGCCAAGCCGCTGATCCAGCACCACGGCGGCGTGACGGTGCTGGGCTACGGCAGCCTGGTCTGCACGCTGCCCATGCTGCTGTGGTGCGCGCCCGAGCTGGCCGCGCTGGACTGGGCCGCCCAGCCGGCCTGGGTGTGGAGCGGCACTGTCTGGCAGGTGGCCGGCGGCGGCTTCATCGGCTGGCTGGCCTGGGGCTGGGCCAACGAGCGGCGCGGCGTGGCCCGCACCGCGCCGCTGATCTACCTGATGCCGCTGGTGGCCGGCCTGGCCGCCTGGCTGCTGGGCGGCGAGGTGTTTACCGCGCCCAAACTGCTGGGCGCCGGCGTCATCCTGGCCGGCGTCGCGCTGGCGCAGTTCAGCCCTTCGCGAGCCGGGCTTCCCGCACGTCAGCCACCGCCAGAGCCGTCATGTTGACGATGCGGCGCACCGTCGCCGACGGCGTCAGGATGTGCACGGGTTGCGCGGCACCCAGCAGGATGGGGCCGATGGTCACGCCCTGGCTGGCGCTGATCTTCAGCACGTTGAACAGGATGTTGGCGGCGTCCAGCGTCGGCAGCACCAGCAGGTTGGCCGCGCCGCTGAGCTTGCTGTCGGGCAGGAAGGCCTGACGCACGCTCTCCGACAGCGCCGCGTCGCCATGCATCTCGCCGTCGCACTCCACCTCGGGGTGGGCGGCGGCGAACAGCTCGTGCGCGCGGCGCATCTTCAGCGCCGACGGCCGCGTGCTGGAGCCGAACATGGAGTGGCTGACGAAGGCCAGCTTGGGCGGCAGGCCGAAGCGGCGCAGCTCCTCGGCGGCCATCGCGGCGATGTCGGCCAGTTCCTCGGCGGTCGGGTCGTCGTTGACGAAGGTGTCGGCGATGAACAGCGTCATCTGGTCCAGCAGCAGCGCGTTCATCGCCGCAAACTGGCGCGCGCCCGGCCGCAGGCCGATCAGCTCACGCACCTGCTGCAGGTGGCGGTCGAATTTGCCGACCAGGCCGCAGATCATCGCGTCGGCATCGCCCAGCTCGATGGCCAGCGCGCCGATGGCGGTGTTGCTGCGCCGCACGGCGGACTTGGCCATCTCGGGCGTCACGCCGTTGCGCTTCATGCGCTGGTGATAGGCCTCCCAGTACTGGCGGAAGCGCGGGTCGTTCTCAGGGTCGATGACGGCCACATCGCTGCCCAGCTTCAGGCGCAGGCCGGCGCGCTGGATGCGCGCCTGCAGCACCGCCGGGCGGCCGATCAGCGTGGGACGGGCGATGCCCTCGTCAAGCGCCACCTGCACGGCGCGCAGCACGCGCTCGTCCTCGCCCTCGGCGTAGATGACCCGCGCCTTCTCGGCCTTGGCGGCCGTGAACACGGGGCGCATGAACATGCCGGTCTGGTAGACGAAGCGCTCCAGAGACTGGCGATAGGCCGCCAGGTCCGGCACCGGCCGCGTGGCCACGCCGTCGGCTGCCGCGGCCGCCGCGACGGCGGGCGCGATGCGCAGGATCAGCCGTGCGTCGAAGGGCTTGGGGATCAGGTAGTCGGGGCCGAAGGCCAGCTCCTGGCCGGCGTAGGCGGCGGCGACTTCATCGCTGGTCTCCGCTTTCGCCAACGCAGCGATCTCGCGCACGCAGGCCAGCTTCATGCCCTCGGTGATCTTGGTCGCGCCGCAGTCCAGCGCGCCGCGGAAGATGTAGGGGAAGCACAGGACGTTGTTGACCTGGTTGGGGTAGTCCGATCGGCCGGTGGCGATGATGCAGTCCGGCCGCGCGGCCTTGGCCAGCTCGGGGCGGATCTCCGGCTCGGGGTTGGCCAGCGCCAGGATGATGGGTTTGTCGCCCATGGTCTTGACCATCTCGGCCGTCAGCACGCCGGCGGCCGAGCAGCCCAGGAACACGTCGGCACCGGCCACCACGTCGGCCAGCGTGCGCGCCGCCGTGAGCTGGCAGTAGCGCCGCTTGGACTCGTCCAGCTTGCCAGCCTTCGCGTCTTCGCGCTCGGACTGGATGACGCCGCGCGAGTCGCAGACGAAGACGTTTTCGCGCTTGACGCCCAGGCCCACCATCACGTCCAGGCAGGCGATGGCCGCCGCTCCGGCGCCCGACACGGCCACCTTGACCGAGGCGATGTCCTTGCCCACCAGCTCCAGCCCGTTCAGCAGCGCGGCCGACGAGATGATGGCCGTGCCGTGCTGGTCGTCGTGGAAGACGGGGATGTTCATCCGCTTGGACAGCTCGCGCTCGATGTAGAAGCACTCGGGCGCCTTGATGTCTTCGAGGTTGATGCCGCCCAGCGTGGGCTCCATCGCCGCGATGATGTCAATCAGCTTGTCGGGGTCGCGCTCGGCCAGCTCGATGTCGAACACGTCGATGCCGGCGAACTTCTTGAACAGACAGCCCTTGCCCTCCATGACCGGCTTGGCGGCCAGCGGACCGATGTCGCCCAGGCCCAGCACGGCGGTGCCGTTGGTGATGACGCCCACCAGGTTGCCGCGCGAGGTGTAATCGGCGGCCAGCGTCGGGTCGCGCTCGATGTCCAGGCAGGGATAAGCCACGCCCGGCGAGTACGCCAGCGACAGGTCGCGCTGGTTGCTGAGCGCCTTGGTCGGCGTGACCGAAACCTTGCCGCGCGTCGGCGCGCGGTGGTATTCGAGGGCGGCGTCGCGCAGCGCGGCTTCGGCCGGCGACAGGGGCGTGTTGTTCTTTTCCATGGCGGCAGGGTCTCCGGGGGACGGGCCCCGGAGGTTACTGCGCGGTTACCGCCGCCACGATGCCGCTTGCACAGCGGCTCATGCCGATTCGGCAGGCCGCATTCGCGAGCCGGCCAGCCTGGCTTGCCCCGGCGCGAGGCCGGGGCGATGAGGATCAGCCAGCCGCCCTTTGGCTGAGGATCTCGAAGGCCGGCAGCGTCTTGCCTTCCAGCACCTCCAGGAAGGCGCCGCCGCCGGTGGAGATGTAGCCCACGTCCTTCTCGATGCCGTACTTGGCGATGGCGGCCAGCGTGTCGCCGCCGCCGGCGATGCTGAAGGCGCTGCTCGCGGCGATGGCGCGGGCCAGCGTCTCGGTGCCCTGGGCGAAGGCGTCGAACTCGAACACGCCCACCGGGCCGTTCCAGACGATGGTGCCGGCGGCCTTGAGCTGCTCGGCCAGTTTGGCGGCGGTCTTGGGGCCGATGTCGAGGATGAGGTCGTCGTCGGCCACGTCGGTGGCGGCCTTCACGGTGGCCGGCGCGTCGGCGGCGAAGGTCTTGGCCGTCACCACGTCCTCGGGGATGGGCACGGCAGCGCCACGGGCTGCCATCGCGGCGATGACGGCCTTGGCGTCATCCACCAGGTCGGGCTCGGCCAGCGACTTGCCGATCTTCAGGCCGGCAGCCAGCATGAAGGTGTTGGCGATGCCGCCGCCGACGATGAGGCCGTCCACCTTGCTCGCCAGCGCCTGCAGGATGGTCAGCTTGGTCGAGACCTTGGAGCCGGCCACGATGGCCACCAGCGGGCGCTTCGGGTTGGCCAGCGCCTTGGAGATGGCATCGATCTCGGCGGCCAGCAGCGGGCCGGCGCAGGCGATCTTGGCGAACTTGGCGATGCCATAGGTCGTGGCCTCGGCACGGTGGGCGGTGCCGAAGGCGTCGTGCACGAAGATGTCGCACAGCGCCGCGAGCTTCTTCGACAAGGCCTCGTCGCACTTCTTCTCGCCCTTGTTGACGCGGCAGTTCTCCAGCAGCACCAGCTCGCCGGGCTTGACCTCCACGCCGTCCACCCAGTTGGCCTTCAGAGGCACGGGGCGGCCCAGCAGCTCGGCCATGCGCTCGGCGACGGGCGCCAGCGAATCCTCGGGCTTGAACTCACCTTCGGTCGGGCGGCCCAGGTGGGAGGTGACCATGACGGCGGCGCCGGCGTCCAGCGCCATCTGGATGGCCGGCAGCGACGCACGGATGCGGGTGTCCTCGGTGATCTTGCCGTTGTCGTCCTGCGGCACGTTAAGGTCGGCGCGGATGAAGACGCGCTGGCCGGCCACCTTGCCGGCGGCGATCAGGTCTGAGAAGCGGATGACGTTCATGGTCGGATCGGGCAGTTGATGAGAAGAACTGCCGCGATTCTCACCTCTGCTCTTCGCCGTACCA
>JBKBVY010000109.1:0-10938 GCA_046289335.1 Roseateles sp. | reverse complement strand
GGGCCTGGTGAAGCTGGGCCGGCTGGCCGAGCATGTGAACGGCCTGGACGAGGCCCGCGCCGCGCTGCAGCCCTTTGCGCCCGAGGTGACGGCGGCCGGCTGCGGCATCCCGGCCGAGGTGCAGCGCCGGCTGGCGCGCGAGCTGGCCGCCGCGCCGCGTGCCGCCGTCTACGGCCGCATCGGCACCTGCACGCAGCGCTTCGGCACGGTGAACTCCTGGCTGGTGGACCTGATCAACGTGCTGACCGGCAATCTGGACCGCGAGGGCGGCGCGATGTTCGCGAAGGCCGCGGCCTTTGCGGCCAACACGCAGAACCGGCCCGGCAGCGGCAAGGGCGTCACCACCGGCCGGCGCGTGAGCCGCGTGTCCGGCGCGCCCGAGGTCTATGGCGAGCTGCCCATCACCGTGCTGGCCGAGGAGATAGCGACGCCGGGCGAGGGCCAGGTGCGCGCGCTGATCACGATTGCCAGCAACCCGGTGCTGTCCGCGCCCGGCGGGCCGCGCCTCGCGCGGGCGCTGGAGCAGCTGGACTTCATGCTCAGCCTGGACATCTACGTCAACGAGACGACGCGGCATGCCGACGTCATCCTGCCGGGCCTGTCGCCGCTGGAGGACCTGCACTTCGACGTGGCCTTCCCGCAGCTCAGCTACCGCAACCATGCGCGCTTCTCCGGCCCGGTGTTCGACGCGCCCGCCGACATGCCGCAGGAGTGGCAGACCCTCCTGAAGCTATGCGCGCTGCTAGAAGGCCGCGGGCTGGACGTGGACGTGCAGCAGCTGGACGACGAGGCCATCGCCGCCGACGTGCAGCGCGCGGCCGGCGACGCGGCGCCCGCCATCCTGGCCGCGCTGCAGCCCTGGCGCGGGCCGGAGCGCCTCATCGACCTGCAGCTGCGCATGGGCCCCTACGGCGACCAGTTCGGCCGCCGGCCCGACGGCCTGACGCTGGCCAAGGTCAAGGCCGCCAGCACGGTCGAGGGGGCGGCGTGGACCTGGGTCCGCTGCAGCCCCGCATCCCCGAGTTGCTGCGCACGCCCAGCGGCAAGGTCGAGCTGGCGCCGCCGACCATCCTGGCCGACCTCGCACAGGTGAAGGTCGAACCCGCCCCGGCGTTCAGCCTCATCGGCCGGCGCGACACCCGCTCGGGCAACAGCTGGATGCACAACCTGCCGGTGCTGGCCAAGGGGCCGGAGCGCTGCACGCTGCTGGTCCACCCGGCCGATGCCGACCGGCTGGGCCTGGCCGAGTTCGCGCGTGTTCAAAGCGCCGTGGGCGAGCTGGTCGCGCGCGTGGAGCGCAGCGCCGACATGGCGCCCGGCGTCGTCAGCCTGCCGCATGGCTGGGGCCACGACCTGGACGGCGTGCAGCTGGCCGTCGCCCGCGAGCGCCCGGGCGTGAACCTGAACGCGCTGCTGGACGAGCGCATGCGCGACCCGCTCTCCGGCAATGCGGTGCTCAGCGGCGTGGCGGTGGAGATCGAGCCCGTCTCGGCAGCCTCCTAGAATCTCCATATGCATCGCCTGGGTGACCCCTTCCGCGGTTCGCCCTGCCGGGCCCGCAATCTGCCACGCGGCTTCTTCCGCGCCGTGGCGCCGCCCTGATCCGCGGTTGCGCTGACTAGCACCCAACGAGGGCACTCGGCCCTCGCCTTCCCCATCTCCTTCTTCCCGGCCGGGCCCACAGCGCCCGGCTGTCGCATTGCCATGAATCTTTCTCGTCTTCGCCAGGACTGGCTTTCCAACGTCCGCGGCGATCTGCTGTCGGGCCTCGTCGTCGCGCTGGCCCTCATCCCGGAGGCCATCGCCTTCTCCATCATCGCGGGCGTCGATCCCAAGGTCGGGCTGTACGCGTCCTTCAGCATCGCGGTCATCATCGCCTTCGCGGGTGGCCGGCCGGGCATGATCTCGGCCGCCACCGGCGCCATGGCGCTGGTGATGGTGACGCTGGTCAAGGAGCACGGCCTGCAGTACCTGCTGGCGGCCACGGTGCTGACCGGTGTGCTGCAAATCCTTGCCGGCCTGCTGAAACTCGGCTCGCTGATGCGCTTCGTATCGCGTTCGGTCATCACCGGTTTCGTCAACGCGCTGGCGATCCTGATCTTCCTGGCGCAGCTGCCGGAACTGATCGGCGTGACCTGGCACGTCTACGCGATGACGGCGGCCGGTCTGGCCATCATCTACGGGCTACCGCGGCTGACGCGGGCGGTGCCGTCGCCGCTGGTGGCCATCATCGTGCTGACGGCCGTGGCCGTCGCGCTGGGCCTGCCCATCCGCACCGTGGGCGACATGGGCCAGCTGCCCGACAGCCTGCCCGTGTTCCTGCTGCCGGACGTGCCCTGGAACTGGGACACGCTGCGCATCATCCTGCCGTTCTCGCTGACGCTGGCGGTCGTGGGCCTGCTGGAGTCGATGATGACGGCCGCCATCGTCGATGAGCTCACCGACACCCCCAGCGACAAGAACCGCGAGTGCGTGGGCCAGGGCGTGGCCAACATGGCGACCGGCTTCATCGGCGGCATGGCCGGCTGCGCCATGATCGGGCAGTCGGTCATCAACGTGAAATCCGGCGGGCGCGGACGCCTGTCCACCTTCGTCGCCGGGCTGTTTTTGCTGATCTTCGTGGTCTTCCTGGGCCCCTGGGTGAAGCAGATCCCGATGGCCGCACTGGTGGCCGTGATGATCATGGTGTCCATCGGCACCTTCCGCTGGGACTCGGTGCTGCACCTGCGCACCCATCCGCTCAGCTCATCGGTCGTGATGCTGGCCACGGTGGCCGTCACCGTCGCCACGCATGACCTCGCCAAGGGCGTGGGCACGGGGGTGCTGCTGTCGGGTTTGTTCTTCGCCTACAAGGTCGGCCGCATGCTGCAGGTGGAGCGCAGCCCCTTGCCCGGCCCCGATGGCCAGCCCCACGGCCACCGCTACGACGTCGTGGGCCAGGTGTTCTTCGCCTCGGCGGACACCTTCATCGACAGTTTCGACTTCCAGGAACGTGCCGGCCGTGTGGTCATCGACCTGAGCCGCGCGCACTTCTGGGACATCACGGCGGTGTCGGCCCTGGACAAGGTCGTGCTGAAGTTCCGGCGCGACGGCGCGGACGTCGAAGTGCTCGGGCTGAACGCGGCCAGCAGCACGATGGTCGAGCGCTTCGGGCTGCTGAACAAAGGCGGGACGCAGGCGGTGCCGCTGCACTGACGCATTCCGCTGGCCGGCGCCCGTGAGCGCCCGGGCGTCAACATGAACGCGCTGCTGGACGAGCGGATGCGCGACCCGCGCTCCGGCAACGCGGCGCTCAGCGCCCGCCAACGGGCCGAGGCGCCTGCACGAGGAATAGATCGTGGGCGCGCCGGGCGGGTGCCTTCTGGCCGCCCCGGCCGCCGGGGTGCAACCGGCTACGCGCTGCATCGCCACCCTCTGCTCTTGCGTGAATCGGCTTTGCCTCGTGGGCGGCCACCCGGGGGAGGGCGCCTTCTTCTGCGGGCATCAGTGCGTCGGAGAAACCGGGCAGGTCGGCGGCGACGCCGCGAAGGAGATCGTCCAGTGATGCGCGTGACTGACTCATGTAAGCCCCTTTCGATAGCCCCCGCCGTCAGGGCGCAAGCCGCAGAAGAAAGCGTCAGACCTCGCGGATACGAGGGCATGAACTAACGCTAATTCATGCAGGCCAATATAGTTCGAGCGCCGAAAGAACTGGCTTCGGGAAAGCCCAAGCTAGGCAGCGTCTTCGGGCTTATCGCGGCGGCCGCAGCGTGGCCCGATGGATGAACTCGGTGGGCAGGACGATGTTGCTCGGTCCCTGCCACGGCGCGCCCTGGTGGCCGGCGTCGATCTGCTCCATCAACACCTCCGTCGCGCGCCGGCCCATCGCGTGCAGCGGCTGCCGGACGGTGGCCAGGGACGAGGCCCGCGCGAACCAGACGTCGTCAAAGCCGACGACCGAGACATCGTCGGGCACGCGCAGCCCTTGCATCGTGAAGGCCTGCATGCAGCCCACCGCGATGCCATCGTTGGCACAGAACACGGCCTCGGGCATGGGCTCTCCTTGGTGCCGTCTCAACCAGTCGAGCAGCGCCTGGCAGCCGCTGTCGGCATTGAAGGCCGCACGCACCAGGTAATCGTCGGGCGGCTGCAGATCCGCCGCCGCGTAGGCACGACGGTAGCCGGCCAGCCGCCGCTCCGCGCCGAGCAGTCCTGCCGGACCGCCGACATGCAGGATGCGGCGATGGCCCAGCGCGAGCATCCTGCGGACCGCCTCGAAGGAACCGACCTCCTCGTCGGACTCCAGGTTCACGACGCCGGTGATGGCGTTTTCGGAATGCAGCGAGACCACCGGCATGCGCCGGGGCAGCCAACCCGCTGCGTCGGGGCCGAGCCTGGGCGCCACCAGGATGAGCCCGTCGACGCGGCCGTCGCAGACCTCCGGTATGCGCCGCTGCGCCTCTTCCCAGTCCCTCAGCACGAACACCGACACCGTCTGCTGGCTGGGCGTCGCGGTCTCGATGATGCCGCCCAGGATTTCCATGAAATAGAGGTTGGCATCCTCCTTCCAGTGACTGGCGACGACGCCGATGGCGTTGGCCCGCCCGTTGGCGAGCGCGCGGGCGGCAGCATTGGCCCGGTAGTGCAGCCTTTGGGCCGCCTCGATGACGCGTGCCCGGGTCTCCGTCGACGTCCGCGTCGCCGACTTGGCCCCGTTCAGGACGACGGAGGCCGCCATCACCGACACACCCGCTTCCCGAGCGACGTCGGCGAGCGTGGCAGCGCTGCTGCGGCGACGAGGTTTCGAGGGGGGTGGGGGCGGCGTCTTGCTGGGCGGAACAGGCACGGGTGAGGGGAACGCCCGTCTATGCACCGCAAACCTGCGGCGGGCGTCCCGAGCGGGCCGACTGTAGCAGCGGGCACATCGCAAGCACCTGGCGAGTTCACACCGCCCGCGCAGCGGTTGGACATGCAGCTTCGCCGGCCCACGTCACCAACGACAACGCCGCCCACAGGCGGCGCCGTCGTCCGGGATGGCGGCGCTCAACGCACGCGGTCGATTTCCAGCTGCAGCTTGTCGACGGAACCGTCGACGTTGCGAACCAGGCGCAGGCGGCGCAGGCCATCGGGGCTGACCAGCAGCTCGGCGTTCTCGGCGCGCCAGTTCTCCAGCGGCGTCTCGTCCAGCGCGACGCCGACGCGGCGCACGCCCACGTGGACGCGCAGCGTGCGGCCGTCGTCCAGCAGGTACTCGCCCTGGGCCTGGCGCAGCAGCAGCCGGTCGGTGGCGGCGGGCACGGTGGGTTGCTGGGCACTCGCCGGCGCGGTCAGCGTCATCAGGGCGAGCAGGGCGGCCGACAGGGTGAGCGGGCGCAGATTCTTCATGGTGGGTACTCCTTAAAAGCCCCGAGGCCAGTCGCCTCGGCACAAACCCTAGCGCAAACGCTGTGCCAGCTTTTAAACCAGGATTTACCCTTGCTTTTGCACCAGCGGCGGGCCGGACTGCGTCGGCTTGGGGATGCGCGCCCAAGGATGCGTACTCGGGCCGGCCTGCGGGCTGACAGCCTCTCGACCTCTCAGCCCCGTCCCGCCAGCAGCGTGGCCACCTCGGCCGCCGAGCGCACGCCCAGCTTGGCGAACACGCGGGCGCGGTGGACCTCCACGGTGCGCACGGACACGTGCAACTCGTCGGCAATGACCTTGTTGAGCTTGCCGGCCGCCACCCGCAGCATGACCTCGTGCTCGCGCTCGGTCAGGCTGGCCAACCGCGCGGCGCGCTCGGCGGCCTGGGCGCCCTCGGCCTGCATGGCGGCGTCCACCGCCAGCGCCTGCGCGAGGCGGTCGGCCAGCGCGTTGTCGCTGTAGGGCTTCTCCAGGAAGTCGAAGGCGCCCTTCTTCAGCGCCTCTACCACCATGGGGATGTCGCCATGGCCGGTCAGGAACAGCACCGGGTTCTTCAGCTGGCGCGCCAGCAGCTCGTCGTGCAGCCGGGTGCCGCTCATGGGCTCCATGCGCACGTCCAACAGGAACACGCCCCTGGGCGGACCGCTGCGCGGCATCTCGTCGTCCAGCATGGCCAGCAGCGCCGGGCCGCTGGCGAAGGCGCGCACGTCCAGGCCGCGCGAGCGCATCAGAAAGGCCAGCGCGTCGCGCACGCCGGGGTCGTCGTCGACGAGGTGGACCGTGCCCATGCGTGGATCAGCCATGCTCGTGCTCACTCTCTCAAGGGAAGACTGAAGGAGAACAAGGCGCCGCCGTTGGCCGCGTCGCTGGCATCCAGCACGCCCTGATGGGCCTCGACGATGGAGCGGCAGATGGCCAGCCCCATGCCCATGCCATCGGCCTTGGTGGAATAGAAGGGCGCGCACAACTGCTCGATGCGCCGGCCCTGCAGGCCGGGGCCGTTGTCCTGCACGTCCACGCGCACGAAGTCGCCCACCACATGGCTGCTGACGGCGATGCGCCGGCCGGCCTCGCGGGCCAGCAGCGCGTCGGCGGCATTGCGCACCAGGTTGATGATGACCTGCTCGATCAGCACGGCGTCGGCCCGCACGGTGGGCACGGCCGCGGCCAGGCTGAGCTGCAGCGCGATGTCGCGCCGCTGCAGGTCGCGGCGCAGCAGCTCCAGCGCGGCGCTGATGACGTCGTTGAGCTCGCAGGGCTCGTGGCGGGGCTCGCGCCGGGTCAGGAACTCGCGGATGCGCGCGACGATGCGGCCCGCATGCTCGGCCTGCTGGCCCAGGCGCTGCAGCGCGCCCAGCACCAGCTCGTCCTGCACGCCCAGCTTGGCCAGCGAGTTGGCGACGCCGGCGTTGTAGCTGGCAATCGCCGTGAGCGGCTGGTTCAGCTCGTGGGCCAGCGTGGAGGCCACCTCGCCCAGCATGGTCAGCCGCGCGTTGTGGGCCAGGGTCTCGACCTGGCGGGCCTCGCGCTCCTCCATGCGCTTGCGCTCGGTGATGTCGATGATGCTGCCCATCCAGCCGATCTGCTGGCCGCCGGCATCGACCAGCGGCGACTCGAACACCATCACGTCCAGCAGCCGGCCGCTGCTGTGCATCCAGCGCGCCTCGAAGCCCTCGCGCGGCGCCTGGCCCGCCAGGTTGCGCCGGTTGCGCTCGGCCAGCTCCTCCAGCGCGTCCGGCGGCCAGTAGGGCATGGGCGGCAGCTGGCCCAGCAGGGTCTCGGCGGGCAGGCCCACCATGTCGCAGAAGGTGCGGTTCACGTACAGCAGCCGGCCGTCGAAGTCGCGCGCGCGCAGCGCCACCAGCGAGGAGTCCTCCATCGCGCGGCGCCACGCGGCCTCGGTGCGCCAGGCGCCCTCGGCACGTTGCACCTGGCGCATCTGGCGGCGCAGCAGCCAGCTGGCCACGGCGATCAGCGGCAGGAAGCCCGCCACCAGCACCCAGGCCAGCGGCTTCACGCCGTCGGGCACGGGCTCGCGCAGCGTCAGCTCCAGCGCGGCGTCGGCCAGCGTGTCGTCGGTCAGCGGGCTGGCGCGCAGCGGACCGGTCAGCGCCACGCGGTAGCTGGGCCGCGGGCCCTGGGCGACGCGTACGGGCGACTCGGTGCTGGAGGCGATGACCTGGTCGCTGCTGTCCACCAGCTGCAGGTCGTACTTGCGCGCCAGCCACCAGGGCACGCCGCGCTTGAGCAGCAGGCCCGGCGCATAGCGCACCACCAGCACGCCGTCGGGCCGGTTGGCGTCGGGAACGCGGGCGGTGAGGTGCAGCGACAGGCCGTCCTCGAAGCGGCCGGCCGCCGCCTGGCCGGGCACGTCGGCCAGCACGCGGTTGCGGCCGTCCAGCCAGGTGACGGACAGCCACAGCCGCCGCAGGCCGGCGTTGACCTCCGGATGTGCCGCCAGCAGGGCCTGGCTGGGCACCTGGCCGGCCAGGCTGGCGGCCAGCTCGCGCAGGTGGGCCTGCTCCTCGTCGATGCGGCTGCGCAGCTGCACCTCGGTGCTGAGCGCGTCGGAGATCAGCGTCTGGCGCTGCAGCTCCTGCTCCTCGATGCCGTTGGTATGCACCCAGGCCAGCACGCCGCCGACGAAAATCAGCGACAGCACCAGGGGCGCCAGCCACAGGCCGCGGGACAGGAGCTTCATGGCAGCAGTCTAAGAAGCCCCGGCCGCCCGCCGCGTGTGGAACTCCACAACGCCCCGGGCGCCCGCCGCTCCGAAGATTGCCGTCCATGCCATGCCCCCACGCCGGAGACCCGCCATGATCCCGCGCCGATTGCTGCTGGCCGCCACGCTGGCCCTCCCGCTGCGCCCGGCGCCGGCGCAGGCTCCGCTGGTCATCAAGTTCAGCCACGTCGTGGCGCCGGACACGCCCAAGGGCAAGGCCGCCCAGCGCTTCAAGGAGCTGGCCGAGGCCCGCACCGGCGGGCGCGTGCGGGTGGAGGTCTACCCGAACAGCCAGCTCTACAAGGACAAGGAGGAGATGGAGGCCTTGCAGCTGGGTGCGGTGCAGATGCTGGCGCCGTCGCTGGCCAAGTTCGGCCCGCTGGGCGTGCGCGAGTTCGAGGTCTTCGACCTGCCCTTTCTGTTCAAGGACGAAGCGGCCTTCCGCGCCGTCACCGACGGGCCGCTGGGCGCCGAGCTGCTGCGCCGGCTGGAGCCCAAGGGCATCAAGGGTCTGGCCTACTGGGACAACGGCTTCCAGATCATGAGCGCCAACCGGCCACTGCGCACGCCGGCCGATTTCAAGGGCCTGCGCATGCGCATCCAGTCCAGCAAGGTGCTGGACGCGCAGATGCGCGCCCTGGGCGCCATTCCGCAGGTCATGGCCTTCAGCGAGCTGCGCCAGGCGCTGCAGGCCGGCCTGGTGGACGGCACCGAGAACGTGCCCAGCAACCTCTACACCCAGCGCATCCACGAGGTGCAGAAGCACATGACGCTGTCCCACCACGGCCACCTGGCCTATGCGGTCATCGTCAACAAGAGATTCTGGGACGGCCTGCCCGGCGACCTGCGCGGCCCGCTGGAGGCGGCGCTGCGCGAGGCCAGCGCCTATGCCAACGCCATCGCCCGCGCCGAGAACGACGCCGCGCTGCAGGCCATGCGGGCCAGCGGCCGCACCACGCTGTACACGCTGACGCCGGCCGAGCGCGAGGCCTGGCGGCAGGCGCTGATGCCGGTGCACCGCGAGATGACGGCGCGGGTGGGCCGCCCCACCGTCGAGGCGGCCTACCGGGCGGCGGGCTTCACGGCACCCCGTTGAGGCCAGGGCCGCACCGACAAGGCACGGAAGTTGCGCTGGGTTGGGGCATGAACACTGCCCCGTCCTCATCCCTCGCCCTGCCGGGGCTGCGCGTGCTGCTGGCCGACGCCGGCCAGCGCCGCAGCCCCGTCATCCGCCTGGAACTGATTCGCCTGCGCTGCCAGCTGCTGGACGTGCTGGACCTGGTGGCCCAGCCCGGCGCGCTGGCCGACGCCTTGCAGCGCCAGTCGCCCGAACTGCTCATCGTCGACTGCGAGCAGCCCTCGCCGGCGCTGCTGACCCAGCTGGGTGACGCGCTGCGCCGCCAGCCCCGGCCGGTGCTGCTGTTCGCCGAACAGATGAGCGCCACCCAGATGCGCGACGCGCTGCAGGCCGGCATCAGCACGTTGCAGCTGGCGGGCCTGCCGCCGCAGCGGCTGGGCGCGCTGATGCAGCTGGCGCTGGCGCGCTTCGAGCACGACCAGTCGCTGCAGCGTGACCTGCGCCAGACCCAGACCCAGCTGGCCGAGCGCAAGCTGGTGGAGCGCGCCCGCGGCATCCTGATGCGCGAGCAGGGGCTGGACGAGGAAGCCGCCTTCCAGCGCCTGCGCCAGCTCGCGATGGACGGCGGCCAGACGCTGGCGGCCGTGGCCACCCGCCTCATCGACGCCGACCAGCTGCTGCGTTCAAGATGAGCGCGTCCACGCCGGTCTGGGGCGCAGCGCCCCAAGCCGCGGCGGGTCAGAGGCCCGCCACCCGCACCGCCACGGCGCAAAACGCCCGCGCTGGTCACGGGGCTGCGCCAGCCACGTGCAATCCGGCACCGCGCGCCGCGCGCAGAAGCTGGCACGCAATCTGCTGAAACGAGTCCGAGGCCTGCAATGGCGCAGGCCTCTCGGGCCGGCCGGCTTTGCTTCGGTCGGCACTTCGGGACAACGGCGTCCGACCTCCCCCATTTGCGTTTGCGCTGCGGATCCCGCTGCGCAGGCGGAGCGTGGCCGCGCCGTCGTTGAGCCCAGCATGACTCAGGAGCCCGTGATGACCGCCCGCGATAACTCGACCGCCACGCCCCACCTCCCCCGCCGCAGCCTGCTCGCCGCGGCAGCCGCCCTGCCCGCCCTCGGCCTGGCCGGCGGCGCCTGGGCTGCCGGCTCGGACAAGCCCGAGAAGGAGGAAGTCAAGATCGGCTTCATCCCGCTGACGGACTGCGCCTCCGTCGTGATGGCCGCGGTGCTGGGCTTCGACAAGAAGTACGGCATCAAGATCATCCCCACCAAGGAAGCCTCCTGGGCTGGCGTGCGCGACAAGCTGGTCAACGGCGAGCTGGACATGTCCCATGTGCTGTACGGCCTGGTCTACGGCGTGCACCTGGGGCTGGGCGGCCCCAAGAAGGACATGGCCGTGCTGATGAACCTGAACCACAACGGCCAGGCCTTCACGCTGTCCAAGGCGCTGGCCGACAAGG
Source organism: Roseateles sp. (assembly GCA_046289335.1). Lineage (GTDB taxonomy): Bacteria > Pseudomonadota > Gammaproteobacteria > Burkholderiales > Burkholderiaceae_C > Pelomonas. Next base: position 294 of record JBKBVY010000109.1, on the reverse strand, counting down.
GCGCGGTGGACGGCCCCTCGCTGGCCAAGGTGATGGCCGCCAACCCGCGCGAGTACACCTTCGCCGGCACCTTCCCGACCGGCACGCACGCGATGTGGATGCACTACTGGCTGGCCGCCGCGGGCATCAATCCGCTGTCGGGCGCCAAGCTCATCACCGTGCCGCCGCCGCAGATGGTGGCCAATATGCGCGTGGGCAACATGGACGGCTTCTGCGTGGGCGAGCCCTGGAACCACCGCGCCATCATGGACGGCATCGGCATCACCGCCAACACCACGCAAGACGTCTGGAAGG
>JBKBVY010000108.1:0-11145 GCA_046289335.1 Roseateles sp. | reverse complement strand
CAGGCGGGATTGCGGCAAGATCATGCGAAGTCTCCTCCAAAGGATTTACACAGCACCTCTAGCAAACTTGATGCCATGGATAGATTTCCTTTCGCATCAACGACTTAACACCGTCAACCTTCCCCCTGATTCGCAACTTGTCAAATCCACCGACACCGCCTGCGTCCCGCATCCTGATGGTCTGGGAGATGGGCGCCAACATGGGCCACATCGACCGCCTGCTGCTGCTGGCACGGGCGCTGCGCGCGCGCGGCCACGAGGTCAGCTTCCTGCTGCGCGACCTGTCGCGGGCGCACGGCCGGGTGGTGACCGAGGGCTTTGCCATCGGCCAGGCGCCGGTGTGGCTGCCCAAGCTGGCCAACCCGCCGCCGCTGAGCAACTACACCACCGTGCTGGCGGCCGCCGGCTGGCTGGACGCCCCCGGGCTGGCCGGGCTGATCAGCGGCTGGCGGCGCTGGTACGAGCTGCTGCGCCCGGACGTGCTGATCTGCGACCACGCCCCCACCGCGCTGCTGGCCGCGCGCGGGCTGGGCATGAACGTCTGGACCATAGGCACCAGCTTCGAGGTGCCGCCGCGCGGCGAGCACTTCCCACCCATGGCCTACTGGGAGCCGCAGGCCGGCGCCCGCTGCGCGGCCGACGATGCGCTGCTGCTGCCCATCGCCAACGACGCGCTGGCACGCCACGGCCTGGCGCCGCTGGTGCGGCTGACCGACCTGTTCGACGGCTGCCACCAGGCCATCGCGTCGCTGCCCGAGCTGGCGCATTACGACGGCTACGGCCCGGACATGCCCTTCTGCGGTCCCACCTACGTGGGCGACAGCGGCGTGGCACCGGTCTGGCCCGCAGGCCAGGGCCCCAAGGTGTTTGCCTACCTGAACCCGGCCCATGCCGAGTTCGCGCGGCTGATGCAGGCGCTGCGCGAGCTGGGCGCGCGCGCGCTGGTGCATGCCAAGGGCTTGTCCGCCGCGGCAGCGCAGCGCCTGGGTGGGCCGCAGCTGCGCTTCGAGGCCCAGCCGGTACAGCTGGACCCGGCGCTGGCCGAGGCCGACCTGGTGGTCTCGCACGGCGGCCTGGGCACGACCACGGCCGCGCTGCTGGCCGGCAAGCCGCAGCTGGCCGTCGCCAACCACATGGAGCAGCTGATGACCGGGCGGCGGCTGACGACACAGGGCCTGGGCCTGGTGGTGCCGCCGGGGGCGCCCGCCCCCGACTGGCGGCGGCTGATGCGCCAGTTGCTGGACGAGCCCCGCTTCGCCGCCGCGGCCCGCGCCGTGGCCCAGCGTCACCGCGGCGACACGGCGGCCGGCACGGCCGAGCGGCTGGCGGATCGGGTGGAGGCCTCGATCGGCCGGTGAGGTCCGACACGATCGCCGGCAGCGGCAAGGGCGGCCCCCGCACCGGTGGCGCATGAGATCGGGTTATCGCAAGCCCTCGCATCGACATCGCTTCTCCCCCGGGCTTTCACGAAGGCGCCCTGCCGCGCTCCTACCCTGCCGGCCGTCATCGCAGCTTGTTCAAGGGAGGTTCCGTACGGTCGTTGATGTCTTTGCTGGGCGTGTGCGCAGCGCTGTCGCTGGCCGGCTGTCTCGGCACCGAAAAGCCCTATGTGGACGACGCGGACTCGCCGCGGCTGGCGGCCACGGTCATCGAACCGCCAGACAACGCCGGCCAGGTGGTGCGCGCGCTGGCGGCGCCGGCAGTGGCTGGGACCACGGCGGTGGAGACCGTCCCCACACAGATCAGCGACTACTTCGAATACCAGCACAACGCCGACCTGCGGCTGGCCATCGGCAAGCTCAACCACAGCAAGGGCGCGGCCGTGCAGGTGCTGAGCTTCAGGCTCGGCGCCGACAGCGGCATCGAGATGCTGCCCATCGAGCGCTCCACCGGCCAGTTCTCGATGGAGACCGCGACCGTCTCGGCCAACAAGCAGGTGGACGCGGGCGTGAACCTGGTCGCCGCCGTCAACGCCGACCCTTACAACACCTTCAACGGCTGGAATCTGGGCATCGTCAAGCTCGACGGCAAGACCTTCACCGGCTGGGCGCCGCAGGCCGAGGCCGCCATCGTCGTGCGGCAGGACGGCAGCGCCGACATCATCGACAAGCTGCCCGCCTTCACGCTGCGCTGGTCGCACAACGGGCAGTCCCTGGGCCTGGTCCGCGAGGTCGCCTACTTCGACCGCGAGAACGGCCGCAACACCGCGCTGCGCCAGGCCGGCGGCAGCCTGTGGGTCTATCCGGGCGACAACTTCCGCGGCGGCGTGGACCTGCGCGGCAAGACCGCCTACCTGGTGAAGCCCGAGGTCAACGGCGTGACCGTGCTGGCCAATCCCGACCAGCAGCCCATCGTGCAGTTCGCGCCCTTCCGCGCCCAGGTGCTTGGCGCCGTCACCGACGTCGCCGCCTACATCGTGCCCAGCGGCCACGCGCTGCTGCTGCCCGAGAGCGGCGGCGCCTGGTGGGCGGGCGACACAGTGGAGCTGAGCTACGACACCGACGACGCCAGTTGGTCCTCCGTGCGCCATGCGCTCGGTGCCGGATTCTCGACGGCGCTGCTCGTCAAGGACGGGCAACTCGCCGAAGGCGCGAGCAACGAACAGGCGATCAGCAGCCGCACGGCCTTCGGCCTGCGTGCCGACGGCTCGGCCTTCTTCATCGTCGCCGACAAGCCGGTCGGCTCGCCCAGCGACGGCATCACGCTGAAGAAGCTCGGCCAGCTGGCGCTGGCCCATGGCGCGGTCAAGGCCGTCAACCTGGACGGCGGTGGCTCGTCCACGCTGGCCATGCGCATGCCGGGCGAGCGACGGCTGCATCTGATCAACAGCCCGTCCGATGGCGTGGAGCGCGCGGTGGCGAACAAGTGGGGCCTGGCGCTGAAGACCGGCAAGGCGCGCTACAGCGCCGGCGTCGATGTGCTGCCGCGCCGCATCACGCTGCTGGCCGGCTCCGAGTACCGCTTCAAGGCCCTGGGCTTCAAGGGCGAGGACTACGCCGAGCTCTACGGCACGGTGCGTTTCGGCATGAGCAGCGCCGGCCTGGGCCTGATCAGCAGCAGCGGCCTCTTCCAGGCCGCGCAGACCGAACAGCAGGGCTTCATCGTCGCCCAGCTGGGCAAGGTGAAAGGCGCTGCCCAGGTGCGCGTCACGGCCAGCCCGGAGCTGATGCGCTTCGAGCTGCCCGAGGCGACGCTGAATGCCGGCGGCGAAGTGGCCGTGCTGCCCACGCTGCTGAAGGACGGCCAGCCGGTGACCTACAGCCCCGGCATGCTGCGCTACGAGCTCAGCACCTCGGAGTTCGGCAGCCTCGACCCCAAGACCGGTGTCTTCAAGGCCGCCAAGGTACAGGGCAAGCAGCTGACCGTGACCGTGCGCTACGGCGAGCTGAGCGCCAGCCAGCAGATCCGCATCGGCGTACCGCCGGTGGTGGTGGAGAGCTTCGAGAGCGGCCTGGCCAACTTCGCCGCCGGCGGCGCGCGCCAGAAGCTGGTCGAGCTGGCCAGCGTGAGCCAGGACGCCTTTGCCGGCAAGGCCTCGCTGCGGCTGTCCTGGCAGGCAGACCCGGCCCAGCCCGGCACCTTCGGCGCCTACCTGGTGGACCCCAAGCGCGCCACCACGCTCGCCGGCTACCCCAAGGCGCTGGGCGTCAACGTCTTCATTCCCGAGGCGCTGGCCGGCAAGAACTGGTGGGTGCGCGGCCAGCTGCGCGACGCCGACAACAAGGCCGTGGCCATCGACTACAACGGCGCCGACGACCTGCTGCCTCGCGCTGGCTGGACCTTCATGAAGGCCGCCATTCCGCCGGGCTTCCGGCCGCCCTTCCGTTTCGACCAGCCGTTCCGCTTCCTGGTGCTGAAGACCAATGAGCGCATCGACAGCTTCGTCTACCTGGACGACTTCACCGCCATCTACAGCGACGACACCGACCTGCAGGGGCCGCTGGTCACCGTGCAGCCAGCCAACCGCAGCACGCTGACCGAGCGCAACCTGGTGGTCAAGCTGCAGGCCAGCAACGCGTCCGGCCTGGACCTCGACCGCGTCGAGGTGAGGCTCGACAAGGCCGACATCAGCGCCCAGGTGCGCCACAACGGCAAGGACGAATTCACCGTGCCGCTGCAGGACCTGAGCGACGGCTGGCACCAACTCAGCTACCGGCTGTTCGACATGAACGGCAACGTGGCCGCCGGTGACCACCTGTTCAACGTGGTGACCGGGGCCGCGCGCGTGTTCGTGCAGGACCCCTACGCCCACGTCTTCCCGGCCGGCAGCTTCGACTTCCCCATCAAGGCCGTGAAGGCCACGGCCGGCGACCGCCTGCAGCTGGTGCTGCAGTACGACGCCACCAAGTCCAGCCTGGAGATGGTGGCCGCGGATGCGCGCTTCGAGAACGTGGTGGCGCGGCCGGGCCACTGGGAGGGCACGCTGACGGGCGACGCCGGCGACGCCACGCTCGCGCTGATGCGCCTGAAGGTCAGCGACTACGTGGCCAGCGGCGCCGTGTCGGTGGTGATCGGCGGCAGCCTCAACGGCAAGCCCTTCCTCGAACCCGTGCTGCGCAAGGAAATCGGCGGCCGCTACAAGCTGCTCAGCAGCTACGCGCAGCAGGGCCAGCCGACGCTGCTGCAGGTGGTGGACGCCCAGGGCCAGCCCGTGGCCGGCGTCATCGTCGAGCAGCTGGAATACAGCGCCGCCACGGGTCAGGTGTCCAAGCAGCAATCGCTGGGCACCACCAATGCCCAGGGCCAGATCAGCTACACCGCCGCCGCCACGCCCGGCAGCCGCGAGCTCTACTTCCGCGTCTTCGGCAAGCCCGGCGAGGCGGGCGCCTCGCTGCTTTCGCCGCTGGTGTCGCTGCCCGAGCGCCTCGGCGGCACGCCGCGCTACCTGCGCCTGACGCCGGCCGCCGAGGCCGACGCGATGACCATCAGCTGGATGACCGGCACCGCCGTCAGCGGCAGCTGGCTGCGCTTCGGCGAGACGCGCGAACTGGGCCAGCCGCTGGAGGTCAGCGACACCGAGCTGCTGCCCTACTTCTACGGTGCCGAGGCCGGGCTGGTGCGCGTGCACCATCGCAAGCTCGCGGGCCTGAAGCCGGGCACCACCTACTACTACCAGGTGGGCAGCGCGGCCGGCAGCAGCGAGATCCACAGCTTCCGCACCGACGACCGCGACGAGGAGCTGCGCATCCACCTCTTCGGCGACACGCAGACGCTGACCAACGGCAGCATCAAGGACGGCGCGCCCATGGTGGGCGAGCTGCTGGCCAAGATGCAGGCGCAGCTGCCCCAGCCCGACCTGATCCTGCACGTCGGCGACATGACCGAGGACGGCAGCGACTACCAGATGCAGCGCCAGTTCTTCGAGGCGCTGGAAGGCCAGGGCCGCCTGGCCTCCACGCTGTTCGTGCCCACCCAGGGCAACCACGAGGTCTACAACGAGGGGCGCAACAAGTTCGAATCGCTGTTCCGCACGCCGGCCAACGGCCCGCTGGCCGCGCCCAACCGACAGTCGGTCTACGCCTTCGACCATGGGCCCATGCGCATCGCCGTCATCAACACCGAGCTCTTCACCGACGCCGAATGGCAGGCGGTGATGGACTGGCTGGAGAAGGACATGGCCGCCTCCAAGAAGACCTGGAAGGTCCTGATGCTGCACCGCCCGCCCTACGAGGGCAATGCCGGCTCCGGCAACGAATTCTCCAGGCGCTTCGTGCCACCGGTGGTGGACCGCGCCGGCATCGACCTCGTCATCGCCGGCCACGACCACCAGTACGCGCGCAGTCACCCGCTGCTGGGCGGTGTGCCCAATGCCAAGGGCGCCACCTACCTGATCGCCGGCTCGGCCTCGGCCAAGTTCTACAACGCCACCAGCCGCAACGGCATGCCCGCCGTGGCTGCAGCGCTGTACGACGAAGACCTGCAGACCTACACGACGCTGCACGTGAAGGGCGGCCGCCTGCACCTGCTCACGCGCAACATCTACGGCCGCGTGGTGGACCAGACCCAGCTGGCGCCGCGCTCGGCGCAACCCTGAAGCCTGCCGCAGCGTCATGGCATCGATCCATCAGACGCCGCCAGGGCGGGCATCAGGCGCCGAGACGGAACGGCAGCGAGCGATGCCTCGTGCCAGTCAGGTCGAACACCGCATTCGCGAGCGCGGGGGCGATGCCCGGAAGCGCGGGCTCCCCCACGCCGCCGGGGTCGTCGTCCGTCGGGACGATGTGCACGTGCACCGGGTAGATGTCGCCAAGCTGTGGCAGGGGGTAGTCCGCAAACGTCAGCCTATCGGCAGCGCCATCCGAGAACGTGACCTGATGGGTGATGGCCGCCGCCACGCCCATCAGCACGGAGCCCTCGACCTGCGCCTTCACGGTGTCCGGATTGACGACCCATCCGCAGTCGATGACGACCCACACGCCGGCGATCCGCAGGCCCCGGTCGCCGGTGCGCTCGACGCAGACCACCTCGGCCACCAGGCTGCCGAAGGCCTCCACCACCGAGAGGCCCCAGCCTTGCCGGCCCCGCATCGACTGCCGGCTTCTCCACGGCGTGGCGGCCTCCACCTCGTCGAGCAACCGCTGCAGCCTCGGCCGCTGCAGGTGGGCGCGACGGAATGCCAGCGGATCGGCACCCGCTGCCCTGGCCAGCTCGTCGATGAAGGACTCATGGGCAAAGCTGTTGGTCGAGGCGTAGACCGACCGCCACCACATGACCGGCACCGGCGAGTCCACCGGCACGTCGCCGAATCGGTAGTGGGCCATGGCGTCGAGGTAGGCCTCCGGCAAGCCTTCCGTTGGCCTGGGTCCGGTTCGGATTGGGCGTTTGATGGCCGATGTTGGGCCCCGCCCCGATGACCTCCATCGCCTTGACCTGGCCCGCCTCGATGGCGCCCTTGCACCGGTAGGTGATGGCCGGGCGGAACGGGCCTTGTGACAGGTCGTCCTGACGGTCCCACACCACCTGGACCGGCTTGCCCGTGGCGATCGACAGCATCACCGCCTCGTGGGGGTAGTCCGCGAAGGCCTTGCGGCCGAACGCGCCGCCCATGAACAGGCAGTTGACCTCGATCTGAGCCGCGGGACGGCGCAGCGCGCCGGCCAGATGGTCGCGAACCCATTCGGGCGCCTGGATGGGCCCCCACACGCGCACCTGGTCCGGGGTGACGTGGGCCGTGCAGTTGAGCGGCTCCATGCAGGCATGGGCCTGGTACGGGGTCTGGTAGATGGCTTCCACGACACCCGGCGAGGCCAGGATGTCGTCGACGGCGCCGCGCTGCTTGTGCACCAGGGGCTGGCGCGCAAGCGCATCAGCCTGCCGCGCCAGCAGCTGCTGGGTGCTGAAGCTTTCCAGGCCGGTGTTGTCCCACGCCACCCTCAAGGCGCGCTTGCCGCGCAGGGCGGCCCAGGTGGACGTGGCCACGACCGCCACCCCTTCCCTCAGATGCCCGAAGACATCCCGCTCGACCTTGAGGACATGCGTCACACCGGGCAGCTTCAGCACCTCCGCGGCGTTGAAGGACTTGACCCTGCCTTCGAACATGGGCGAGCGGGCGACGACCGCGACGAGCATGCCCGGCAGCTTGAAGTCGATGCCGAACACCGCCTTGCCCTCGACCTTGTCGCGCAGGTCCAGACGCTTCACGGGCCTGCCCACGGTGTGCCACTGGTCTCGCGACTTGAGCCGGACCTCGGCGGGCGGCTGCAGCCGGCTGGCGTCCTCGACCAGGTCCCCGTAGGCCAGCGTCCGGCCGGTGGGCTGGTGCGTCACCCTGCCGAGCCTCGCGCTGCACTGGGCAGGCATGACCGCGCTCACTGGCCACCTCCCAGCGCGGCAGCGGCGCGGCGGATGCCGCGGGCCACCCGGTGGTAGGTCGCGCAGCGGCAGAGGTTGGTGATGGCCTCGCTGATCCCCCGGTCGGTCGGCTTGAGCTTGGTTTCAAGCAGCTGCGCTGCGGCCATCAGCATGCCGCTCTGGCAGTAGCCACACTGGGGCACCTGCTCCTCGACCCAGGCGTCCTGCAAGGCCTTGCCGATGCGGGACCGGCCGAGCCCCTCGATCGTGGTGACGGCCTGCAGCCACCGGGACCACGCAGCACCGGGCCGCTGCGCCGTTCAGATGGACCGTGCACGCACCGCACTGCGCCTGACCACAACCGAACTTGGTTCCGGTGAGGTCCAGTTCGTCCCGCAGCACCCAAAGCAGCGGCGTGTCCCCGCTGCTGCGGACGCGCACGGGCTTGCCGTTGACGGTGAACGATGTCGACATCTCTTCTCCTTCGACCGAACCCATGCTCAAGCACCCGACGCTCAAGCCTGCAATCCAGCTTGCCGTGTCGACTCCGGAACGCCGGGCGTGACACGAGCGTTAGACGGCCTCGCCGTCGGCAGGGCTTGAAGCCGCATGCCGGGACCTCAAACGCCTGGCGGATGGATCGGCCGCCTGCCTGCGGCGCCGGGCGAGCCCAACGGGAGCCGAGCCGTCGCAACCTGGACCGAGGCAAGCGCCGTGTTCAGCGCCTGACACGGTCTCGCGTCGAGAACGCGCGCTGGTGCAGCGATGCAAGCGGTCGCGGCCGCCGCCTCACCCCGCCGCCAGCAACTGCTCCAGCCGCTGCTCCCGCAGCCCGTAGAAGCGCTTGATCTCGGCGATCTGCGCCAGCAGCTCGGGCCGACGCGTGGCCAGGGCCTCGGCGGCTGCGCCTTGCGCCTTCACGGCCAGGATCATCTTGTTCTTGCTGGTGTGCTCCAGCGCGATGAACTCGAACACCTGGGTGCGGTAGCCCTGGCTCTCCAGCAGCAGCGCGCGCAGGCTGTCGGTCACCATCTCGGCCTCCTGGCCCAGGTGGATGCCGTGCTGCAGCATGGGCCGCAGCACAGGGGGCAGCGTCATCTGCGGGCGCAGCTCCTTGTGGCAGCAGGGCGAGCTCATGATGATGCGGGCGCCGCTCTGCAGGCCCACGTGCAGCGCATGGTCGGTGGCGATGTCGCAGGCGTGCAGCGCGATCATCACGTCCAGCGGCTGGACGGCCTGGGTGCGCACGTCGCCCTGGTCGAAGCGAATGCCACTGAGCTGCTCGCCGGCTATGACGGCATTGCACAGCGCCACCATGTCGTCGCGCAGCTCGATGCCGGTCACGCGCGGCGCCAGGCCCTGGGCCTGCAGCCAGTCGTGCACGGCAAAGGTCAGGTAGCCCTTGCCGGAACCGAAGTCCGCCACGCGCACCGGGCCCTGCAACTGCGCCTCGTCGACGGCGGCGGCCAGGATCTCGACGAAGCGGTTGATCTGCTTCCATTTGCGCGCCATGGCCGGCACCAGCGCCGGCTCACCCTTGACGAGGTGGGTCAGGCCCAACGCGCGCCAGACCGGGTGGGCCATGTCCAGCGGGCGATGCTTGGGGCGGTCGTGCGCGGCGGGGGGCGGGGCCTCGGCGGCATCCACGCGTGTCACGCGCAGCGTCTCGCGGCCCTTGCGGCTGACGGCGAACTGCACCTCCTCGGTGGCCGTGTGCAGGTGGGCGTTGCGAAAGCGCGTGCCCAGCAGCGCGGCGATCTCGGCCAGGCCGGCCTCGGGGGCATGGTTCTTGGTGACGTCCTTGGTGCGGTGCCGCCACAGAAAGCTCAAGGCGGGCTCGCCGCGCAGCGCGATGGCGCGCACGGTCAGGCGCTCCACGTCCGCGTCGTCGCCATCGGCCGCCACGGGGCCGGACAGCAGCAGCTTGCCGAACTGGCCGCTGGCCAGGGCCAGGCGCAGCAGGTGCAGAAAGCGTTCGTGCGCGGGCGCGGTAGCGACGGGGGGCGGGGTGATCAGGCTCGTGAACATCGAGCCGGATTGTCTCAAGCGTGGGTGATCAGCCCGCGACGCTCGGCGCTGTCCAGGTGCGGCAGCGTGTTGAAGGTGACGAGGTGATGGCGCCGCGGGTTGAAGGCGAACTCCGTCACCGCCGAATTGCGCAGCCGCAGGTTCAGCTCCACCACCGCCTCCGGCGGGCAGGCCAGCACCTGACCCACGGCCGTCGAGATCGGCCCGCCGCTGGACACGATGAGCACCCGGCGCCCCACGCCCAGCGCCAGCACGCGCGCCAGCGCATCGGCCACGCCGGCCGCGAACTCGGCATGCGGCGGCATGCCGGCCGGCGCCGCCTCGCCGTGCATCCACGCCAGCAGGCCCTGGCGCAGCAGGCGGAAATGCTGCTTGACCGCCTCGGCATCGGTGGGCCGGGCCAGCGGCTCGGGGTGCACGGTGCGCACGACGGCCTCACTGTCGTACTCGTTCAGGCCCGGCAGCGCGACAGCCGGCAAGGCCTCGCCCAAGCCCTCGACGATGCCGGCCAGCGACTGCACATGGCGCTTGAGCGTGCCGGTGAAGACGGCGTCGAAGCGCTGGCCGCGCTCGCGCCAGTAGGCGCCCAGCAGGCGGCATTGCTCATGGCCGGTGGCGCTGAGCTGGTCGTAGTCGGCGGCGCCGAAGCTGGCCTGGCCGTGACGGACGAGGTAGAGGTTGCCCATGGGCCGCATGATGGCGCGCGGGGCCGCCGCCGACTGTCGCGACAATGACGGCCATGCTGCTGCGCCAAGCCACCCGTGCCGACACCGCCGAACTCTGGCGGGTGCGCTATGCCGTCACCGAGAACCGGCTCACGCCCGGCCGCATCGGCGACGCCGAACTGCACGCCTACCTGGAGGACTACGGCCGCGGCTGGGTGATCGAACGGGAGCACGGCGCCATCGCGGGCTTCGCCATCGCCGACAACCGCGGCGGCCACATCTGGGCCATGTTCGTCGACCCGCCGCTGCACGGCCAGGGCCACGGCCGCGCGCTGCACGACGTGATGGTGGCCTGGCTGTTCGCGCAAGGCCATGCGCGGCTGACGCTGGCCACCGAGCCCGGCTCGCGCGCCGAGGCCTTCTACCGCCGTGCCGGCTGGCGGCCGCTCCCCGACGGCCCGGACGCCCATGGCGACCACCCCTTTGAACTGCTGAAGAAAGACTGGCATCCCCATGCTTGAGACCCATGTCATCGAGACCGGCCCGCAACCGCGCACGACGATCATCGTGCTGCACGGCCTGGGCGCCGACGGCTATGACTTCGTGCCCATCTGCGGCGAGCTGGACCTGGCCGCCATCGGCCCGGTGCGCTATGTGTTCC
>JBKBVY010000010.1:0-34173 GCA_046289335.1 Roseateles sp. | reverse complement strand
CGGCTGGCGCCCTTCTCGCCGTTCAGCTTGATCCAGTGGAAGACGGCATCCGCCGCCTTCTGGGCGCGCTCCAGGTTGGTACCGGGCTTGGCGGCATCGGCCTGGGCATGGACCGTTGGTGCCGACAGCGTCAGCAGCAGGGCACTGGCCAGGACCGACAGGGTCGGCGCCCGGGATGGGCGCGATGCGCTCGTGTTCACGACGGCTCCGAGGGTTTGAGTTCCGGGTTTTGGGGCCGGCGCACTCTAGCCAGTCTCGCCCGGCCCGGGACCCGGGGTTTGTCCCGGCGGGCGTGCAGTATCGAACGGTTTTTCTGAGCGGATCAGCTCTTGCCGAGCAGCGCGCGGCAGCGCTTCTCGTGCTGCTGGATCTCGGCCAGCGTGACCTCGATGTCGTGGCGCTGCTGCTCCAGCTGCTCGCGGTGCCGCGCCAGGATGTCCAGGAAGGCGCGCAACTGCGGTGCGGCGCTGGCCTGGCTGTCGTACATGTCCACCAGCTGCTTGATCTCCTGCAGCGCCAGCCCCAGCCGCTTGCCGCGCAGCGTGAGCTTCAGCCGCGTGCGGTCGCGCGGCGTGTAGACCCGGTTGCGACCCTTGCGGCCGGGCTCCAGCAGGCCCATGTCCTCGTAGAAGCGGATGGCGCGGGGCGTGATGTCGAACTCGGCGGCGAGTTCGGTGATCGTGAAGGTCGGCTGCTGCGACTCGGTCGCGGCGGAGACAGACTTGCGGGGCGGCATGGCTACACTGAATTGACGTAAACGTCAGTCTAGAGCCGTCATGGGCAATCCACGCGAATCGGAACTTCACTACCCCCTGGGCGAAACCCTGCCTCGGCCCGGCGAGGCGCTGGACCTGGCGCCCGGCGTGCGCTGGGTGCGCATGGGCCTGCCGTTCGCGCTGGACCACATCAACCTGTGGCTGCTGCGCGATTGCATCGATGGCCGCGAGGGCTGGACCATCGTCGACTGCGGCATCGCCAGCGACGACACGCGCGCCAACTGGGAGCAGGTCTTCGCCGAGCGGCTGGACGGCCTGCCGGTGCTGCGCGTGATGGCCACGCATTTCCATCCCGACCACCTGGGGCTGGCGCACTGGCTGACCGAGCGTTGGAACTGCCGTTTGTGGATGAGCGCGACGGACTTCAACCTGGCCCGCCTGGCCAGCGGCTCCACGGTGGGCATGGGCGGCGCGACGGCCGCGGCCTTCTTCGGCAGCCACGGGCTGACCGACCCGGACTCGCTGGACAAGATCCGCGCCCGCGCCGACTACTACCCCAAGATGGTGCCGGTGGTGCCCGCCAGCTACCGCCGGCTGATGGACGGCATGGAGGTGGACATCGGCGGCCGCCGCTGGCGCTGCATCGCCGGCTACGGTCATGCGCCCGAGCACATCAGCCTGTATTGCGAGGCTGCGCGCCTGCTGATCTCCGGTGACATGGTGCTGCCGCGCATCTCCACCAACGTGTCGGTGGTGGACGTGGAGCCCGAGGCCGACCCGCTGACGCTGTACCTGAACTCGCTGGCCCGCTATCTGGAGCTGGCCCCGGACACGCTGGTGCTGCCCTCGCACGGCAAGCCCTTCACCGGCCTGCATGCGCGCATTGACCAGCTGCGCGAGCACCACGACGAGCGGCTGGCCGAGGTCATGGCCGCCTGCCGCGCCGCGCCCACCCATGCGGCGGGCCTGCTGACGGTGTTGTTCAAGCGCAAGCTGGATCTGCACCAGACCACCTTCGCGATGGGCGAGGCCATCGCCCACCTGAACGCGCTGTGGCTGAAGGGTGCGCTGCGGCGCGAGTGCGGCGCGGACGGCGTGTTCCGCTTCAGCGCCGCCTGAAATGGAAACGCCGCCGACGAGGTGATCGTGCGGCGGCGTCCGGCTTAGCTTGGTACCTTCGCTCCCACCGGCGGGGCCGGCCTGGGGTACCTGTGTGACAGCGTCGGGCCGAAGTGTTGCGGAAGCGGCGTGCTGCCGGCGCATGCTGGCGCGGGAATATTCACTCGCCCCGTCACTGCACGACGATGGATTCCTCGCGCAGCGCGTCGCGCGAGCGCTCGAAGTCCGGCAGCACCGAGCGCACCGTGTCCCAGAAGGCCGGGCTGTGGTTCATCTCGCGCAGGTGGGCCAGCTCATGGGCCACAACGTAGTCGATGATGGCCGGCGCGAAATGGATGAGCCGCCAGTTCAGGCGGATGGTGCCGTCGGCGCTGGCGCTGCCCCAGCGGGTCTGCGCGGATGACAGACGCAGGGACTTCATCGCGACGCCCAACTGCTCGGCGAAACGGCGGCAGCGCGGCAGGAAGTCCTCCCGGGCGCGGGCCTGCAGCCAGGCTTGCGTCAGGTCGCGGATCTGCTCGGCCGACGCGCCGACCGGCAGCGGCAGGCGCAGCTGGCGCGCGGCCGCGTCCCAGACGATCTCGCGCTCGGCCGGGGCCAGCACCAGCGTCAGCGGTTCGCCCAGGTAGGGCAGGCGGCCGCCGTCCAGCCAGGCGATGCGTGCGGCCTGGATGCGCTGCTGGCGTTCGCGCTGCTCGACCAGCTTGCGCAGGATCCAGTCGCCCTTGTGATGCAGCGCGCGCTCGATCTCGTTGATGGGCACCCAGCGCGGCGCGCTGACGCGCAGGCCCTGCGGCCCGACGACGAAGCCGATGCTGCGCCGGCGCGCGCGCTTCAACTCGTAGCCGATGCGGTGCTGCCCCAGCCACAGCTCGCGCTGCGAGCGCGGCGCGCCGGGCTCGGCCGGTGCGATGTCCGCCGCCACGTCGAACAGCGACAGCTGGCTGTCCTGCAGGAGCGGGGCCGGGCGCTTGGGCGGCATGCGGGTCAGTGCGGGTGGGCAGCGCCGGCGATGCCGGCGGGCTGAGGGTCGGCGTAGGCCTGCGGGTCCAGCCGGCGCATTTCGGACTCGATCCAGCCCTTGACCTCCTGCATCATCTCCTGCGGCTCGCGGCCCTCGGGGCGGATGGGCCGGCCGATGGAGATGTCGACCACGCCGGGTCGCAGCAGAAAGCTCTTGCGCGGCCAGCAGCGCGCCGCCGTCACCGCGATGGGCACGACCGGCAGGCCGGCCTCGATGGCCAGGCGGGTGCCGCCGGTCTTGTACTCGCCCACCTGGCCGCGCGGGATGCGCGTGCCCTCGGGGAACATGATGACCCAGTTGCCCTGCGCGCCCAGGCGCTTGCCCTGGGTCAGCACCTTGTTCCAGGCCTCGGTGCGGCGGCCGCGGTCGATGTGGATCATGTCCATGCGCGCCATCGCCCAGCCAAAGAAGGGCACGTACAGCAGCTCGCGCTTGAACACATAGGCCAGCGGATGGCTGAGCAGCGCCGGGTAGGCGAAGGTCTCCCAGGTGCTCTGGTGCTTGGACAGCAGGATCACGCCCGCGCGGCGGTCGGCGGCGGTGGGCAGGTTTTCCATGCCCTGGATGCGCCAGCGCACGCCGCAGATCCAGCGGGCGCTCCAGATGGCGATCTTGAGCCAGTTGGCGCAGGCCCAGTAGACCGGGTCGCCGCGCCGGAACACGGACAGCAGCAGCACGCCCAGCGCCCAGGGGATGACCGTGACGACGAGGACGAGGACGAAGATCAGCGAGCGGATGGCGCTCAGCAAGGTGGACATCTAGTTCAGGTCTCCGGCCTGGGTGTCGGGGGCGAAGGCCCGGCCGCGCTGTTCGGCCAGGCGGCGGCGTTCGTCCTGGATCAGCGATTCGGCAAAGCCCATCAAGTCGTCGTGCACGCGGGCATGCGGCACCTGCACCAGCAGCTGCGCCAGCTCCTCGGCGCCCAGGCTGCCGATGGGGCCGGTCAGCACCAGGTGGGGCACGCAGCCGGCGTTCTGCGCCGTCAGCAGGTCGGTCAGCGAGGCACCCACCATGTGCACGGTGGACAGCTCGACGTCGAAGCGCTCGCCGATCTGCCGGATCAGGCCGGGCAGGGGCTTGCGGCAGTCGCAGCCTTCTTCGGGCGTGTGCGGGCAGAAGAAGGCGGCATCCAGCCGCCCGCCCTTCTCGGCCAGCAGCTGGTTCAGGCGCAGATGCACCGCGTTCAGCGAGGCCATGTCCAGCAGGCCGCGGCCGATGCCGGCCTGGTTGGTGGCCAGCACGGTGTGCCAGCCGGCATGGTTGAGCCGCGCGACGGCCTCCAAGGCGCCGGGCAGCGGGTCCAGCTCGTCGGGGGCCTTGACGTGGTCGACGCGGTAGCGGTTGAGCGTGCCGTCGCGGCCGAGGATGACGAGCTTCATGCCGTGGGCGTGGTCGGCGCGCATGGGGCGGTCGTTCAGGTCGCCAGCTTGGACAGGTCGGCCACGCGGTTCATGGCCGCATGCAGCCGGCCCAGCAGCGCCAGGCGGTTGGCGCGCAGGGCCGGGTCCTCGGCGTTGACCATCACGTCGTCGAAGAAGGCATCGACCGGGCCTTTGAGCGCGGCCAGGGCCTTGAGCGAGCCGGTGTAGTCGTGCTGCTCGAACAGCGCGTCAGCGGCGGGCTGCACCTCGGCGATCGCGGCGGCCAGCGCGCGCTCGGCGGCTTCCTGCAGCAGCTCGTCCTTCACGTCGGTGGGCAGCTCGCCCTCGACCTTCTTCAGGATGTTGCCCACGCGCTTGTTGGCGGCGGCCAGCGAGGCGGCCTCGGGCAGCGCGTTGAAGGCCCGCACGGCGGCCAGGCGCTTGGGCATGGAGCCCCAGCCGCCGGTGCGCACGGCCGTGGCGGCCTCGACTTCCTGGGCGCTGTAGCCCAGGTCGCGCAGATAGCCCACCAGGCGCTCGTAGACGAAGTGCAGCAGCGCCTCGCGGGCCTTGGGCACGTCGGCCAGCATGCCTTCGGGGAAGGTCGCGAAGGCGGCGTCCACCAGGTCGGGCAGCGCCAGCGGCAGGTTCTTCTCGACCAGGATGCGCAGGATGCCCAGCGCATGGCGGCGCAGCGCGAAGGGGTCCTTGTCGCCGGTGGGCAGCTGGCCGATGCCGAACAGGCCCGCCAGCGTCTCCAGCTTGTCGGCCAGCGCGACCACGGTGCCGGTGTGGTTGCGCGGCAGCGCGTCGCCGGCGAAGCGCGGCTTGTAGTGGTCTTCGATCGCGATGGCCACGCCGTCGCGCAGGCCCTCGTGGCGGGCGTAGTAGCCGCCCATGATGCCTTGCAGCTCGGGGAACTCGCCCACCATGTCGGTCAGCAGGTCGCACTTGGCCAGCAGCGCGGCCTGCTGCACCTTGCTGTCCAGCACGTCGAACTCGTCCTTGGCCTCGACCGTGTAGGGCACGGTGGCCATGCGCAGCTGGTTGACGATGGCATGCGCGATCGCGCGCACGCGCTCGGTGCGTTCGCCCTGGCTGCCCAGCTTGCCGTGGTAGACGACCTTGGCGAGGCCCGGCAGGCGGCTCTCCAGCGTCTTCTTGCGGTCCTGGTCGAAGAAGAACTTGGCGTCGGCCAGGCGCGGGCGCACGACGCGCTCGTTGCCATGGATGACGGCGCCGGCGTCGGCCGGGGCGATGTTGCTGACCACCAGGAAGTGGCGGGTCAGCTTGCCCTGCGCGTCCAGCAGCGGGAAGTACTTCTGGTTGGCCTTCATCGTCAGGATGAGGCACTCCTGCGGCACGGCCAGGAACTCGGGCTCGAAGGCGCAGGTCAGCACGTTGGGGCGCTCGACGAGGGCCGTCACCTCGTCCAGCAGTGCGTCGTCGTCAATGGGCTTGAGGCTGAGCGCGTCGGCCGCGGCCTGCAGCTGGCGGGCGATCTCGGCGCGGCGCTCGGCGAAGCCGGCGATGACGGCGCCCTGCTCGCGCAGCTGCGCGGCATAGCTGTCGGCGGACTCGATGGCGACCGTGGGCTGCGCGGCCTCGAAGCGGTGGCCTTGGGTGGTGCGGCCGGCGCTCAGGCCCAGGGCCTGGACGGGCACCACCTCGGCGCCGTGCAGCGCGACCAGGCCGTGCGCCGGGCGCACGAACTTCACGTCGGTCCAGCCGTCGGCCAGCTGGTAGCTCATGATCTTGGGAATGGGCAGCCTGGCCAGCGCCTCGTCCAGCGCCTTCTGCAGGCCCTGGGCCAGCGTGGCGCCGGGCTGGATGCTGTCCCAGAACAGCGCCTCGGCCTTGCCGTCGGGCTGGCGCTTGAGCTGCGGCACGACTTCGGGGCCGGCGCCGAGGGATGCCAGCTTCTTCAGCAGCGCGGGCGTGGGCTGGCCGTCGGCGGTCAGCGCGACGGCGACGGGCATCAGCTTCTGCTGCACCGCCTTGTCGGCGGCCTTCGAGGCAACGCCGGCCACATGCACGCCCAGCCGGCGCGGCGATGCGAAGGACGTGACGGCCGCATCGGCCACCGCCAGGCCCTGGGCCTTGAGGCTGTCGGCCAGTACGCCGGCGAAGGACTCGCCCAGCTTCTTCAGCGCCTTGGGGGGCAGCTCTTCGACAAACAGTTCAACGAGGAGGTTCGCGCTCATCGCGGATTGGGACATTTAGGCCGCCTTCTTGTTCTTCAGTTCGATCTGCGCGATCACGTCATCCGCCCAGGCCTTGGGCGCCATCGGGAAGCCCAGCCGCGCGCGGCTGTCCACATAGCTCTGGGCGACGGCGCGGGCCAGGTTGCGGATGCGGCCGATGTACGCGGCGCGTTCGGTCACCGAGATGGCGCCGCGCGCATCCAGCAGGTTGAAGCTGTGGCCGGCCTTCAGCAGCTGCTCGTAGGCGGGCAGGGCCAGCTGCTGCTCCATCAGGTGCTTGGACTGCTTCTCGTGCGCGGCAAAGGCGCCGAGCAGGAAGTCCACATCGCTGTGCTCGAAGTTGTAGGTGCTCTGCTCGACCTCGTTCTGGTGGAACACGTCGCCGTAGCTGAGGCCGTCGGTGTAGACCAGGTCGTAGACCGACTCCTTGCCCTGCAGATACATGGCCAGGCGCTCCAGGCCGTAGGTGATCTCGCCGGTGATGGGCTTGCAGTCGATGCCGCCCACCTGCTGGAAGTAGGTGAACTGCGTCACCTCCATGCCGTTGAGCCACACCTCCCAGCCCAGGCCCCAGCAGCCGAGGGTCGGGTTCTCCCAGTCGTCCTCGACGAAGCGCACGTCGTTTTTCTTCAGGTCGAAGCCCAGCGCCTCCAGCGAGCCGAGGTACAGCTCCAGGATGTTGGCCGGCGCCGGCTTGAGCACCACCTGGTACTGGTAGTAGTGCTGCAGTCGGTTGGGGTTGTCGCCGTAGCGGCCGTCCTTGGGGCGGCGGCTGGGTTGCACGTAGGCGGCCTTCCAGGGCTCGGGGCCGAGGGCGCGCAGGAAGGTGGCGGTGTGGCTGGTGCCGGCGCCGACTTCCATGTCGTAGGGCTGCAGCAGCGCGCAGCCTTGTTTGGACCAGTAGTCCTGCAGGGTCAGGATGATTTGCTGGAAGGTCAGCATGGGATGGGTCGCAAAAGGGGTGGCCGATTCTATTGGGCCGCCCTCCTCAGGCCGGCGAAGCCCAGCAGGCCCAGCGCCCACAGCGGCCACAGGCCGAAAGCGTCCAGCCAGCGCGCATAGGGCGTGGCGCCGCGGCGGCCGTCCACGCTGGCCTCCAGCACGCCGCGCTGCAGCGCCGGCAGCCGGGCCGTGACCTGGCCGCGGTGGTCCACCACGGCGGTGGCGCCGGTGTTGGTGGACCGCACGAAGGGGCGCTGGAACTCCAGCGCGCGCATCTGCGAGAACTGCAGGTGCTGGTCCAGCACCATGACCGTGCCGAACCAGGCCAGGTTGCTGACGTTGACGAACACCGTCGCGCCGTCGTCCGCGGCGGCGCTGTGGACGAAGTCCTCGCCGAACAAGTCCTCGTAGCAGATCAGCGGCCGCAGCCGCTGGCCCGCGACGTGCCAGGGGCGCTGGTGGTCGCCGCGCGCCTGGTCGCTCAGCGGGATGGCCATGGCGCGCACGAACCAGCCGAAGCCGGGCGGGATGAATTCGCCGAAGGGCAGCAGGTGGCGCTTGCCGTACTGGTACTCGCCACCCAGCACGACCACCGAGTTCACGAAGCCGTCATGCTTGTTGCCCAGGAAGCTGCCCAGCAGCGCCGGGCGCTCTGGGCGCGCCAGCCGCTGCAGCGTCGCGCGGTCCAGCTCGGCCAGCGGCAGCGGCACCACCGACTCCGGCGTGATGACAGCCTGGCCGCGCGACGACTCGATGAGCCCGGCCAGCGTGGCCAGGTTGGCGGCGAAGCGCTCGGGGTCGAACTTCTGGTCCTGCGGGATGCTGGGCTGCACCAGCGAGATCGCGATGCTGCCGCTGGACGTCGTGAACGACTGCGGCAGCAGCAGGCCCGCCAGCGGCAGCAGCAGCGCCGGCGCGGCCCAGCGCCAGGCGCGTTCCTTCAGCAGCACCAGGCCGGCGGCGGCCAGCGCGGCCAGCGCGGTGATGCCGTACACGCCCACCCAGGGCGCCCAGGCGGCCAGCGGGCCGGCCGTGTGCGCATAGCCCGAGGCGATCCACGGAAAGCCGGTGAACCAGCTGGCCCGCGCCAGCTCCGCCAGCAGCCAGGCCGGCACCAGCGCCAGCAGCCGCCAGCGGCCGGCGGGCAGCCAGCGCGCCGTCAGGTACAGCGCCAGCGCGTAGTAGCCGCACAGGAAGGCCGCCAGCAGGCCGACGGCCAGCGCCGCCAGCACCGACGGGATGCCGCCGTACTGGTGCATGCTGATGTGCAGCCACCACAGGCCCGCGGCCAGCCAGCTCCAGCCGAACAGCGCGCCGCGCAGCGCCGCGGCTCCTGGGGTGGCCCGCTGGACCAGCCCGAACAACAGCGCCAGCGCGGCAATCTGGGCCCACCAGGCCTGGGTGGGCGCGAAGGACGCGGTCTGCAGCAGCCCGGCCGCCAGCGCCGCCGCCGCACCATGCCAGGCCCTCACGCGCCGGGCTCTTCGTCGGGCGCTCGCGTGACCTTGAACCAGCGCACCGCGCCGCCCCGGGTCAGCATGACGGCGAAGTCCAGCCCGGCCACGCGCACCACCTCGCCGCGGCGCGGCACGCGGCCATGCTCATGCGCCACCAGGCCGCCGATGGTGTCGAAGTCGTCATCCGGCAGCGCGATGCCGAAGCTGCCGTTGACGGCCGCAATGCTGGCGTCGCCCGCCACGCGCTGGCTGCCGTCGGCCAGCGTGTAGATGCCGGTCTCGGAGTTCTGCTCGTCGAACTCGTCCTCGATCTCGCCGACGATCTCCTCCAGCACGTCCTCGATGGTGATGAGGCCGGCCGTGTTGCCGAACTCGTCGATGACGATGGCCAGGTGGTTGCGGTTGGAGCGGAAGTCGCGCAGCAACTCGTTGAGGCCCTTGCTCTCGGGCACGAAGGTGGCCGGGCGCAGCAGCGCGCGGATGTTCAGCTCCGGCGCACGCTGCATCTTCAGCAAGTCCTTGGCCAGCAGGATGCCGATGATGTTGTCGCGGCTGCCCTCATAGACCGGGAAGCGCGAGTGGCCGCTGTCGATGACGATGCCCAGCAGCTCGTCGTAGGGCGCGTCGATGTCCAGCAGGTCCATGCGCGGCGCGGCCACCATGGCGTCGCCGGCGGACAGCTCGGCCATGCGCAGCACGCCTTCCAGCATCTGGCGCGATTCGGGTTCGATCAGCTCGCGCTGCTCGGCCTCGGCCAGCGTCTCGATCAGTTCGGTCTTGGAGTCGGGGCCGGGGTGCAGGAACTCCAGCATGCGCTCCAGCAGGCCACGGGCCTCGGGCGGGTGTTTGGCGGCCCCGCGTGCTGGGGGCCTGCCTGATTGCGGTTCGCTCAAGGGCGCTGTCAGGGTATTGCGACAGAGGACAGAATAGCCGATTGGTTTGACAAGACCTTGTCCCGGGGCGCTTAGTCCCCACATCCGCTGCCTTTCCGAAAAACGGTCCCCACCATGTCCAAGCCCCAAGGCCTCATCCCCGCCACCATCCTGACCGGCTTCCTCGGCGCCGGCAAAACCACGCTGCTCAAGCGCGTGCTGACCGAGGCCCACGGCCAGAAGATCGCCGTCATCGAGAACGAGTTCGGCGAGGAGAACATCGACACCGACATCCTGGTGTCGGACACCAACGAGCAGATCATCCAGATGAGCAACGGCTGCGTCTGCTGCACCATCCGCGAGGACCTGCGCACGACACTCTCCGACCTGGCCGCCAAGCGCCGCAAGGGCGAGCTGGACTTCGAGCGCGTGGTCATCGAGACCACCGGCCTGGCCGACCCCGGCCCCGTGGCCCAGACCTTCTTCATGGACGACGAGATCGCCGAGGCCTATCTGCTGGACTCCATCCTGACGCTGGTGGACGCCAAGCATGCCGACGAGCAGCTCAACACCCGCCAGGAAGCGCGCATGCAGGTGGGCTTTGCCGACCAGATCTTCATCAGCAAGACCGACCTGGTGGAGCCCGCGGCGGTGGACGCGCTGATCCACCGCCTCAAGCACATGAACCCGCGTGCGCCCATCCAGACGGCGAATTTCGGCGAGGTGGCGCTGTCCAAGGTCTTCGACCTGCGCGGCTTCAACCTGAACGCCAAGCTGGAGATCGACCCCGATTTCCTGAAGGCCGACGACCATGGGCATGACCACCACCATCATCACCATGATCACGACCATGAGCATGGCGAACACTGCGACCACCCGCACCATCACCACCACGATGACGATGTGAAGAGCTTCGTGTTCCGCTCCGACAAGCCCTTCAATCCGGCCAAGCTGGAGGACTTCCTGGGCGCCATCGTGCAGGTCTATGGCCCCAAGATGCTGCGTTACAAGGGTGTTCTGTTCATGAAAGGCACCGACAAGAAGGTGATCTTCCAGGGTGTTCACCAGATGATGGGCTCCGATCTGGGTCCGAAGTGGATGCCGGGCGAGAAAAAACAGAGCAAGATGGTGTTCATCGGCATTGACCTGCCCAAGGACGTGCTGATGCAAGGTTTGGAAGGCTGTCTGGCGTGATTTTTCGGCCCCCTGACACGCGGGTTTCAGGGGGCGCCGAGGCCCGGGATCGCATGGCTACAATCCGCCGCGCTCAAAAATGGGCAGCCGGCTGAACAGCAGTGGGATCAAGGTCTGACACCGCGCCGATGCACGCCCAGAGCGAGGAGAAGATTGTGAGCAAGACCCCGGCCCCCAAAACTGCCGCCGCACCCAAGGGTGCGAAGAAGACTGATGCTGGCGCCGACGTCGCCACGCTGGAGGCGCCCGCGCCGGCGAACCGCTTTGCCGACCGCTTTGCTCCGCCGAAACCGCCCGTGCGTGGCGCCGTCCAGGCCGACGAGACGCCGCGCGTGGCGGCCAAGGGCGATCCCAAGCTGGCCAATGCCTGGAAGAGCAAGCCCGGTGCCGAGTTGACCGACGCCGAAGTCCTGGCCATGCCGGACTCGGAGTACATGAACGCCAAGCAGATCGAGTTCTTCCGTGCCAAGCTGGAGGCGCTGAAGAACGAGGTGCTGTCCAACGCCGGCGAGACCACCGAACACCTGCGCGAGGACACCACCATCGTCCCCGACCCGGCCGACCGTGCGACCATCGAGGAAGAGCACGCGCTGGAACTGCGCACCCGCGACCGCGAGCGCAAGCTGCTGAAGAAGATCGTGCAGTCCATCGCCCGGCTGGACAGCGGCGAGTACGGCTACTGCGACGAGACCGGCGAGCCCATCGGCCTGGGCCGGCTGATCGCGCGCCCGACCGCCACGCTGTCGCTCGAAGCGCAGCAGCGCCGCGAGCTCAAGCAAAAAATGTTCGGGGACTGATATGGTTGGCCCCTCGCCCGGTCCCGCCCCGCTGAACGCGGGCGCGCCCAGTCTGGGATCGCGCCGCGTCTGGCGCCGCGGCGCTTCGGCAGGCACATGCCGCCCACTGGGCGCCATGTGTCCGGCCTCAGCCCCCGAGGGGACGGCGATGCTTGCGGCATCGAGCCGCAAGCACATCGCCCAAGGCGGGCCGGCTTGGGAGCGGCCCGGCGCTCGGCCCGCCAACTACAACGCCCATCCATGGCCGACTCCAAGCCCAGCGACCCCAAGGAAGGCGACAGCTTCTTCCGCAAGGTTGCGCGCTTCGTGGCCAACCCGACCACCGACTGGTCGGAGATCAACTCCCGCCAGGACGACCCCGAGGGCGACCTGGCCAAGGCCGAGCTGCGCGCCATGGTGGAGCGCAAGCGCCGCAACGACTTCGTGCGCAAGCGCGAGCTGGACATGCTGCGCCGCATCCGCCGCGAGGGCCTGACGCCCGAGCAGCTGGCCGCGCTGGCGGCGGCGCCGTCCAAGCTGGGCGACGACGAGCGCATCAGCGAGCCCAGCTCCAAGATCGACCTGGGCGTGAAGGCCAAGATCGACGAGATCGAGCAGCAGATGGTGGGCGAGAGCTTCGCCACCACGCAGGCCGTGCCCAAGCACCAGCCGGGCTTCTTCGAGACCAGCACGCGGCCCGTGGCCTTCGCGCCCACCGTGTCCGCCCCGCCTGCGGCGCCGGTGGACTCGACCAGCGGCCGCGTCAGCCAGTTCTCGTCGCCGCGTGAGGCCCAGCGGCTGGCGTCGCCGCCGCCGGCGGCGGCCGTGGTCATGGGGGCGGCCATGCCGCCGCTCTCCGACTCGCCGCCCAGCCGCCTGCCCGACCTGCCGCCGCTGGACATGCCGCTGTCCTTCACGCTGGCCGAGTCGTCGGCGCCGGTGGAGGTGCAGGAGGTTGTGCACGACCCCGAGCTGGACGAGGCCGTCATCGCCTTCGCGAACGCCGACTACGAGTCCAGCGAGCGGGCCCTGACCGAGCTGGTGCGTCCGGGCGGCAGCCGCAATCTGCACGGCGAGACCTGGCTGGTGCTGTTCGACCACTACCGCGCCACCGGGGCCCAGGGTAAGTTCGAGGCGCTGGCCGTCGAGTACGCGCAGCAGTTCGGCCTGTCGGCGCCGCAGTGGTTCTCCATGCCCCGGCTGGTGGCCGAAAGCACGCGCCAGTCCAACCGCTCGCCCATGGCCAAGGCCGGCCAGGTCAGCTGGACCGCGCCAGCCACGCTGACGGCCGACGAGGTCGCGCTGCTGCAAAGGCGCAGCGAGACCCTGCCCATGCCCTGGGTGTTCGACTGGGGCGCCGTGGACGAGGTGGACATCGACGCGGCCATCCAGCTGCGCCAGCTGATGCGCCATTGGGCGCAGCAGCAGGTGGACCAGCGCTGGATAGGCGGCGAGCGTTTTCTGAACCAGCTCAAGGAGCTGACGCCCGTGGGCGAGCGCGACACCGATCCGGCGCTGTGGATGCTGCGCCTGGAGGCGTTGCGCCTGGCCAATCGGCCCGACCAGTTCGACGAGGCGGCCATCGACTATTGCGTGACCTACGAGGTCTCGCCGCCGTCCTGGGAGCGCGCCAAGTGCCGCGTGCGCATCGGCAGCGATGGCGGCTCGACCAACAGCCCTGCGCACAGCACGCTGCAGTCCGAGGCACAGTCCAGCTTCCTGGACACCAGCGTGACGGACGTGAGCGCGGCCCAGCTGGAGCTGATGGGCCAGCTCAGCGGCGACATCTCCGAGACGCTGCGCGGCCTGGCCGCCGAGGTGGGCGACGCCAGCCTCATCAGCATCTCGTGCACCAAGCTCATCCGGCTGGACTTCATGGCCGCGGGCGACCTGCTGAACTGGGTGCTGCAGCGCCGCACCGAGAACCGCTCGGTGGTGTTCACGGACGCCCACCGGCTGGTGGCGCTGTTCTTCGGCGCCATGGGCATCAACGAGCATGCCAAAGTGAAAGTCAGAATCAACTGACCGGCCCTGCGAAACTGGGGCCGAACCCTATCTGGAACGGCCTATGTCTTCTGATTCCTCTTCCGCCGTGTACCACGGCACCACCATCGTCTCGGTGCGCCGCCAGACGCCCACCGGCTGGCAGGTCGCCATCGGCGGCGACGGCCAGGTCACGCTGGGCAACACCATCGTCAAGGCCAGCGCGCGCAAGGTGCGCAAGCTCTACCGCGACCAGGTGCTCGCCGGCTTCGCGGGCGCCACGGCCGACGCCTTCACGCTGTTCGAGCGCTTCGAGTCCAAGCTGGAGAAGCACCAGGGCCACCTGGTGCGTGCCGCCGTCGAGCTGACGCGTGACTGGCGCACCGACCGCGTGCTGCGCCGCCTGGAGGCCATGCTGGCCGTGGCCGACCGCAGCGCCTCGCTCATCATCACCGGCAACGGCGACGTGCTGGAGCCCGAGCAGGGCATCGTGGCCATCGGCTCCGGCGGCGCCTTTGCGCAGGCTGCCGCCAAGGCGCTGCTGGCCCATAGCGAGCTGAGCGCCGCCGACATCGTCAAGCGCTCGCTGGAGATCGCCGGCGAGATCTGCATCTACACCAACCAGAACCACACGCTGGAGGTCCTCGAATGAGCTCGATGACGCCCCAGGAAATCGTCTCCGAGCTGGACCGCCACATCGTCGGCCAGAACGCTGCCAAGCGCGCCGTCGCCATCGCGATGCGCAACCGCTGGCGTCGCCAGCAGGTGGACGAGAAGCTGCGCGCCGAGATCACGCCCAAGAACATCCTGATGATCGGCCCCACGGGCGTGGGCAAGACCGAGATCGCGCGCCGCCTGGCCAAGCTGGCCGGCGCGCCCTTCATCAAGGTGGAGGCCACCAAGTTCACCGAGGTGGGCTATGTGGGCAAGGACGTGGACTCCATCATCCGCGACCTCGTCGAGGTGGCCGTCAAGCAGGAGCGCGAGCTGGCCATGCGGCGCTGCCAGACGCGCGCCGAGGACGCGGCCGAGGAGCGCATCCTGGACGTGCTGCTGCCCGGCTCGGACGCCGACAACGCCACGCGCCAGGCCTTCCGCAAGAAGCTGCGCGAGGGCCAGCTGAACGACAAGGACATCGAGCTGGACCTGCTGGCGCCCAAGCCCAGCGTGGAGCTGCTGACGCCCTTCGGCAACGCGCCGGGCATGGAGGACATGGCCGAGCAGTTGAAGGGCATGTTCAGCCAGCTCGGCGCCGGCCAGAAGAAGACGCGCAAGCTCAAGATCGCCGAGGCCATGAAGCTGCTGGTGGACGAAGAGGCCGCCAAGCTCGTCAACGAGGACGACATCCGCACGGCCGCGCTGGCCAATGCGCAGGAGATGGGCATCGTCTTCATCGACGAGATCGACAAGGTCGCGTCGCGTCAGGAGCACGGCGGCGCCGAGGTGTCGCGCCAAGGCGTGCAGCGCGACCTGCTGCCGCTGGTGGAGGGCACCACGGTGTCCACCAAGTACGGCCTGGTGCGCACCGACCACATCCTCTTCATCGCCAGCGGCGCCTTCCACCTCAGCAAGCCCAGCGACCTCATCCCCGAGCTGCAGGGCCGGCTGCCCATCCGCGTGGAGCTGGATTCGCTGTCCGTGGCCGACTTCGAGGCCATCCTGACCAGCACCCATGCCAGCCTGGTCAAGCAATACCAGGCGCTGCTGGCCACCGAGGGCGTGACGCTGGCGCTGCAGCCCGACGCCATCCGGCGCCTGGCGCAGATCGCCTACGAGGTCAACGAGCGCACCGAGAACATCGGCGCGCGCCGCCTGGCCACCGTGATGGAGCGGCTGCTGGACGAGATCAGCTTCGACGCGCCCAACCGCGGCGGCGAGACCGTCACGCTGGACGCCGCGGCCGTGGACGCCAAGCTGGGCGCGCTGGCGGCCAACGAGGACCTGAGCCGCTTCATCCTGTAGCGCGGCGGCTCAGTGCGGCAGCGCGGAGGCGCTGCCCGTCCAGCGCAGCAGCTGCATCAGCGACGGCGCCTGGGTCTTGCCCAGCAGGTTGCGGACGTGGCTGCGTACGGTGCTCAGCTGAAGGCTCAGGTGCCTGGCGACGGTCTCTACGGTCATGCCGTCAGCCAGCAGCATCAGCACATGTCGCTCGGTGGGGCTGAGCCGGCATTTCTGCGCGATGGCGTCGATGCGGGCGCTCTGCGTCAGTGCCGGCTGGTCCATCTGTACGACCATGAGCACCGGAGTGGTGGGCGTAGGCTGCGATGGGTCGGCACCGCGCTGCCGCGAGCGCGACAGGTGCAGCAGCCCGGTCGACAGGCAGCGCTCGAACCAGATCGCGCAGTCCAGCACTGCTCCCGAGGCGGCCTGGGCCAGCAAACGGGTCAGCGGCAGCAGGCCCAACTGGCCCAGCGCATGCAGGCGACCCTCGCCGACGCGGATGGAGCCGTCGTCCATAAGGCGGCGCGCCATCGGGTTGGCGCTCAGCACGCTGCGGTCCTCGTGCACCAGCATGATGGCCTGGGGCAGCAGGTCCACGATGAGCCAATGGGTCTGCTGTGCGCCCGGCCAGCCCGGCGGGCCGGTGCGCGGCAGGGCGCGCGGGATGGGTTCGGCCGCCCCGTCGCGGACGGGTTCGGTGGCAAAGGCTTCGACAAAGGCATTCATCGCTGTTCCCCTGATTTCTGGTCTGGCCAGTGTTCCGGGGCGGGGCTCAGACGTCCTTTAGCCTCCTAAAACTTGATGAATTTCGCGCTTTAGGCGCGCTTTCAGCGCCGGGTCAGCGCCGCGGCCGGCGGCGGTGGGGTGTTCAGCAGCCGCTCGACGTCCAGGATGCCGGCGCCGTAGCCGGCGTCCGGGTTCCAGCCGTCCGGCAGGCCGGCCGACTGCCGGGCAGCCAGGCGGAAGCCTTCGATCCGCTGCCAGGGGGCGTCGTAGGCCTTCAGCGCGTCATGGTGGCGGTACAGCCAGCGTGCGGCGGCGCCCGAGGCCATGGCCGCCGCGCAGGTGGTGCCGCCGAAGGCCGCGGTGTAGGCCGAGCGTGGCGTCGGTGTCGCGAACGCCCGCCTGACGCCGGCGGCCGGCGCGCTGAAGTCCACCCATTCGCCGGACGAACTCATGAGCCATGGCCGCCCCGAGCGCTCCACGCCGGCGACCGCGATGCTGCGCGGCAGTGCCCCCGGGTCGGCCGGCCAGCCGCGCACCGGCACATTGCCGGCCGCGGCAATCAGCAGCACGCCGCGCTCGTAGCAATGGTTCACTGCACGCCAGATTGGCTCCGGCGCGCTCTGGGCCAGGAAGGTGCCCAGGCTGACGTTGATGACCTGGACCTTAGCCTCGTCCACGAGGTAGCGCGCCGCGGCTTCGAACTCGTAGGCACGCTGGTCCAGCAAGATGCCCTGGCCCACGCGCACCGGCACCAGCGGCACCCACGGTGCCACGCCGTAGAACTCGGCGCCGGGGTCGCAGCCTGCGACGACGCTGGCGCTGGACGTGCCGTGGCCGGCGTAAGCGCCGCGCATGCGGTCGCGGCCGGGCGCGTAGGTGAACAGCCCGTCAAAGCTGCGCGCGGCGTCCTCGTCCACCCAGCTGTCGCCGGGCAGTCCCAGCGCCGGGTGGTCGGTGTAGCCGGTGTCGATCAGGCCCAGCTTGAAGCCGCGGCGGCGCCAGTCGCCGCGCCCGGGCGGGATGCTGAGGCGCGCATTGCACAGGTCCAGGTGCCATTGCCGCGATTCGCCGTCTTCCTTGTCCTGCGGATGGACGCCGCCCAGGCGGTGCCAGAAGCGGCCCAGGCTGCCGTCGGGCGTGCGCAGTTCGCGGCGCAGCACCTCCTGCCAGCTCAGCTTGCGCGCGTCCGTCAGGCCCAGCCGGGTGAGCAGCCGGGCCGCGGCGTCGCCACCGTACTCGTGGGTCAAGGCCTGCAGCAGCTCGGTGGGCAGCTCCAGGTGCGAGGGCGACCGGGTGTGATCGCCCGTGGGTTGTTCCAGCGACAGGGCCAGGCGCGGCAGCAGCCCCTTCAGCCCGGCGGCGGCGTCGCGGGTAATGGCAGCGGCCGGCTTCAGGAGCGCACGCGTGGCCAGGCGGAAGACGGTGGGCCTCATGCGTCGAACTCCGTGGTGTGGTCGAGGGGGCGGGGCGAGAAGGTTTGTTCGAGCAGGTGCATCAGCTCGGTGGCGTCGGCCGTGCTGCCCTGGGCCTGCCAGTAGCCGCTGTCCTCGTCGGATAGCGTGTCGGCGACCAGGCTACGCGCGCGCTCGCGGGCCAAGTGGGCGATGGGGTCGGGCTCGGTCTCGGTGCGGCGCATGAAGTCCTCGCTGGCGCCCAGCAGCTGTGCCGCAGCCGTCTCGGCGCCGGCGGCGGCGGCCAGCCAGGCGAAGATCTCGCAGCGCGAACGCAGCAGGTTTTCCAGCTGCAGCGCGCGGGCCGTGCGAATGGCACCCTGCATGGCCTCGTCGATGCGGTCCGCCGCGACCAGCGCCGCCGTCAGGCCCGACATCGCCCGCGCGCGCGCTTGGCCGTGCCGCGGGTGTTGACCCAGGCGGGCCAGCAGGTCTTGGAAGTCGGCCACGGCGGCGTCGGCGTGACCCATCTGCAGATGGGTCCAGGCCATGTCGGCCAGCAGCAGCACGCGGTAGCGGTCTATGCCATGGGCCTCGGCCAGCGCCAAAGCCGACTGCGCGTGGCGCAGCGCGATGGCATGTTCGCTCTTGGCGTCGGCCAGCAGAACTTCCACGCGGAGCCGCCGCACGCGGTCGGCAGGTCGTGGCTCGTGGGCCTCGAACTCGCGAGCGGCCTGCAGGTGGCGCTCGGCCAGCTCCATGCGGCCAGCTCGCAACTGGGCCTCGGCCAGGTGACGCTGGCAGCCGTGGCGATGGCGCGTGTCACCCAGCGTTTCGAACAGCGCGTCGGCGCGCTCCAGCGCCGCGATGCACTGGGGGCTCGGCAGCCGCCCCTCCACGCCCAGCCGGCCCAGCCAATGCCAGTAGCGCGCGCGCAGTGGCGCCGGACAGGCGTCGGTCACCAGGGCCTGCACGCGGCTCAGGTTGTCCAGCGCCTCGCCGATGGCGCCGGTGGCGCCCAGCACCACCGAGGTATAGGTGGCAATGGTGATGGCGGGCTCGGCGAGCGCGGGGCGGGGCAAGGCCCAGGACAGCGCGGCGCGCGCATTCGGCATTTCCTGCAGCATCCAGGCGCTTTCCCGTTCGCCCGCCGCCAGCACGCAGACCTGGCTCATCACGCGGACCAGTCGCTCCTGCGCGTCGGCGTCGGCGCCAGCGAGTTTCAGGCAGTCCAGCGCGAACGCGCGCGTGGTCTCCAGCATGCGGTAGCGCGGCCGCGGGCCGGCTTGCATGCCGACCAGCGAGCGGTCCACCAGGATGTTGAGGTGCTCGATGAGGTCGGGCTCGGAGCCGTCCTGCAGCATCAGCTGCGCGCCCACCAGGCCGAAGCCGCTTGGAAAAGCGGCTAGCAGGTGCAGGATTTCCTGTGTGCGCGTGGCCAGCAGCTGGTGGCTCCATTCCAGCGCGGCCTGCAGGCTGCGGTGGCGCGGTGGCGCGGTGCGCTGGCCGCCGGCCAACAGGCGCAGGCGGTCGTTAAGCCGGCTGCGCACGCCAGCCGTGCCCAGCAGCGGCACGCGCGTGGCGGCGAACTCCAGCGCCAGCGGGATGCCATCCAGCTGGCGACAGATCTCTATGAGGTCGACGAACTCTTCGGCCGTGGGCTCGAAGCGCCCGCCCATAGCGCCGCGCACCCGTGCCAGCAGCAGGCTGACGGCGCCGTAGTCGCTGGCGCCATCGGCCTCGGCCGAGATGGGCACGGCCAGCGGGTTCAGTCGCAGTACGCGCTCGCCGGCCACGCGCAGCGGCTCCTGGCTGGTGGCCAGCACGTGCAGGCGCGGGGCCTGTTCCAGCAGGCCTTCGACGAGGTCGGCCGTGGCGTCGATGATGTGCTCGCAGTTGTCCAGCACCAGCAGCAGCTCGCGGTGCTGTAGCGCGGCGACGCAGGCCGCCATTGCGTTGCCGCCGGGTTCCAGCTCCAGCCCCAGCGTCTGGCAGACGGCCTGCGGCAGCAGCACGGGGTCGCGCACGTCGGTCAGGTCGATGCGCCACACGCCCTGCGCGTAGCGCCCGGTGGCCGCAAGCTGCAGCGCCGCGGTGTTGGCCAGCGTGGTCTTGCCCACGCCAGCCAGGCCGCACACGGTCACGCAGGCCGCGCCAGCGTAGGCGGCCAGCAGGTCGGCCAGGTCGGCATCGCGGCCCAGCAGCGGTGGCAGGCGCACTGGCAGGTTGCCGGTGCGCTGCCGGGCGGGCACGGCCGCGGGCGCCTCGGCCTGCGGCGCGGCGATGAACTGGTAGCCGCGTCCGGTCACCGTGGCGATGGTGTCCGCGCCCAGCAGGCGGCGCAGCGTCGAGATCTGCACGCTGAGGTTGTTCTCCTCGACCACCAGGCCCGGCCAGACGCGGTCCAGAATCTCCTCCTTGGTCAGCACGCGGTCGCGGTGCTCCAGCAGCAGCATCAGCAGGTCGAACGCGCGGCCGCCCACGTTGGCGGCGCTGCCGTTGATCCACAGCTGGCGCAGCGCGGGGCGCACCTCGAAATGACCGAACTTCAACACGTCCATGGCGGGTTCTGCAGCGGTGCCGTCCTCAGGTCCAGCTGCGCGTGACCGGCAGGGTGCTCAGGCCGCGGAAGTAGATGTTCTCTATCCAGGCTGGTGTGGCGTCGGGCCGGCACAGGGCCAGCGCGGGGAATTCGTCCAGCAGCACCTCGAAAACCCTTCGCGAAATCTGGTCCTGCAAGGCCGCGCCCATGCATTCGTGCATGCCATGGCCCAGCGAGAAGTGCCGGTTCTTGGGCCTGTCCCAGTGGAACTGGTCCAGCGTCCGGCCCTGCCGGTTGGCCACCGCAATGACCGCGTGAACGGGGGCGTCCTTGGGCAGCGCGAAGCCCTCGAAGTTGTCCCGTTTGCTGGCGGTGTAGCGCTCGACGATGGCCACTGGCGGATCAAAGCGCAGCGCCTCGGCCAGCGCCAGCTTCAGCCCGTCGGTGCGCGGCTGGCCGTGCAGCGCAGCGAGCTGCGCCCAGGAGGTCTCGCCCGTCATGGACCGGCTGTCGGGGCGCAGGAAGTTCAGCATCGCCGAGCCCAGCAGGAACTGCGTGGACATGTAGCCGGCCAGCACCATCTGCACCAGCACGGCCACGGCCTCCATCGCCGCCAGAGGCCGCTCCTCGTGCCGAGGGAAATGCATGCGGTACAGCGGCGGCGGGATGATCGAACCCATGGGCAGCTCGCTGAGATCCACCTTGGTCTGGCGCGCAATCTCGCCGATCAGCGTGCCGTCGTAGGGCGAGTGTTGGCCCGGCCGCAACTCGGCGATCCAGGCGCGCGCCAGCGCGCGGCCCACGTGGCCGGACAGGCGCACGGTCGCGTCCGCATAGGTCTTGCGCCCGGCCTCCCAGGCCCCGTCGGGCAAGTTGTAGTAGCGCATCATGGTCTGGGCCAGCGCGTCGCAGGTCGCGACCTCGTCGGCGGGCAGCCCGAAGAAGCGCCAGAACACGCGCCGGGGCACGGGCTCGGCGACCTCGCGCACGAAGTCGAACTGGTCCAGCTGCCATAGCCGCGGCAGCACGTCGGCCAGCGCGTCGTCCAAATAGGTGGCCATGGGCGCCGTGGCGATGGCAAAAGCTTGGCCGACGGCACGGCTCACCAGGCTGTGGCGCTCGCCGTCCTGCCGGATGATGCCGCGCAGCAAGGCGGTGGACGGGGCCTGGCGGAACTCCTGGGGGTTCTCCAGCATCGCGCGGACCAGATCCCGGTCGATGGCCCAGTAGGCGCGATGGCCTGACACCCAGATGAGCTTGGGCAGGCGCTTGCCGGTCGTCAGCAGCGACCTCTGCGGCTCGGCGATGAAGGCGGAGCTGCCGGCCTTGAAGGGCCAATGCTCCTTGGGCGTCTGGTCAGCGCGCGTGCCCTCGGCGTACTTGGCGGGGCCCTCGAAGCGCCTGGGCAGCAGTTGTGGCACCCACTCCTCCAGCTTGGGGCGCCATTGGTCCAGCTGGTCGCTGTCGCTTGCCGCGTCGACCAGCTTGTTCAGCGCAACCAGCAGCAACCTGCGTGGCGCGCGCGCCAGCTTGTCGCGCAGCAGCCGGCCGGCGTCGCGGCGCGGTGGCGGCTTGGCCTTGGTGGTGCCGGGGAGCAGGCTGTCCAGCATGCGCAGCCCGGGGTAGAACAGGTACAGGCAGCCGCGCGTGGACACCAGCGGGGGGACTTCGATGACATGGTTGCCGGCGCCCGGACCCAGGTCGAACTTGACCGGCTTGGACCGGATGCCCGCGATGGGGTCCTGCGTGCCGCGCAGGCGGCTGTCGGCGCTGCCTTGTATCCAGTGGCGCTGGATGAACTCGAACTGGCGCTCCAGGTTGGCGCAGAAGAACAGGCCCATCAGGCCGTGCTTGCGCTGCATGGCGGTGACCTTGCCCGTCACCTCGTCCCTGACCTCGTCGCTCCATTGCGCCAGCATGCCGCGGCGCAGCAGTCGGCGCGAGTGGCGCAGGCCGGCCACGCGGGCGGAGCGCGGGTTGGTGCGGCGGATGTGGGCGCCCAAGGGGCAGAACTTGCCCTTGTGGTCATCGAGGATGGTGGGGTGCTCCCAGCTGGGTGCGTAGTCGAAGTCGTTGCTTTGCGAATTCGGATGACTGACCGGCGTCAGCGGTTCCCCGCTGGGCCAGCGACCCATCAGCTTGGCCTTGATGAAGTCGGGGGCTTCCCCGGTGTCCGCCGCGGCCTGGTTCACGGCCCGCTCGAAGACGTCCACATGCTGCTCGATGAGCCGAAGCACGCCGAAGCTGCCGTTCTGCGCCAGGTCCGGGGCCAGGCCGCGCAGCGACGAGCCGCCATAGATGCTGGCGTAGTCCTGGCCCAGTAGGAACTCGCCGGGGCTGGCCGAGGGCTGCATGTCGGGCTTGTCATTCGCGGCAGCCAGGCCGCTGATGCGGGGCTGGGTGATCGAGTCCCTGAACCCGAACTGCTCCCGGCCGAGCCAGTCGGGCTTCTTGCCTTCATCCTCGTCGGGCCCGAGCGGCGCGTAGCGCTGCCAGTCGTGCGGCCGCAGGTTCGTGCCCTGCTCGTGCAGCACCTCCAGGCCGTTGGTCTTGCAGTCGTTGCGCAGCCGTAGGCAGGCCTGCTGCAGGGCGTGATCGTCGTCGTCGAATCCGTACAGCGAGATCACGGCGTGGACCTGCTGCTCCACGTCCTTGTCGTTGCCGAAGCGCCAGTGCTCGGGGGCGCTGCGGCCGGTGTCGCCGTTGTCCTCGGCGCGCAATGCGGCGCCCTGGCGGAAGGCGGTCGGGAACTTATCCAGGTCCTCCTGGCGCCAGGGCATCAGCATCTGCAGGCCCAGCCAGGTGAAGCCGATGTTGGCGGCCAGTTCGGGCTTCAGCGGCTTCGTCCCGCGCTGCCCGGCCTGCACAGGCTTGAGCGGCCAGGGCGCGGCGCTGGTCAGCCCCTTCCACGGATAGCCGCCGTCCGGCGCGGCGAACTCGTGCGCCAGCCACGGCCGCGCCGCGGCGCCGTCGCGCACGCGCAGGAAGAAATGCCGCGCATGCGGGGCGCCATAGCCCTTGAGGATGTTGCCCTGCACATCGTCCAGGTCCACCACGGCGGCGGGCCCGTCGATGACCGGCGGCAGCAGTCGGTCGGGGTCGCGGTGCGGATGGATGTCAAGGACGGTCTTGTCCGGATAGGCTTGGTAGATAGGAAAGTCGAACCGGCCGGGCAGCAGCGACGGGCTGCCGTCGGCGCGGCGGGGGCCGTAGGGCACGCGGTTCCAAAGCCGCACGAATCTCAGGAAGTCGCTGGGGTGCTCGCGCACCGGCAGCGGTGGCGGGTTCTCGACGTAGCGCAGCAAGGTGTCGAAGACGTCGCCGATGACGATGGCGAAGTCCAGCACATAGTCCTCCAGCGGGCCGTCGAACTCGGTGATGACCATCAGCGCCGTGCCGTCCCACGAAGGCACGAAGCGCGCGAAGTGCAGGAAGGACAGCTCCCGCATCGCCAGGTCGATCTTGGGCTGGGCCGCGACGACGTCCCACAGCATCAGCGGCAGCTTGGCCGGATCGGCCAGCTTGAGGGCCAGGTTGAGGCCGCGTATCACCGGCGGCTCGGCCTTCTCGGAGAAGAGCTTCTGCAGCCAGTCGAGATCCTTGGGCATGACAACTCCCGTGCACTGTCATGGGCCCCTGGATGGGGCGGGAGGGCGGCTCTTGATGGCCGTTGCGGCGGAATGTAGCGGTTTGTTTCCTCGTCAGATAGGCCGTGGAAGTGCGGAGCCGCGCGGCGGGCGGCGGTTGCCGCGGGGTCAGCGCTTGCGGCGCTTTCGCAGCCACCCCGTCACCCCCAGCCCCAGCACAAACAGCACCCACGTCCCCGGCTCCGGCACCGGCTGCGCCGCGAACACCGCGCCGCCGTCGGCGCTGAAGGTGAACGACGTGAACTGGTAGGCGCTGCTGCTGGCGGCGTAGCTGACGCCGTCCAGCAGCGCGTGGTCCAGCGGTGTGCCGGCCTGGCTCAGGAAGCTGTCGATCTGGAAGCCGCCGCTGGCCTGGAAGGCATTGGGGTCGGTGGCGCCGAGGAAGCGGAACTCGATCTGCAGCCCGCCCAGGTCCAGGGCGCCGCCGGCGCCGAAGACCAACTGGTCGGTGACGAAGCCGCCCTGGCCATCGGATTCCACCTCCAGCACCAGCCGCCCGCCGGCCTGGTTGACGAAGCTGCCCTGCACGTGCAGCGTGCCCGGCGAGTTGCCAGGGCTGAAGACGCCGCGGTTGATGACGTTGCCGATCAGCGTGCCGGTGCCGCCCACGTAGCCCCTGGCGCCGATCTCGATGGTGGCGGCGGTCAGCGTGCTGGTGCCGTTGACGATGAGCGTGCCCACGCCGCCGCTGTCGGCGCCGTCGAAGGCGCCCACGCCCAGGTAGTCGGTCACCAGCGTGCTGCCGCCGGTCAGAGACAGCGTGCCGATGCCGCCCGCCGTGGCGCCCACCACCACCTGGCCGCCGCCTGCGCCGGTCACGCTGATCGCGGAGCCTGCCGCCTGCAGCACGCCCACGCCGCCGGGCGAGAACCAGCTGCCGCCCAGCGCCAGGCTGCCGCGCTCGGCGCCGTCGGCATGGATGAGCAGCTGGCTGCCGTTGGCCAGCGTCATCAGGCCCGTGCCGCCGCCGCTGCCCAGCGCCAGGCTGGCGCCGATCGTGACGCCGCTGCGCCAGGCGCCGTCCAGCCGCAGCGTGGCCGCGTCCACGCCCACCGAGCCCATGGCACCCAGGTCGCCCACGCCCATCAGCGTGGTCACCACCACGCCGCCGTGGGTGATGCGCAGCGCGCCGCTGGCCTGGCTGCCGGTGCCTATGGTGACGAAGGGGTTGGTGCCCACCGTGTCGACACGGCTGCCCGGGCCGCTGACCAGCAGCTGGCCGCCGCCCACCGCGACGTTGCTCTTGCCCACCGTCAGGCCGCTGCCCAGCCAGCCGTTGCTCGCCTGCGCATCGCCATCGCTGGAGATCAGCAGCTGCCCGCCGTTGCTGACCTGCACGCTGCCCTGCGCGTCGTTGCCCACCTGCATGAAGCCCATGCCGATGCCCAGCGCATGGCTGGCGTCGCGCCGGCCGACCACGTTGACCGTGCCGCCGGCGATGCGCAGCAGGCCGTTGGCCGCCACGCCGTCGCGCGTGCCTATGCCCACGCGCAGCGCGGACTGGCCGGACTGCATCTGCAGCAGGCCGCCGTCGGTGACGGCCAGGCTGCCCTGGCCGCCGGTGTAGCCGACCGAGGTGTAGGCGATGCCGCCGCCGCTGACATAGGCCGAGCCCGCGCCGCTGATGGCCACCGTGCCGACGGCGCCGGGCGCGGTGCCGATGGTGAGGTATTCGTTGCCGGTGATGAGGCCGCCCTGCGACACGGCGATGTCGGCAAAAGACCCGGCCGAGCGCGCCAGCTGCAGGCTGGTGCGGCCCACCTCATTGGCCGCGAAGCTCAGCGTGGAGCCGGCGCCGCGCACCTGCATGCGCGTGCTGCCGGCCAGGTTGGACAGGCTCATCAGCGCGCTCCCGCCCTCGTGGGCCTGCAGCGCCAGCACGCCGCCGTCCAGCACGGCCAGGTTGGCGCTGGAGTTCTGTGCGTTCCAGGTCACGGTCTGCAGATAGCTGCCCAGGCCGTCGCGCCCCAGCACCTCGAAGCGCGAGCCCGCGCCCTGCACGGTGAGGTTGGCGATGGCGCTCTCGGTGCCGGTGGCACCCGCGCTGAAGGTGCCCAGCGCCATGGTGATGTGGTCGGTCTGCACCAGGCCGCCGTTCAGCACCTTGACGCTGGCCAGCGTCTGGCCGCCGGGCGTGCCGCGGGTCCAGCCATCGGCGGCCTGGGTGGCGAGGTCGGTCACGCCGACCTGGAAGTGGCCCGTGAAGCGGCCCACCGAGCCGGCGCCGTCCACGGTCAGGCTGCCCTGGCTGCCGGCCACCGTGCCGATCTTGGTGGCGCACCACACGCCGCCGGCGCAGTTCGCCTCGTCGGCCCGCGCGTCCAGCACGGCACCGCCGCTGATGGTGATGCTGCCGTTGCCCACGTAGAGTCGCTCGTTGTTCGTGCCGTTCAGTTCCAGCCGCGTGCCGCTGCCGCTGAGCACGACGTGGTTCTGGCTGGGCGAATCGACGCCCACGGCCAGCCGGCCCATCTGCACCTGCGCACCGGCATCCACGCGCACGCTGCCGATACCGCCGTTCCAGCCGGCGCCGATGTTGAGCACGGAACTGCTGTCGCGGCCCGTCAGGCTGGAGCCGCTGCCGCTGACCAGCAGCGCACCGCTCCCGTCGAAGACGCCCACCGACACCTCATCGGCCCCGCTCAGCGCGCCGCCGGCCAGCAGGCTTAGCTGGCCGCTGCCACCTTCCGCCACGCGCACGATGGCTCGGCCGGGGGCGGCCTGCAGTTGCATCCGGGAGCCAGCGCCCGTGATGGTCAGGCTGCCGGTGCCGCCATTGCCGCCCACCTTGGCGATCGCGGTCTTGTCCGCGTCCGTTGCAGCAAGGCGTAGCAGCGCGCCGTCGCTCACCGTGGCTTGGCCATCGGCGCGGGTAGTAGTTCCGAGGTAGAGGCCCGCTTCGCCGGACAAGTGTCCATCCAGCAGCAGGGAACTTGACGGGCCGGCGAGCTCGAGCTGGCCCACGGCACGTTCCTGCCCATTGGCACCGAAGCCGTTGGCGTAGACCACCGCGACAGCCAGTGCGCTGGCGGTTACGGCCGCACCGTCAAGCACGTCCAGGCGGCCCTGGCTGGTCAGTCCCGGGCGACCGAAGTCGAACCGGTTGTCCATGCCCGCATTACCCAGGGTCAGGCTCAGAAAGCTGGCCGTCGAGCCGCTCCCTTGCACCCGGAGCAGGCCGGTCGTGCCCGTCGAGTTGGCCACCACCGAGCCGCAGTAGCCTACGCACGCGGCGCTTCTCGCATCGAGCGAGGCACCGCCGGAGACAGTCATCGTGGCCGTGCCGAAGTTGCCCAGTTCCAGCCGCGATCCGTTGCCGCTGCGATGCAGCGTCAGTCTGGTGCCCGCACCGTCGATCAGCACGGTGCCTATGCTGCCGCTAGCGCTGACGAAGAGGGCGCCCAGGTCAACGCTGCTACCTGCCAGCGCAGCAAAGCTGCCGTTGCCTGCGCCATTGCCGATCCACAGCGTGCGGGTCGGTTCGGCCAGATCGCCAGGACCAACGGGCAGGTTGCCACCCGGGTCAAAGTGGTAGCCGCCGCTGACGCTGACGTCGGCACGCCCGCTGGGCGCGGCCAGCGTCAACAACAGGCTGGCGACGGCCAGGGCCAGGCGGTGGGGGCGGATGGGCTTCACGGCAATTCCTCCTTGTTGGGCTGCTGCATTGGAGACAGCACCGCGGCGCGGCGCATCACCCGAGCGGGTGAGCCGGCCGCAGCTTGCCGGGTCAGGTCTTGCCGTTCATCCTCAACTCTTGCGAGAGTGCCGGTGCCTGACGGCGCGCTCAGCTCTTGCAGACCTCGGCAGCGGTGCAGGGCCGGCGCCTTCATGCCCGCTGCTGCTTCCGCCGCTGCAGCCAGCCCGTCACCCCCAGCCCCAGCGCAAACAGCACCCAGGTGCCCGGCTCCGGCACCGGCTGGGCCGTGAAGGTGGCGCCGCCGTCGGCGCTGAAGCTGAACGACGTGAACCGGTAGGCGCTGCTGCTGGCCGCATAGCTGACCTCGCCCAGCAGCGCGTGGTCCAGCGGTGCGCCGCCCTGGCTCAGGAAGCTGTCGATGCGGAAGCCGCCGCTGGCCTGGAAGGCGTTGGGGTCGGTGGCGCCGAGGAAGCGGAACTCGATCAGCGCCGCGCCCAGGTCGATGCGGGCGCCGCTGGCAAAGGCCAGCCGGTCCGTCACGAAGCCGCCGTGGCCGTCGGCCTCCACCTCCAGCACGAGGCGGCCGCCGGCCTCGTTGACGAAGTCGCCCGTCAGCTGCAGCGTGCCGGGCGAGTCGCCGGGGTTGATGCTGCCGCGGTTGGTCAGCAAGGCCACGTCGATGAGGCCGCTGCCGCTGAGCAGGCCGGCGCTGCCGATGTCCAGCCGGCTGGCATGCAGCGCGCTGCCGCCGGTGACCTGCAGCCAGCCCTGGCCGCCGTCCACGCCCGGTGCGCTGGCGCCCACCAGCACGGTGCCGGCGTGGGCCTGGCTGGCCTCGCGCAGATGCAGCTCGCCGCTGGCGCCGGCGTAGCGGGCGATGAACAGCGTGCCGCCGTCCAGGTCCAGCCGGCTGGCGCCGCTGAACTCGCCGATGCCGTTGCCGGTCTGGCCGAACAGCGCCGAGCCGGCGCCCAGCAGCGTGAGGCTGGCGCCGCCGCTGGCCTGCAGGCGGCCGCTGCCCAGCGCCAAGCCGGTGACGCCGCCCAGCACCAGCGCCGCGCGGTCCGGGCCGCCGCGG
Organism: Roseateles sp.; assembly: GCA_046289335.1. Taxonomy (GTDB): domain Bacteria; phylum Pseudomonadota; class Gammaproteobacteria; order Burkholderiales; family Burkholderiaceae_C; genus Pelomonas. The sequence goes on along the minus strand of JBKBVY010000010.1, from coordinate 5,563 downwards.
CCGTCCAGCACCACCTCGGCGCCCTGCGTCAGCGTCACCAGGCCGGTCGAGCCGCTGCCAAAGCCCACCGCCAGGCGCGGCCCCAGCAGCTGGCTGGTCCATTGGCCGGCCAGCTCGGCGCGCGCGGCGTTCAGATGCAGCTGGCCCTGGCCACCGTTGCCGCCGATGCCCACATAACTGGTGGCCAGCACGGCGCCGTCCTGGATGTTGGCGATGCCCAGGCCGCCGTTCATGCCGATCATCACGCGTGGGTCGGCGCCGGCCACCTCCACGCGCGAGCCGGCGCCGCTGACGGTCATGAAGCCTTGGCCGGGCAGCAGGCCGCTGGCCAGTGTGGTGCTGCTGCCGATGGTGAGCGTGGTCAGCAGCGGCGCGGCGGCGCTGGCCTCGAAGCCGCCGTGCAGGCGCAACTGGGCGCCACCGCTGACATCCAGCATGCCGAAGGTCGAGCCCACGGTCATGCTGGCGTTGGCCAGCGCCGTGCCGCCGCCGCTGCGCACGTCCAGCCGCGTACCGGGGTCGCTCAAGGACAGGATGGCGGAGCCGGGCGCATTGAAGTTGTAGCTGCCGACCGTGACAAAGGCGCTCTGGCTGCCGTCCACGGCGAGCTGGGCGCCCTGGCCCAGCTGCACCATGCCCCAGGCGCCCTGGCCGACGCGCAGCAGCACCAAGTCGCCGGCGATCTGGCCGCGCGTCTGCGCGCCGTCCAGCATCAGCAAGCCCGAGGCCGCGCTGCTGCCCTGGTTCAGGCCCACGAGCACGTTGCTGGCGCCGCTCAGGCGGCCGCCGTCCATCAGCACCACCGAGCCCTGGCCCTGGTTGCGGCCGATCAGCAGCGTGCGCGTCGTGCCGCCGCTGAAGGCCAGCTCGCTGCCGCTGCCGATGACGCTCAGCATCGAACTGCCGCCCTCGCGGGCCAGCTGCAGGTTGGCGGTCTGGCCGTCCTGGGCCTGCAGCTCCAGCCGGGCGCCGCCGCTGACGGCGATCTGCACGTCGGTGTTGGCGCCGCCAGCCACGCCGGTGTTGAGGGTGGTGGCCCCGTTGGGGCCGCCCTGCGTGTTGGGCGTGAGCGTCCAGCGCGAGCCGGCGCCGTCCAGCCGGACCTTCACCGTCGCCGCCTCGCTGCCCAGCGCGGCGGGGCCCTGGGGGCCGTAGCCCAGGCTGGCCATCTCGGTCTGCAGCAGGCCGCCGTCCAGCACTTCGATGAGCACGCGGCTCGCCGCGCCGGGCTCGCCCAGCGTGTATGGCGTGCCCGGTGGCGCGGTCACATAGCTGCCGCCGACGATGAAGTGGGACAGGAAGCTGGCCCGCGAGCCCGCGCCGGTGATGGTGAAGCGCACGTCGCCACCGGCGTTGTTGGCCACGAAGGCGCCGCACCAGTGGCCCACGCAGCCGGCGGCATTGCTGGCCGCATCCAGCACGCCGCCGCCGCTGACCGTGAGGCTGCCGTTCTCCAGCCCCAGGCGGTGCCAGTCGATGGCATCGGCCGTCACGCGGCTGCCGACGCCGTTGATGACCGCGACGGCCGTGTTGCCCGCGTGTGTGAAGCCACTGCCCACCTGCAGCGCAAACACCGAGGCCGCGCCGCCGTTCAGCACGTCCAGCCGCCCGCTGCCCGACGTGGCCACATTGAGCTGGCCCACGAAGCTGCCGCGCCGGTCGGTGCTGAGCAGGCTGCCCACGCCATCGATCAGCAGGCTGCCGTTGCCGCCGCTGCCGACGTTGACCGAGCGCGCGCCCGTCAGCTGGCCGCCGGCGGTGAGTGTCAGCGCGCCGGTGCCACCCGACTCGCCGAGGTTGACGTAGCTGCCACTCCCGCCCTGCAGCTCGACCACGCCGCCCTGGCCGACTTGCAGGCTGCCCTGTCCACCGTTCATGCCCGCCACCAGCCGGGCGTGCATCCCGCTGATGAGCACCCTGGACCCGCTGCCCTGCACGGCCAGCGTGGCCTGGCCGCCGTCGTTGCCCAGGTCCAGGCCGGCGTTGGTCCCGGTGGGCGCCACCAGCAGCAGCGCGCCGCCATCTTGCACCTGCCAGTCGGCGAAGCTGTGCGCTGTGACGGCCAGATTCACGCGGGCGTCGTGCCCCTCCAGCGCGCTGCCGTTGACCAGCCAGCGCGAACCGGCGCCGGATACCAGGCCCTCGGCGAAGCTGCTCTCGGCGCCGTTGCTGCTGGGCGAATGCCAGACGCCGCTGCCGAACTCCTTGGTGACGAGCAGCGCGCCGTCCAGCACCTCGATGCGTCCCGTGCTGCGGCCGCCCACGGTGCCGCCGGTCCAGCCATCCACAGCTTGCGTGGCGACCTGGGCCGTAGCCACCGCGAACCCGCTCAGGAATCGCGCTTCCGAGCCGGCACCCGTCACGGTCAACGTGCCCGTGCCGCCCGCCCAGTGGCCGACCGAGGTGCCGCACCACTTGAAATTGCAGGCTGCGGCGTCGAGCGTGGCGTCCAGCAGCGCGCCGCCGGAGACGGTCAGCCGGCCCTCGCCACCGTTGCCTATCGACAGCCGATGGCCGTCGGTGTTGGCCAGCGTCAGCACGCTGCCCGCGCCATCCACCACGACGCTGCCCTGGCCGGACGCGCCGATGCCGACGCTCAAGGACAACGCGGACACGGCGCCGCCCTGCGCCACCGACAGCCGGCCCGTGCCGCCATGGCCGACATCCAGATGACCACTCTGGAACTGCGCCTGGCTGCCAGCGCCCCGCACGTCCAGGCTGCCCTCGCCGCCGTTCAGGCCGATCAGGTTCGATGGCGCGCCGATCAGCCGGCCGCCCGACAGCACGCTGAAGCTGGCCAGTCCGCCTTCGCCAATGTGCAGACGACCTTGGTGGGCATCGCCGCTGAGGGCCAGCACCGAACCGACCCCCGAGACCTCGCCGTTGAACATGCCGCCGTTGCCCAGCCGCAGGCTGTAGTTCTGGCCCGGTTTGCCAACCACCTCGAACCGACCGCCGCCGGTGATGCTGAGCACCGCCGAAGCCCGGCTGCCGCTGGCGAAACTGGCCGAGGCCTCGGCGCCGTTGACGGTGTTGGCCTCGACCCACCACGCGGAGTCGGCGCCCTGCACGGAGACGCGCGCCTCGCTGCGCTCCAGGCCGTTGCCCTGGGAGATCCAGCTGTCGCCCGCCGAGAGCCCCTGGGTGCGCAGCACACCGCCCTGTTCGACCCGCACCTCGCCCTGGCCCTTCGCGCCGGCCGTGCCATAGCTGCCATCGACGTGGATGCCGGCCATCTGCAGGGTGCCCAGCAGCCGCGCCTCGCTGCCGGCGCCGGTCACCGTCAGCAGTCCGCTGGACCCGGCAGCATCACCCACCCACGAGCCGCACCAGCCGCCGCTGACGCACAGCGCCTCGTCAACGCGCCCGTCCAACAGCGCACCGCCCGATACGGTCAGCGTGGCGGCGCTCACCCCGCCCACCGTCAGGCGCGCCAGGTGCCCGGGGCTGTGCAGGCGCATGGCCGTGCCGGCACCGTCGAGAACGCCCGTCGCCAGGCCGCCGAAGCCGAGGTAGAAGCTGCCGAGATCCACCTGGCTGCCGGCGGTGGCGCTGAACGAGCCGCCAGCGCCCGCGATGTAGAGCTGGGTGCCCGGCATGAAGAGGTTGGGGCCGTCCAGCGGCCCGGCTGCGCCGGGGTTGCTGAACCACGGCCCCGTCACCGTCACCGCTGCCCGGCCCGGGCCGGTGGACAGCGACATCAACAGCGCGGCGGCGGCCAGTGCGATGCGGCGGGGCTGGTGCATGGTGGTTCTCCCTGGATGCCGGCGCATTGGATGCAGCGCCCCGGCACGCGGCAAGGCCCGGCCCCGCGGTGCCCCCTGCGCAGGGGGCGATGCGCCGCTGCGCGCGGCACGGCAGTCATCAACATTGGGGAGCGGCGCCGCGGGTGGGCTGCGCAGAATGCCGGCCATGGCCGCCAAGAAATCCCGCGAGCTGAGCCGCCTGCGCGAGCTGTGCGCGCTGGACCTGCCCACGCCGCTGGTCATGCCCAGCATCCTGGCCGAGCTGCATGCGCTGGTGCCGTCCAGCCGCAACCTGTTCGACTGGTGCGACGGGGCCGGTGCGCTGACCCGTTACTGCGTGGAGGGGCCGGTGGACGAGCGCGTCGCGCGGCTCTATTTCGAGCAATTCCACAACAAGCGCGAGGCCGAGGCCATGCCCTCGTTCGCGCAGGCGCTGGCCTCGGGCGCCGTACTCAACAGCGCCGCGCAGCTGAACACGGCGCGCTTCTTCGGCTCGGCCCTGTATGCCGAGATCTGGCGGCCCCAGGGCTTTCGCTACCGCGTGGAGCTCATCGTGCGCTCGGCCGGCGGCCAGCCGCTGGGCTCGCTGGTGCTGTACCGCGGCCCGGGCGAGCCCTGCTTCACGCCGGCCGAGGAGGCCCGGCTGCTGCCGCTGCTGCCGCACCTGGCCCGCGCGCTGAGCCGCGACGCCGCGCCACGCTGCGCGCCCGAGCACTGGCAGCCTGCGCCGGAGCCGGCCGAGGTGCTGCTGCTGGATGACACGGGCCGGCTGCGCCACGCCAGCGCCGGGGCGCAGCGCCTGCTGCAGCGGGCCGGCCCGGGGCCCGGGCTGCAGCCGGCGGCGCCGTCGACCGAGCGGCTGCTGGCCGAACTGCATGCCGCCGCACGCAGCGGTCCGGTCAGCCGCAGCGTGGACAGCCCCTGGGGCCGCTTCGAGTTCGCCGCCCGCCAGCTCGATGCGCTGGACGGCCAGGCGCCGAGCTGGACCCAGGTGCAGCTGCGCCGCTTCGAGCCGCGCGAGCTGGCCGAGCAGCGCCGGCTGCAGGCCTGGGCCCTGCCCAGCGGTCAGGCGGCCGTCGCGCGGCTGCTGCTGCAAGGCCTGCCGCAGGCCGACGTGGCACGGCGCCTGGGCGTGGCCCCCAGCACCGTGGTGGACCACACCCGCAAGCTCTACCAGCGCCTGGGCGTGCGCAACGTGCGCGAACTGGCGGACAAGGTCAGGGACGTGCCGAGTTGATGGCCAGCAGGCCGTCGAAGATCAGGCCCTCGATCAACTCGTGCGGCACGTCCAGGGCCGGCGCCACCTTCCAGCCGGCGCCGCCGGTCATCAGCAGCAGCGGCGAGCGGCCCTCGCGCTGCGTCAGCAGGCGGTGCATGCGCTCGATGGCGCCGGTGATGGCGAAGGTGCCGCCGGTGGTCAGCGCGTCGCTGGTGTTGGTGGGGAAGTCGCGCACCTCGCCGGTGGGCACGCGCAGGCCAGCCGTGCCGCCCTCCAGCGCGCGCAGCATGATGCCGTGGCCCGGCAGGATGAGGCCGCCCAGGAACTGCGCGTCGCTTGACAGCGCATCCACCGTGACCGCCGTGCCCACCATGACGGTCAGCACCGGCCCGTCGAAGCCGCGCATGCGCGCATGCGCATGGGCGCCGATGACGGCCACCCAGCGGTCCGCGCCCAGCCGAGTGGGGTGGTCGTAGCCATTGCGCACGCCGGCCGTCTCGGCCGAGGGCACGACCCAGCGGGCGCTGAGGTCCCACTGCTCCATCTGCTCCTCGACGCGGCGGCGCACCGAGTCGCCCGCCACGTTGCTGCCCAGCAT
>JBKBVY010000107.1:0-11319 GCA_046289335.1 Roseateles sp. | reverse complement strand
GCAAGCCCGGCGGCCACACCGGCATCGGCGGCGCCAAGACCGCGCCCAAGCCGCATGCCGAGCACGCCCCGCGCGCGGCCGGTGCCCAGCCCAGCCGCGGCAACGGCGGCGGCGCCCCGCGCCACAACAACGGCCCGCGCCTGACCCAGCCCAAGCGCTGAACGTCTGGTTGAGCGACTGCACGGCCTGTCCCTCGCGGGGCAGGCCGTTTTCTTTGGGCAGGCTGCCCGTCGTCAGCACGTCGTCGCCGAACAACCCCTCCAGGAACAGCTGGAAAACGGGTCAGGTGTCGTTCAGGTAGATGAAGCTGTAGAGGCTGTCCGTATCCGCGTCGATGAAGATCCGCTTGCTCTCGTTCATGTAGGACAAGCCATCCTGCACGCCGCCAACAACGCTGCCCGACATCGTGACGCCGCTGTTGTACTCACCCCGCATGAGCTCCGGATCCGAGTCGACGGCCTCCATATCCACCATCAGGTTGCCCGACAGCGTTGCGCCAGTCGCTGCGTCCAGGCCCTTGGCCACGAAGCTGTAATTGACGATGCCCGCATGAGCGGTGGCGCTGCAGGCCAGCACGACCGCGCTGACGAGGATGTGACGCAAAGACATGGTGATCTCCCTGTGGGGTTCATGAGGCTCACGACGACCTGTCGCGATGGACATCAGGGTCTGCATCGGCGGTATCACCGCCGTTTCCTACCGGGCACGCCATGGTTTCAATCGCATCAGGCGGGCGCCGCCTGCCGAAACTTTTGAAACACGGCTGCTCTAATCCCGCCCCATGGCCCGCTCCCCACTCGACAACTCGCTGAAGTTCAACCTGCCCGACGGCACCGTCGTCACCGCCCAGCAGATGCTGGACAGGCTCAGGCAGCTCAAGGCGGCGAACAAGGCCGGCCCGGCGGGCGCTGCGGCGACCGCGCTGCCCGATGCCGACCTGCAGACGCTGCTGGACGCGCTGCTGCTGCTGGGCGGCTTCGCCAGCATCAATGCCGTGCTGCAGTGGCTGGCCATGAACGGCTGGCAGCGCGCCGATGGCCAGCCCTTCGACCACTACAGCGTGCGTGACGGCCTGCAGGCGCTGGTCGAGCGCGGTCAGGCCGAAGCCTTCTACAGCAAGGGCACCCGCGCCCACCTGCAGGATCACGCCGAGCGGCTGCAGACCCTGCTGACCCGGCCCGAGGCCGAGCACTTCTGGCGCCAGCGCCTGTGGCTGCTCGGCGGCGGCCGCGGCAGCTGGCGCGACCCGATCGGCTGGATCAGCTTCCGCAGCACGGAGGACATGCAGGCCGTGCTGCGGCTGATGCTCTACACCGGCATGCCGGCCGCCGAGTTCCGCGAGCTGCTCGCCACCCGGCTGACCGAGCTGCAAGACCCGGTGCTGCAGGCCGAGGCGCTGACCACGCCCTGGCTGCCCGCCCTGCTGCCGCAGATCGCCCCCGAACTGCGCGACGGTCTGCTGGCCCGGCTGCTGGACCTGCTGCCGCCGGGCCACCCGGCGCGCGCCGATGTGCGCGCCTGGCTGAAGACCGACGCGGCCGGGCCGCGGTCCATCCCGCTCAGGGCCCGGCTGGCCGAGGCCGACCTGCTGGCGCTGGACCTGGACGGCGCCGCCCGCCATCTGCACGGCCTGGAAGGCCCGGGCGTGACGCTGCTGGCCGCCACGCGCGAGCTGGTGGCCGGCCGCTGGGCCGAGGCCCGCAGCGGCTATGAAGCCGCCATCAAGGCCATCCACAGCGCCAGCCGCAGCCGCCGCAACGCGCTGCCGCTGAGCACCGCGCGGCTCTACCTGCTGAGCCTGTTGGCCAGCGACGATCCCAAGGCCTGGGCGCAGGCGCGCAAGTACGCCATCGCCGAATCCGGCACCCGCAGCCCCACCGCCTACGAGGCCTGGGGCCTGTGGGCGCATGGCATCGGCGTGCGGCTGGGCGAGGACAGCTTCCTCGATGCCGCGTTCGCGCCCAATGCGCCAGGTGATTCGCAACCCGCCGACCGCCTGCTGCTGGCCGCCTGGCTGGGCCGGCCCGCACCGGGCTGGACGCCCGAGGCGGCCCAGCGGCTGCTGGCCGAACTGGGCGAGGAGCAGGCCTTGCTGGCCGAGCAGCTGCGCGCCGCGCTGCAGCGGCTGGAGCTGGGCGGCAACGGCCCCAGCCGCATCGTCGGCTTCCTGGGCCGGCCGCGCGAGGCCTGGCAGGACGCGCTCGCCGCCATCGCGGCCCTCAGCGACGAAGCCAAGCCCGCCGGCGCCGCCGCCAAGGCCGAGCTGGCCTGGCAGCTCAAGCTGGACGCCGCCGGCCGCGTGCACACGCTAGAGCCGCTGGAGATGAGCAGCGGCGCCCGCGGCGGCCTGAAGTTCAAGGCCGTCACGCTGGCCAAGCTGAAGAAGCAAGGCGCCCAGCGCAGCCGCGACAACCTGGTGCTGCGCCACATCGAGCGCGACGCCTGGGCCGGCGTGCACGACCTGCGGCTGGACGCGAGCGCCGCGCTGGTCGCGCTGGTGGGCCACCCTCACCTGATGTTTGCCGACGCGCCCGGCCAGTGGGTGGAGCTGAGCGAGGGCCTGCCCGAGCTGGAGGTGCGTCGCGTCGGCGATGCCTTCCAGTTCCACCTGCATCCGCCGCTGATCGCCGCCGAGCCGGCGCATGCCGGTGATCTCTACGGCGCCCAGGCCGAGGCCGAACGCGAGCGCCGCAATGCGCAACGCGTCGTGCGCGAAGGCCCGGGCCGCGCGCGGCTGATCCGCATCACGCCCACGCAGCGCCGCGTGGCCGAGCTGGTGGCCCAGGGCTGGCAGGTGCCGGCCCATGCCACCGCCGAGCTGGGCGCCGCGCTGCAGGTGCTGACCGGCCACTTCCAGCTGCACAGCGACGCCGAGGCCGGCCAGCGCGTGGCCGGCGACAGCCGTCTGCATGCCCGGCTGACGCCGCAGGGCGAGGGGCTGAGCCTGCTGCTGGTGGCCCAGCCCTTTGGCGACTTCGGCCCCGCCGTCACGCCCGGGCAGGGCCGCGAGCGGCTGATGTGCCTGCACGAAGGCGTGAGCCTGGCCACCGAGCGCGACCTGGCGGCTGAACGCCAGCACCGCGCCGACGTGCTGGCCGCCCTGCCCTTCCTGGACCCCGAGCAGCCGCCCGATCAGCCCTGGCTGCTGGCCGATGCCGAAGAGGCGCTGGCCGCCGTCGAGCGCCTGCCTGCGCTGCCGGGCATTGCCGCGCTGGCCTGGCCCAAGGGCAAGCCGGTGCGCGTGCTGCCGGTGGACGGCGCCGCGGTGCAGATCACGGTCAGCAGCGGGCGCGACTGGCTGGGCCTGAGCGGCGAGGTGCAGGTCGAGGAAGGCCGCGTGCTGGGGCTGCAGGAGCTGCTGGCCCTGAGCCGTGCCAGCAAGAGCCGTTTCGTGCGGCTGGCCGAGGGCCACTACCTGGCGCTGTCCGAACAGCTGCGCCAGCAGCTGCGCGACCTGGACGCGCTGGGCCAGGTGAAGAAGGGCGCGCTGCAGCTGCCCACGGCCGGCGCCGCCTGGCTGGAGCAGGGCCTGGCCGGCGTGCAGCTCAGCGGAGACAAGGCCTGGCACGCCCGCGTGGACCAGCTCGCCGCCGCCGCCGCACTGCAGCCGCAGCTCCCGAAGGCGCTGCGCGCCGAGCTGCGTGGCTACCAGGCCGAGGGCTTTGCGTGGATGAGCCGGCTGGCGGCGGCCGGCTTCGGCGCCTGCCTGGCCGACGACATGGGCCTGGGCAAGACCGTGCAGACGCTGGCCCTGCTGGTCGAACGCGGCAAGCTGGGCCCGGCGCTGGTGCTGGCGCCCACGTCCGTGTGCGGCAACTGGGCGGCAGAGTGCGCGGCCTTCGCACCGGGCCTGAACGTGCAGGTCTATGCCGACGCGGCCGACCGCGCCGCGCTGCTGCAGGCGGCCGGGCCGGGCGACGTCATCGTGGCCAGCTATGCGCTGGCGCAGATAGCCGCCGAGGACTTCGCCGCGCGACGCTGGGCCAGCCTGGTGCTGGACGAAGCCCAGGCGCTGAAGAACGCGGCCACCAAGCGCGCCAGGTCGGTCGCCGAGTTCGACGCCGACTTCCGGCTGGCGCTGTCGGGCACCCCGGTGGAGAACCGGCTGGCCGACCTGTGGTCCATCATGAACCTCGTCAACCCCGGCCTGCTGGGCACGGCGCAGCAGTTCAACGAGCGCTTCGCCGGCCCCATCGAGCGCCAGCAGGACGCGGCGGCCCGCGCGCGGCTGCGCCGCCTCGTCGCGCCCTTCCTGCTGCGCCGGACCAAGGCCCAGGTCCTGCAAGACCTGCCCCCGCGCACCGAGATCGTCCACCGCGTGGAGCCCAGCGAGCAGGAGCGCCACTTCCTGGAAGCGCTGCGCCGCGACGCCCAGGCCGCCGTGGCCCAGGCCGCGGCCGACCCCGAGCGCGGCGCCCAGATGCAGGTGCTGGCCGAGCTGATGCGGCTGCGCCGCGCCGCCTGCGACCCGCGCCTGGTGTCGCCCGAGCTGGGGCTGGTGGGCGCCAAGATGGCCGAGTTCGAGCACATCGTCCGCGAGCTGGTGGCCGGCGGCCACAAGGCGCTGGTGTTCAGCCAGTTCACCGACTACCTGGACCTGCTGGCCGAACGCGTCACGCAGATGGGCCTGGCCTTCCAGCGCCTGGACGGCAGCACGCCGCAGGCCGAGCGCACCAAGCGGGCCGCCGCCTTCCAGCAGGGCGAGGGTGACGTGTTCCTGATCAGCCTGAAGGCCGGCGGCTTCGGCCTGAACCTGACGGCGGCCGACTATGTGCTCATCGTGGACCCCTGGTGGAACCCCGCCGCCGAAGACCAGGCCAGCGGCCGCGCCCACCGCATGGGCCAGCAGCGGCCGGTGACCGTCTACCGGCTGGTGACGGCCGGTTCGGTGGAGGAGCGCATCGTCGCGCTGCACCGCGACAAGCGCGGCCTGGCCGAGGGCATGCTGGAAGGCGACGGCCGCGCGGCGCCGCTGGATGCGGCGGCGCTGGCGGCGCTGCTGGAGGACGAGTCGGACTGAATTCGGCCTATATTTAGACCCCACCCACAGGAGTTCCCATGCGCAGCGCCCGGGTCAAGCCCATCAGCTACCTCAAGAGCCACGCGGCCAGCATCGCCAACGACATCGCCGAATCCGGCGAGCCGCTGCTGATCACGCAGAACGGCGAGGCGCGGCTGGTGGTGATGGACGTGCATGCCTATGAGCGCCAGCAGGAGACGCTGGCGCTGCTGAAGCTGCTGTCGCTGGGCCAGCGCGACATCGACGCCGGGCGCGGGCGCGATGCCGACGAGGTGTTCGCCGAGCTTCAGAAGGACGACGCCGCGTGAGGGTGGTCTTCCTGCCCGGCGCGGAGCAGGATCTGCGCGACATCCGCCGCTACGTGCTGAAGAAATTCGGCGCGCCGGCCTGGGCCGACACGCTGGCCCGGCTGCGGGCCACGGTCGACACGCTGAAGGCCTTCCCGATGTCGGGCGCCGTCCCCGAGGAACTGGCAGAACTGGGCAGCGAGCGCTACCGGCAACTCGTCTCCGGCAAGAACCGTGTCATCTACGAGCCGGTGGCCGAGGTCGTCTACGTCCACATCGTCTGCGATGTACGGCGTGACCTGCACGGGCTGCTGGGCCGGCGGTTGCTGCGCGTGGTGCGGTGAAGCGCACGCCGTAGCGGCGGTTCATGTAGGCAGCAGCGCGTCCATCCACTGCGCCAGCGTCCGGCGCGCATCGTCGCTGCGTGTCGGCATGGCGCGCGGCATAGGCCAGCGCCAGCACCAAGGGCACGGTGAAGGCGGGCCTGCCGCCGGCCGGCGGCGTCACGGCCAGCATGGCGCTGGCGGGCCGTACCGGGATGTCCAGCACGGCAACCGGCTGCTGCAAGGGGTCGGCGCACAGCGAGGGCGGCGAGCTGACCAGGTACTGCCGGCAGACGAAGGGCCGCTGGGCGTGGATGCTGCAGGCGTCGTCCTCCAGGAACGGGCAGACCAGGCCCAGCGCCATGTAGGCCGTGGCGGCGGCACGCGCCTGCGCGGGGTCGTCGACGGGCGTGTCGCGCATGAAGGTATCCAACAGCCCGGCGGCGCGCAGCTGCTCGGCGGCATCGGCGAAGCGCTGCTCGACACGGGCCCGGCGCGGCGCCGGCAGCGCCTGCACGCGGCGCGCCAGGCCATGGGCCTCGGCCAGCGTCACCGGCACCGGCTGGCGCCGGCAGCAGGCCGAGCAGCCCTTGGCGCAGGACACGGTGGCGCCCTGCTTGCGCGCCTGCCCCACCGCCACGCCGATGGCGGCGTCATCGACCGCGTACATGAAGGGCAGCAGCTCATCGAGCCGCACCGGCCCGGTGGGCGCGGGGCGCGCCACCTCGACGCGCCGGCCCGGCAGGGCCAGGCGGATGCGCAGCGCCGGTGCGGGCACGATGGGCCGCTCAGCCCCGACGCCGGCGCAGGGCCGCGCAGCCCGTCAGCGCCAGGCCGCCCAGCATCAGCGCCCAGGTCGACGGCTCGGGCACCACGCCGGCCACGGCCTGCGCATAGCCCTGCAGCACCAGCGGGTCACCGGTGAACACCATGCTCTGGGTCTTGAGGCTGAAGGTGCCCGTGACCCAGTTCGCCGTCGGTGAGGTGCGATACCTCATCGTCGCCTCCGGCACCATCACGCTGGCCTGCACCATCAGGCCGTCGCTGCCGGCACCGGCGCTGCCGCCGAGGAAGAGGCTGGACGGCTCGCTGTTTGGAAACGCGATCTCGAAGAACGAGAAGACCACACCTTTCGCATCGGCGCGGATGGCGCTGAAGGTCACGTCACGAGAGGCGATACTGCCGAATCAGCTGAGCATTTGCGGGGCCGTGGAGTCCACCGACTGTGTCCAGTGGAAATTCTGCAGCGAGACCTTGCCCGTGCCGCTGGTCGTCGACACCAACGACAGCCCCCAGGACCAGGACTGCAGGTCGATGGCGCCGGCTTTCACCTTGCTGGTGGACTCACCCTTGATGCCCTCGATCTCCAGCAGGTAATCCACGCCCGCTGCCGCAGCCGGTGCGGTGGCGAACACGGTGGTGACAGCGAGTGCCCCGATCAGTGCTTTCATGGCAACCATCCTTGTTGAATCCTGCCAACACGGCCGACGCACTCTGAGACGCGGCCTCTCACCGCGGCGACGCGGCGCTTCAGGGATTGCCCTCGCCGTCCTCAATCGGTCGGCGGGCCCCGCCCAGATGAGCGGCTGCCGCCACAATGCGCGCCATGCCGCCTATGCCTGAACCGAGCTGGATCGCCGGCGCCACCGGCCTGGTGGGCCGGGCGCTGCGCGCCGAACTGTCCCAGGCCATCGCGCTGGCGCGCCGGCCGGGCGCTGGCCTGACCGTGGTGGACTACACGCGCCCCGCGACCTTCGCCGCGCTGCCGGCGCCGCGGCGCCTGCTCATCGCGCTGGGCACGACCCTGGCCCAGGCCGGCTCGCGCAAGGCCTTCCGCGCGGTGGACTTCGACGCGGTCGTCACGGTCGCGCGGGCGGCGCGCGCGGCCGGCGCCACGCATTGCGCGCTGGTCTCGGCGCTGGGCGCCGATGCGCGCTCGGGCCTGTTCTACAACCGCGTCAAGGGCGAGGCCGAGGCGGCGCTGGCCGCGCTGGGCTTTGAGCGCCTGGTCATCGCCCGGCCGTCGCTGCTGGATGGCGAGCGCCCGGCCCAACCCCACCGCACGGGCGAGGCCTGGGCGCTGCGCCTGAGCCGGCCGCTGGCGCCGCTGATCCCGGCGCGCTGGCGCCCCATCACCGCCGACCGCGTGGCCCGCGCGCTGAGGCTTGCGCTGGATCAGCCGGGCCCGGCCGTGCAGGTGCTGGAATCTGCCCAACTTCAAACCCTGGGAGCCCCATGAAACTGACCTTCCTCGGCGCCGCCGACACCGTCACCGGCTCGCGCCACCTGCTGCAGCTGGGCGAGCAGCGCCTGCTGCTGGATGCGGGCCTGTTCCAGGGCTACAAGGCCCTGCGCGAGCGCAACTGGATGCCGCTGGGCGCCCCGGCGCAGCAGCTGGACGCGGTGCTGCTGTCCCACGCCCACCTGGACCACTGCGGCTACCTGCCGGCGCTGCGCCGCCAGGGCTTCAAGGGCCCCATCTACGCGACCAGCGCCACGCGCGACCTCTGCGAGGTGCTGCTGAAGGACAGCGCCCACCTGCAGGAGGAAGACGCCCGCCGCGCCAACCGCGAGCATTCCAGCCGCCATGAGAAGGCGCTGCCGCTGTACAGCGTGCGCGAAGCCGAGGCCACGCTCAAGCAGTTTGCGCCGCTGGCGCGCGACGGCCGGCTGCGCCTGGGCGCCACCGAGGTGCGCTTCACGCCCGGTGGCCATCTGCTGGGGGCCAGCAGCATCCACGTCAGCCACGGTGGGCGCACGCTGCTGTTCTCGGGCGACGTGGGCCGCGTGGGCGACCTGCTGATGCCCCCACCCCAGGTGCCGCCGGCCGCCGACATCGTGCTGATCGAGTCCACCTACGGCAACCGCCTGCACCCGGCCGAGGACGCCCAGGCCCGGCTGGGGCAGATCCTGCGCAACACCTTCAAGCGCGGCGGCTCGGTGCTGCTGCCCAGCTTCGCGGTGGGCCGCGCCCAGGCCCTGCTGCTGCTGCAACGGCTGCGCAACGCCGGTGAGCTGCCGCTGGACGTGCCCATCTGGCTGGACAGCCCCATGGCCGAGCTGGCCACCGAGCTGACCCTCAAGCATGCGCGGCTGCTGCGCATTTCCGCCAACGAGGCGCGCGGGCTGACCGACCGGGTGCGCTTCGTCACCAAGCAGGCGCAGAGCCTCAAGCTGGCCGCCAGCCTGGCGGCGCCGCGCGCCCGGCCCGCCGTGGTCATCTCGGCCAGCGGCATGGCCACCGGCGGCCGGGTGCTGAACTACATCGAGACGCTGGCGCCGCAGCCGCGCCACCACATCGCCTTCCCCGGCTTCCAGGCCGGCGGCACGCGCGGCGCGCGCATGGTGGCGGGCGAGCGCGAGATCAAGATCCGCGGCCGCTGGGTGCCGGTGAACGCCGAGATCAGCCACCTGGACGGCCTGTCGGGCCATGCCGATGCCGACGGCCTGATGCAGTGGTTGCGCGCCACCTACGCGCAGGCCGCGCGGCCGCCGCAGCAGGTCTATGTGGTGCACGGCGAGGCCGCCGCGGCCGATGCGCTGCGCTGCCGCATCCAGGACGAGCTGGGCTGGCCGGTGCGCGTGCCGCAGCACGGCGAGACCGTGGACTGCTGATGGCGGACCCGGGCCAGGCCTTCGGCGTGCTGGGGCCGCTGCTGTTCGGGCTGGCCGCCGCGCTGGGCAGCGGGCTGCTGATCGGCCTGGAGCGCGAGCGCAACAAGAAGCGCGGGCCGCACCGCGAGCCGGCCGGCCTGCGCACCTTCACGCTGGCGGCCATGGGCGGCGCGCTGGCCCAGGCGCTGAACCTGCCGGGCCTGGTGCCTGTGGGTGCGCTGGCCATCACGGCGCTGGCCGCCATGGCCTATCTGCGCAGCCGCGACCGCGATCCCGGGCTGACCACCGAGATCGCGCTGGTCGTGACCTACCTGATCGGCGCGCTGTGCGTCACCGCGCCGCTGCTGGGCTCGCCGGCCGCCGTCGTCATGACGGCGCTGCTGGCCGCGCGCACGCGGCTGCACCGCTTCGCGACCCAGGTGCTGCGCGAGGAGGAGTTGCACGACGGCCTGCTGCTGGGCGCGCTGGCGCTGGTGGTGCTGCCGCTGACACCGCAGCAGCCCCTGCCCTGGCTGGCCGGCATGAAGGCCAACGCGCTGCTGGGCCTGATGCTGTTGCTGCTGGCGCTGCAGGCGGTGGGCCATGTCGCGCTGCGCCTGGCGGGGCCGCAGGCCGGGCTGGCGCTGTCGGGCCTGCTGTCGGGGCTGGTGTCCAGCACCGCCACCATCGCCGCGATGGGCGCCCGCGCACGCGCGCAGCCCGGCCTGGCACTGGCCTGCGCGGCCGGCGCGGTGATGTCCACCTGCGCGACCTGGCTGCAGGCGCAGCTGATGCTGTTCGCGATGGCACCGCAGGCCGCGCTGGCCGTGCTGCCGCTGACGCTGCTGGGCATGGCGCTCAGCGGCGGCCTGGGCGCGCTGCTGGCGCGGCGCTCGCGCCGGCTGGAACCGACCAGCTCTGCGGCCGACCCCGACGGGCGGCGCGGGCCGCTGCGGCTGCGCGAGGCGCTGCTGCTGACGCTGATGCTCAGCGCCGTGGCCGTGGCCGTGAGCTGGGCGCGCGAGCATTTCGGCGCCTCGGGCCTCTATGGCGCCGTGGCGCTGGCGGCCTTTGCCGACGCCCATGCGCCGGTGGCCTCGCTGGCCGGCCTGCAGGCGGCCGGCAGCATCGGCCTGCGGCAGCTGCTGTGGGGCCTGCTGCTGGCGCTGGCCTGCAACAGCGTCACGCGCAGCATCACGGCGGTGGTCGCGGGCGGCGCGGCATTCGCGCGCACGGTCATCCCGGCGCTCATGCTGCCGCTGCTGCTGGCCACCGCACTGGCCGCCTGGCTGGGGCCGGCATGACGCCGCGCGCCCTGGAGCCCGCGGTGGTCGACTTCTCCGACCCCGCCACGCCGGCCGCGCCGGGCTATGGCGACGTCTACCACGCGCGTGCCGGCGCGCTGGCGCAGGCGCGGCATGTCTTCCTGGCCGGCAACGGCCTGCCGCAACGCTGGCAGGGGCGCGAGCGCTTCGTCGTGCTGGAGACTGGCTTCGGCCTGGGCAACAACTTCCTGGCCACCTGGGAGGCCTGGCGGCAAGACCCGGCGCGCTGCGCGCGGCTGGTGTTCGTCAGCCTGGAAAAGCATCCGCTGCGCGCCGCCGACCTGGCCCGCGCCCATGCGGCCAGCCCGCTGCCCACGCTGGCGCAGCAGCTGCTGGCCCAATGGCCGCCGCTCGCGCCGGGGCTGCACACGCTGAGCTTCGAGGGCGGCCGCGTGACGCTGCTGCTGGGCCTGGGCGAGGCGCACGTGCTGGCACCGCAGCTGGTGCTGCAGGCCGACGCCTTCTTCCTCGACGGCTTTGCCCCGGCCCGCAACCCCGAGCTGTGGGACGCCCACCTGCTCAAGGCGCTGGCCCGCCACGCCGCGCCCGGCGCCACCGCCGCCACCTGGAGCGTGGCCCGCGGCGTGCGCGACGGGCTGGCCGCGGCCGGCTTCGAGGTCCAGCGGGTGCCGGGTTTTGCCAGCAAGGGCCAGATGACCGTCGCGCGCTTCGCGCCGCGCCACACGCCGCAGCGCCCGCCGGGGCGCGAGCCGCTGGCGCCGCAGGCCCGCCATGCCGTCATCGTGGGCGCCGGCCTGGCGGGCGCGGCC
>JBKBVY010000106.1:0-11489 GCA_046289335.1 Roseateles sp. | reverse complement strand
GTGCCGCCTGCTCCCGCGACACCAGTCCAAGGGTGCGGCTTCCGGCGACCTTCGGGTCGCGCGCCAGCGCCGCCTCAGCATAGCGGCGCAGATCCTCAGCTAGGCTTGGCAAAGAGCGGTAGGAGCGCGCCAGCTCGTCGCGCACGACCACGTCGGCCAGCGCAGGCGGCAGCGGGTCGCGCCAGCGCTCGGGCAGCTCCGGGAAATGCAGGATGCCGCTGGGCGTGGCGCGCGCCTGCCCCAGCGGCTGGCCCGTGCGGCGCAGCACCAGGCTGCAGTGCAGGCCGCGCGTGACGGCCTCGCCGCTGGCGGCATCGACGAAGGCCAGCGCATGGCCGGCGGGCAGCTGCCATTCGTCCAGCGGCGGCTTGAGCAGGGCCAGCGCCATCAGCCGCCCTCCCCGCGCGCGCCCAGGCCGAAGCGGCGCTCGATGACCGGCGCGCCGCTGGGCTCGGGCTGGTCGATGTCCAGCAGCACCATGCGCGCCACATAGGTCATGCCGGCCTGGAAGCCGCTCTTCACGCGGTCCCACAGCGACAGGTAGTCCACCGTGGACAGCGGGTCGGCAATGAGCTCGACCGTTTCCTCGGGCTGAAAGACGGCCGGGCTGCCCTGGGTGTAGCGGTTGATGACCTCGCCGCTCAGCGCCGGCATCTGGTGCAGAAAGGCCAGCGCCCAGCCCAGCATCTGCGTCTGCTTGTCGGCCTTGGGGGCCACCGGCAGCATCAGGAAGTACAAGTCCACCGGCAGCGAGGGCTTGAAGACGCGGCCGTCGCGCGTGCGCCGCGGCGGCAGGTTGCGCGGCGAGCCACCGATGCCCACGCGCCACAGCACCAGGTAGAAGCCGGTGTCCGGCGGCGTCTGGCCTTCGGTCAGGCTGCCCAGCGAGGCGAGCTCGAACTTGGGTGAGGCGTCGAGCTGCAGGTCGGCCACCGGGCAGGCCTCGCGCATCAGCGCCAGCACGCTCTCGCCCACCGCGCGGATTGCTGCGTATTGCGCCATCGACCCTTGCCTCCGCCCCGCGTGGAATCGAGGCGAAGCCATCCTAGGAAGCGCGTCGCGGCGGGGTCATCCTGCTTGTTGGGGAGGCCGGTCGGCGCGTCCTCAATCGGGAGAAGCCGATGCAGGCGACAGGTCGCTGCTCTTGACTTGACCCCCGTCAGGGACGCACGCCGGGCGGCTGCATGGGCAGGCCAGCGGAGCGGCGCGAGAGGTAGACCTGCAAGGCCATCAGCTCGGCGCTGTCCCAGTCCGCCACGCGGGCGCGCACGCCGCTGAGGCAGCCGCGCAGGCGGCGCTGCAGGCTGCCCAGCGCCTGCCATTCGAGCCGGAACACGGGGTAGTCGTCCACATGGCCCTGCGGGATCAGGCTGCCACCCAGGCGCAGGCCGGCGCGCTCGTCGTGGCATTGCGCGCAGGACAGGTTGAGCGCGCCGATGCGCGTGGTGTAGAGGCGCTCGCCGTGCGCGGCCGCCGCGTCCAGCTCGGGGCCGCGCGGTGGCGCGAGCGGCAGGCCGCGCGACTGCTGCGCCACCAGCGCCGCCAGCGCCAGCAGCGGCTCGGCCTCGGCCGGCCACGCCGGCTGCTGCTGGTGCTGCACGCGGCAACGCTGGATGCGGCCCGGCAGATCCAGCAGGCCACGGTCGAAGGCCGGATAGCGCGCGGCCACGCCGCGCAGCCGCTCGGGTTCGCCATGGCAGCTGGCGCAAGACCTGTCACCGCGGCTCCACTGCTCGCGGCCCAGGGCCAGCGCCAGCTGGGCCGGGTGTTGCGCGTCGTCGGCCTGCAGCGTGCGCAAGGCCGGGCTCATGGTGTCGCGGCCGGAGCGGCGCCCGTCGGCATGGGCCAAGAGGGCCACCAGAGCCAGCAGCAGCCCGGCGGCTCTCATGCCAGCGTCAACGGCCGGGTCTCGCGGTGCTCGAAGCCCTCGTCGCCGCGCCAGACGAAGCTCAGCTCGCCCGGCTTGTCGGCGCGCAGCCAGAAGGCCAGATAGGGGTTGGCGGACACCGCGGCAAAGAGGTCGGCGGCAAACACCAGCTCGCCGTCCAGCCGGCACTCGAAGCGCCGCACCAGCTTGCGCGGCAGGCGGCCGCCGTCGTCGGCGGTGCGGTAGCCGGTCTCCATCGCATGGGCCACGGTGGCGCGCACCTCGAAGGGCTGGCCCGCGGTGATGCGGGCCGGCAGCGTGATGACGGCGCGGGTGCTCATCCGGGCTCCACACAGGCGGCCAGCGTCACCACCACATCCAGCCCGGCCTGCCAGCAGCGACCATCGGCCGCCTTGGCCACGGCCACGATGCGCTGGCTGCGCGCCAGCCGCATGCGGGTGCTGAACTCCGGCCGCGCGACGGCCGCGCCCAGCGTGACCTGCACCACGTCGGGCTCGGGGTTGAGCGGCGTGAACAGCGCCAGGCCCACCACTGGCTCACCGGCCGCCACCCGCACCGGCACCGCATTGCCGTTCTCCACCAGCTCGGCCATCTCCAGCGTCAGCGCACCCGGTTCGGGGTCACGCCCGGCCCAGGCGCGGATGGCCCTGCGCATGGCCTCGTCGCTGGCCTGAGCATGCGGCAGCAGCGCCAGCGCTGCGGCACCCATGAAGAACTCGCGCCGCCTCATTTCGCCAGCGTGCCGAGGTAGGCCACGATGTCGTCCAGCTGCTGCTCGGTCAGCGCCGGCCGGCCGGCCCAGGCCGGCGCCACGTCGCGCAGGCCGTCGGTGGCGCGGAACGGCGGCATCACGGTGGCCGGGTTGAAGCGCCGCATGTCGGCGATGCGCTCGCGCAGTTCCGTGGGCGTCAGGCGCGCCGCGGCCGCCAGCGGCGGCGCGAGATTGCCCTGGTTGGCGTCGCCCGGGCCGTGCAGCGAATGGCACAGCAGACACAGCGTCTGCGTGCGGTTCTCCACCAGCGCACGGCCGCGCGCCACGTCACCGGCCTGGGCGCCGGTGGCCAGCAGCAGCGCGGCCAGCAGCGGCTTCACACCAGCTTGTGCTTGCTCAGCGGCAGGTCGCGGATGCGCTTGCCGGTGGCCGCGAAGATGGCGTTCAACACCGCCGGCGCTGCCACGGCGATGGTGGGCTCGCCCACGCCGCCCCAGAAGCCGCCCGAGGGCATGACGAGGGTTTCGACCGCAGGCATGTGCGCCATCTTCATGACCGGGTAGGTGTCGAAGTTCTGCTGCTCGACGCGGCCGTCCTTGATCGTGATCTCGCCGAACAGCGCGGCCGACAGGCCGTAGACGAAGCTGCCCTCCACCTGCGCCGCGATCTGCTGCGGGTTGACCGCATGGCCGGGGTCGGTGGCGGCGACGATGCGGTGGATCTTCAGCTCGCCCTGCTTGCTGACCGACACCTCGGCGCAGGCCGCCACATAGCTGCCAAAGCCCATGATCTGCGCCAGGCCCAGATGCCGCCCCTTGGCGCGTGGCTTGCCCCAGCCGGCCTTGGCGGCCACCGCGTTCAGCACGGCCAGGTGCTTGGGGCTGTTGGCCAGCAACTCGCGGCGCAGCTCCAGCGGATCGCGCTTGGCGGCATGGGCCACCTCGTCCAGGAAGCACTCCAGGTAGACGGCGTTCTGGTTCAGGTTCACGCCGCGCCAGAAGCCCGGCGGCACGGTCGGGTTGCGCATCGCATGGTCGATGAGCAGGTTGGGGATGGCGTAGCCCAGTGCGCCCTCGGCGCCGCCGGCGCTCAGTCCCTGGAACACCACCGGGTCCTTCCCGTCGCGGATGTTCTGCGGAAAGATGCCCGCGATGATGCTCTGGCCCGAGATGCGCATGTGCAGCGCGGTCAGCTTGCCGGCATCGTCCAGCGCGGCCGTCAGCTTGCACTGCGTGACCGGGTGGAAGCGGCCGTGCAGCATGTCCTCCTCGCGGCTCCAGATCAGCTTGACCGGCGTGCCGGGCAGCTCCTTGGCGATGGCCACCGCCTGGCGCACCCAGTCGTGCACCGCGCCGCGCCGGCCGAAGCCGCCGCCCAGGTGCAGCTTGTAGACCTCGCAGGCCGAGGGTGGCAGGCCCGAGACCTCGGCCGCGGCGGCCAGCGCCGCCTCGCCGTTCTGCGTGGGCGTCCAGACCTCGCAGCGCTCGGGCGTCCACTTGGCGGTCGCATTCATGACCTCCATGCAGGCGTGGTTCTGGTGCGGATAGCCATACACCGCCTCGACCTTGCGCGTGGCCGCGGCCAGCACGGCGCGCGCATCGCCCGCGCTGCTGCCCACAGCGGCCTCGGGCACGTCGAGAGCCGCCTTCAGGATGGCGGCCGTGTCGGCGCTGTTCTGCGATGCATTGGGGCCCTCGTCCCAGACGATGGGCAGCGCATCCAGCGCCGTCTTGGCGCGCCACCAGGTGTCGGCCACCACGGCCACGGCCGTGTCGCCCACCTTGACGACCTTCTTCACGCCGGGCCGGCCCTGGATGGCAGCGGCGTCGAAGCTCTTGAGCTTGCCGCCGAACACCGGGCAGTCCCTGATGGCCGCATTCAGCATGCCGGGCAACTGCAGGTCCATGCCGTAGATCTGCGAGCCGTCGAGCTTGGCGCGCGTGTCCAGGCGCTTGAGCGGCCTGCCGGCCAGCTTCCAGTCCTTGGCGGGCTTGAGCTGGATGTCGGCCGGCGCCGCCAGCTTGGCGGCCTCGGCGGCGAGCTGGCCGTAGCTGAGCTTCTTGCCACCGTGCAGCACCCAACCCGCAGCGGTCGAGCATTCCACGACCGACACGTTCCAGCGGTTGGCGGCCGCCTGGATCAGCAGCGCCCGCGCCAGCGCCCCGCCCTTGCGCACGTACTCGTGCGAATCGCGGATGCCGCGGCTGCCGCCGGTGCTCATGCTGCCCCAGGCACGGTTGCGCGCCAGGTTCTGGCCCGGCGTGGGGTACTCGGTCCTGACCTTGGTCCAGTCGCAGTCCAGCTCTTCGGCCACCAGCTGGGCCAGGCCGGTCAGCGTGCCCTGCCCCATCTCCGAGCGCGCGATGCGGATGACCACGGCGTCATCGGGCAGCACCTGCACCCAGGCATTCAACTCCGGCGTGGCGGCGCTGGCCTGCTGGGCAAGACCCGGCACGTGGAAGCCCACCATCAGCCCGCCGGCGGCGGCGGAGGTGGCGTGCAGAAACGACCGACGGGAAAGCGTCGCGCTCATGCCTGGCCTCCTTCGATGACGATGGGAATCTGCTTGCGCGTCACGCGGCCCGAGGCCAGGTGGATGGCGGCCCGCACGCGGTTGTAGGTGCCGCAGCGGCAGATGTTGGTGATGGCCGCATCGATGTCGGCATCGGTGGGCTTGGGCTTGTCCTTCAGCAGCGCGGCGGCCGCCATCAGCATGCCGCTCTGGCAGAAGCCGCACTGCGGCACGTCCAGCGCGTCCCAGGCTTTCTGCAGCGGATGGCTGGCGTTGGGAGACAAGCCCTCGATGGTGGTGATCTTCTGCGCCGGCGTCAGCGCCGACGCCGGCATCACGCAGCTGCGCACCGGCGCGCCGTCGATGTGCACCGTGCAGGCACCGCACTGCGCGACGCCGCAGCCGTACTTGGTGCCGGTGAGACCGAGCTGCTCGCGCAGCACCCACAGCAGCGGCGTGTCGGCTTCCGCCTCGAACTGCATCCGCTTGCCATTGACCGTCAATTCCGCCATGCCTGCTGCTCCTGAACGCCATCCTTGGCGGGCGGCAGCCTAGCAGGGTCGGCGCCGCGCTGCCATCCGGCACGGCGACCGACCCAGCGGGACACCCGGACTTGCGTCAGCGCAGCGCCCGCTCCACCGCCGCCCAAGGCACCAGCTTGAAGTTTTGCGGCCCGTGCGGCAGGCGCTTGTGGCCGTCCTGCACGACCAGCAGTCCGTCCCGGTACGGGCCGCCCAGGTTGGCCGGCGTCAGGTCCAGGCCATCGGTCTCGGACACGGCATCGATGCCCAGTGCCGCGTTCGTGCCGATGGCAAACGTGCCGCGCTGCGCGAAGGGCGGGCGGATGTCGTAGATGGCATACGAGTCGCTGCCCTGCGACGACACCACCAGCCAGCCGCGGCCCGGGTGGATGGCCAGGCCTTCCACGTCCGGCACCAGGCCCGGGCCGGCCGTGATGACCAGCTGCGGCGCACTGCCCGGCATGCCCAGGTCCTGGCGCCAGATGCCGCGCTTCTCCTCGCCGACGAACAGCGCCTGGTTCGCCTCGTCGACGACGCAGCCCTCGGGCTGGCTGTCCAGCCGGAACTCGGCCACGGTCTCGGCCTGCCAGGTCTTGCCGGCGAGCTGGAGGCGCAGCCGCTGCACGCGGCCGTCCTTGTCGTTGGGAAACACGTCCAGTCCGCCCTCGGCATTGCGACCCACGCAGACGCCGTAGATGTCGTCCAGCGTGGTCTTCAGCCGCGCCAGCTCGCTGACCCGGCCGGCCGGCGAGATGCCGAACAGCACCAGGGCCGCCTCGTCGCGCTGCGTGGCCACGGCCAGATCCAGCCGGCGGCCGCCGTAGCGCAGGCCCTGGCGCAGGTCCACGTTGTTGATCCGGCCCACGGGCAGGAACTGGCGCTCGCGGCCGTCCAGGCCGTAGACGGCCAGGCCGCGTTTCTTGTCGGTGGCGAGGATGAGGCTGTGCGCGCCCTGCCGCGGGTGCACCCAGATGGCCGGGTCGTCCGCCGCGTCGCCAGCCTCGCGCATGGGCTGGGTCTGGCCGGTGGGCAGCACGACCGGGTGGCGCGGTGCCGGGGCAGCCGCCGGATGCTCGGCCAGCCAGGCCTCCAGCCGCGCGTTCAAGGCCTTCTCGTCCAGCTGCGGCTCGGCCAGCAGCAGGCGCCGACCGGGCCGCTCGGCGTTCGCCGACAGCGCCCACAGGCCCACGCCCGGTTCGGCCACGTAGAGCTGGGCCTCGGCATCGCGCACGCGGCAGGTGCTGGGCGCGGGCGGCGTGGCCAGGCGCTGCATGGGCAGCGCGCGCGCGCCGTCGATCAGCCATTGCTCGGACAAGCCCTCGTTGCCCAGCAGGAACAGCTGCAGCAGGCCTTGCGCATCGCGGTGCAGGCACAGCTGCTCCACCTCCAGTGCCGGCGCCGGCCAGCTGGCGGCGCGCTTGAGCTGGCCGCCTTCGGCACGCCACAGCTGGACCTGCCCGCTGTTGGCATCCTGCAGCACGGCAAAGACCCCGTCGTCACGGCGCTGGTCCATGTGCTTGGCACGCACCGCGTGGCGGGCCAGCGTGCGGCCGGCGTCGTCGTGCAGCTCCAGCGCGGTCTTGGCCAGCACGAAGCGTTCGGCCTGCGCGGCAACGGCCGCCAGCGCCAGGGTCAACAACAGCAGCCAGCGCATCAGAAGGCACTCCACTTCAGGCCCAGCTTGACGCTGCGGCCATAGCGCTCGTACTGCGCATTCTGGGCCGGGCTGGCCTGGTAGACGTAGTAGGCCTGGTTGGTCAGGTTGGCGGCCTCGACGCTGAACTCCAGCTGCTTGCTGAACTTGTACTTCAGCGCGAAGTCCAGCCGCTTCTGGCCGTCCACGCGCAAGTCCTTGGCGGCGTCGAACACGTCGCCCACCTCCAGCAGGTAGGACGACTGCTGGTTCAGCGCCAGCCGCGCGGACAAGGCCTGGCCCTCCCAACCCAGCTGCAGGTTGAAGCTGCGGTCGGACTGGCTGGGCAGGCTGATCTCGCGGCCCTTCCACACGCCGCTGTCATAGCCGCCGATGCGCGCCTTGGAGCGCACGAAGCTGGCATTGGCGCCCACGATCAGGCCGTTGAACGGTGCCGGCAGGCTGCGCAGCGCCTGCGCATAGGCCAGTTCCACGCCGTGCAGCTTTGCGCTGTCGCCATTGGCAAAGGTGTTGACCTGCGAGAAGCCGGTCCAGCCGGGCGTGCCGGCCAGGTCGGTCTGGAAGGCGAAGTCGCGGATGCGCTTGCTGAAGACATAAGCCGACAGCGTGCCGTCGCGCCCCAGACCCTGCTCCACGCCGAAGTCCAGGTTGCGCGAGCGCAGCGGCTTGAGCTTGGGGTTGCCCAGCTCGGCCTCGTCGCCGTCCACCACCAGGCCGGGCGACAGCTGCTCGAAGCTGGGCCGCACCAGCGAGCTGGTCAGCGCCGCGCGCAGCAGCAGCTGGCCGCCCAGGTCCTGCCGCAGCAGCAGCGCCGGCAGCCAGTGGGTGCTGCGCGTGTCCACGCTGACGGGCGCGGGCACATCGTCCTTCAGTGCCATGCCGCGCGCCTTGAACGTGATGCGCTCCAGGCGCAGGCCGCCCAGCAGCTGCAGGCCGCCGCGCTCCCAGGTGGCCTGGGCGTAGGCGGCGTCCAGGTCTTCCTTCATGTCGAAGTCGCCGGTGAGCGAATCGGCCACGTCGCGCGAGCCTGCCAGGTTCACGCCCGTCCACAGCGCACGCGCCTTGGCGGCATCGCCCGCGGGGCCGAAGGCGCTCCAGGGGTAGTCCACCGTCTCGCTGCCGGAGATGGCGGCGAAGCTCGGCGTGCCCAGGGTCTTGCCCTTGAGCTTCCAGGTCTCCTGCTGGTTGTCCTTGTGGCGGCGCGTGGCCTTGACGCCCGCCTTGAACTCCAGGCTGTCGCCGCCGTCCAGCGCGAACTCGCGCTTCAGGTCGGCCTTCAGGTGGTCCACGCGGTCGCGCGCGTCGCTGTCCTCGATCTTGAAGTTGTTGAGCTTGTAGAGCGCTGCGCTCTGCAGCGTGGCCGGGCCTTGCAGCACCGGGCGGCGGCTGTCCGTGAAGCCCAGGCCCGTGAACTTGGCGTCGAAGGCCGACGAGGCCAGCGCGTCGGGCGTGCGCTCCTCCGCGCGGCCGGCACCGGCCTCGGCGCTGGCCTGCCAGCCGGCCAGATCCAGCTGGCCGCCCAGCGCCAGCGAGCGGGTGGTGGCCGTCTCGCGCCGCGCCTTCAGGCCGCGCGAGGCGGTGCCGCTGCCGGCGGCGCCGGGGAGTAGCGCGTCGTCGAACGTGAGCTTCAGCGACTGGCGCGTCTCGTCGTCCGTGAAGCGGCTCGCAAAGCCGCGCAGGTAGAGCTGCCGGCCGGCAGCCGGGCGCCAGTCCAGGCTGAAGGCCGCGCCGGTGCGCGAGCGCTGGATCTCGTAGCGGCGCAGCTCCATCTCCTCCAGCTTGCCCTCGTCCCAGGCGCCACCGGTCTCGACGTTGTCGCTGGCAAAACGGCGTTGGTCGCGCGAGACGGCCAGCGCGATGCCCAGCTGGCCGCCGGCCAGGCGGTCGGCAAAGGTCAGGCCCAGGCGCGGCCTGGTGGCGCCGAGGTTGGTGTCATGGTTGGCGCCCAGGTCCACATTGAGCAGGCGGCCCTTCACGTCGAAGGCCGTCAGCGTGTAGACGCCCACGCTGCCGCCCAGGCTGCTGGCGTCCATGTCGGGCGTCAGCGTCTTGTGCACCTCCAGCGACCGGATCAGCCCGGCCGGCACCACGTCCAGCCCCGGCGCGCGGCGCCCCGCCTCGGAGGCCGGCACAGTGGCACCGTTGATGCTGATGGTGTTGTAGTCCGCCCCCAGGCCGCGCACGCGCACGAAACGGCCCTCGCCCTGGTCGCGCTCCAGCGTCACGCCAGGCAGCCGGGCCAGCGCCTCGGCGGCGTTGTCGTCGGGCAGCTGGCCGATGCCGTCGGCATGCACGACGCTGAGCACGCCTTGCGCGGCGCGCTGCTTGTCCAGCGCCGATTGCAGGCTGGCGCGCTGGCCGGTGACGATGATGGTGTCGAGCTGCTGCTGCGTCTGCGCCTGGGCCGTGAAGGCCAGGCCCAGCGACAGCACCAGCGGAAGTTGCTTGTAGTGCATGGCGATGGCCAAAGTGGGAATGGCCGCCATGCTCGGCAGCGCGCGTGGCGCCCGTTTGAACAAGCCGTCACAAACGCGCAACGGCGCAGCCCGCCACCCGGCCGTGAGCCGATGCGACTCCCCCGCTGCGCTGTCCCGACGCCGTCACACGCCGTTCATACGATGGCCCGATGACGCGCCTGACCCTGCCCTCCTCCACCACCGCCCGGCCGCCGGGCCTGCAGGCCTGGGAGGCCTTCTATCCGCTGCTGGCCGCGCTGCTGGCCGGCGTGACGCTGGCGTTTGCGACGCTGGGCGAGCCCAAGCCGCGCGCCGAATGGCATGGGCTGGACCTGCTCGGCGAAGGCGGCATGGCCCTCATGGTGGGCGTGTGGCTGGCTTATGTGCGCGGCAGCCGCCCCGCAGGCCGCGTGACGACCTGGCTGGCGCTGGGCCTGGCCGCCATGCTGATGGGCGAATGGGTGGACGCGCTGGATGAGATCTGGCGCCTGCCCAAAGCCATGTGGTGGGACAACGCGCTGGAGGCGCTGACGCCGCTGGGCATGGTGCTGCTGACCGTGGGCCTGCACCACTGGCGCGAGGAGCAGCGCGTGCTGAACCGGCAACTGGCGCAGCGCGAGCGGCTGTTTCGCGACCACCGGGCGGTGGACCGCGTCACGCAGCTGGCCGACGCCGGCTACATGGCCCGGCAGATCGCGCTGGAGCGCAGCCTGGGGCGGGACGGCTGCGTCGCCATGCTGGGCTGGCAAGGCTTCGAGCGCCTGCCGCGCGAGCGCGGCCTGCAGGCCGCCGACCGCGCGCTGGAGGCGGCCGCGCTGACGCTGATGCTCAACCTGCGCGCCGACGACCTGCTGTGCCGCTACGCCGGCGACCGCTTCGTCGTGCTGCTGCCCGGCAGCACGCCCGACGAGGCCGGCCGGCTGGTGGAGCAACTGCGCGCCGCGTTGGTCGCGCTGTGCCTGACCCCGCAGCAGGCGCCGCGCCTGCATCTGCCGGTGCGCAGCGCCGTGCTGCCCACGGCCGGCAACCAGCCGCCCGAGCAACTGCTGCTGGACCTGCTGCAGCGCCTATGACACTGCAGGCGCAACTGGACGCCTGGCTGCCGCTGGGCCTGGGCAGCGACGTCACGCTGCCGCCCTACGAGATCGACACCGCCTGCCTGCCGGCCACCGACCATGCGGCGCTGTGCGTTGAGTTCGCCCACCACCGCGGCCTGGCGCTGCACTGGCCGGCCGAGCCGCTGATCACGCCGCGCCAGCTGCTGGACCTGATCGCGCCGCTGCGCGAGGCCGGCGCCGACAGCGCCTTCGCGCTGGGCCCGCTGCTGCTGCCCGGCCACTATGGCCTGGCCAGCCAGGCCTTGCTGCAGGCCGGCGACCTGACCGAGATGCTGCGCCTGCTGTGCCGCCACGCCGGCCGGCTCACGCCGCTGCTGACGCCGCGGCTGCTGGTGGACGAGCACGAGCTCATGCTGGTGTGGACCGACGCCTGCGGCCTGCCCGCGGGCCTGCGCGGCTTCGTCGTGGACTTGCACATGAGCGCGGTGGCCAGCCTGTGCGCCTGGCGCGCTGGCCGGCCCCTGCCCTGGCGCTTCAGCTTCGGTCGCACGGCGCCGCGCGACCTGGCCCAGCATGCGGTGCACCTGGGCACGGCCCTGCAGTTCGGCTGCCAGGTGGACGCCATGCGGCTCACGCGGGCCCAGGCCGACGTCGCCTGGCCGGCCGCACCGGGCCTGGCCGCCGCGGC
>JBKBVY010000105.1:0-11503 GCA_046289335.1 Roseateles sp. | reverse complement strand
GAGAGGAGCGAGACCCCGGCCAGCACGGCCAGCAGGATGACGAGAGGGTTGCCTGCCGCCCGACCCACCAGGCGAGCGAGCCCGGGCGGCCGATCTCGGGCGAGCACGTTCAGGCCGTGTTCGCCGAGGCGCGCCTCGGCGTCGACGGTGACGTCGCGGAACGCGTCCAGCGACAGCACCACCTCCTGGCCCAGCCCCTGGGTGTCGAAGGACAGGCCGGCGCCGCGCAGCGTGACGCGGCGCCTGCCCTTGGCCGCCACCCCGCTCCAAGACCCGCTGGGCGGCGAGCCGGTGGCCGCCCAGAACGGCCGCCTGCAGCTGACCGTGCCGCCGCTGTTCGGCCGCATCCTCGTCGGCACGACGACCGCACCATGAGCCCGTAGTCCCTGGACCAAGTCCGCCAGCAGGCCGACCCGCCCGGCACCGTCTGGGACTCGCCGCGCGCGGCGCCAGCACCGCCGTGCAGGCCCATCACCGCGGCCTCGCGAAGGGCTGGCGCGAGGCGCTCGCGACCACCCCGCAGCGGCTCTACCTGGCCAACGCCGCCCTGCTGCAGCGCTACCGCGAACGCGAGGCCGAGGCCGCGTCGTTACGGAGTCGAGCATGACCTTCAAGCCCACCCGATGCGCCTCGGCCACCAGCGCCCGCGCATCGGCCAGCGTGCCGAACTCGGGGTTGACGGCGGTGTAGTCGCGGATCGAGTAGTAGCTGCCAAGCGTGCCCTTGCGGTGGAGCTGGCCGATGGGCTGCCAGGGCATCAGCCACAGGATGTCCACCCCCAGGCTTTTCAGCCGCGGCAGGTCGGCCTGTACGGCGGCCAGCGTGCCGGCGGCGGAGTACTGGCGCACGTTGACCTGGTAGAGCACGGCCTGGCGGGTCCAGGCCGGCGGGGACGCGGGAGTGGCGGCTGATGCGCTCATGGCGGTCAGGGCGAGAGGTGTGGCGAGCACGGTGCGGCGCGTGGGCATGGCGGTCTCAGGCTCGAGCGGCGGCCGCGCAGTGCTGGGCGATGTAGTCGGCATGGTCGGGCATGACCTGCACGCAGCGTGCGATCACCTGGCGCACGCGCTCCAGATGCTCCTGCGCCTCGCGCTCGTCCAGCAGGCCCGCGAGCGGGTGGTGCGCACTGGGATGCAGGTTCTGGCCTTCCATCACCTGGATCCAGGCGACCTCGGCGAACAGCTCGTTGTCGCGCCGCACGACGCGGCCGCGGCTGCGGTAGAGGTCCAGCTTCTCCTGCAGCGTGGCCGGCACCGCCATGGCCGCGCAGGCCTGCCAGAACGGCGCGTCGTCGCGCTGGTTGAGGTGGTAATGCAGGATGATGAAGTCGCGGATGCGCTCGTAGTGGAAGCGGTTGGCGCGGTTGAACTCGGCCACGTCGGCCGGGCTGAAGCCGCGGTCCGGGAAGAAGTCGATGAGCTGCTGTATGCCTTGCTGGATGAGATGGATGCTGGTGGACTCCAGCGGTTCCAGGAAGCCGCTGGACAGGCCGATGGCGACGACGTTCTCGTTCCACGCCAGCCGGCGCATGCCGGTGCGAAAGCGGATGGGCCGCGGGTCGGCCAGCGGCTTGCCGTCGAGATTGGCCAGCAGCGTGGCCGCCGCCTCGTCGTCGCTGAGGTGGGCGCTGCAGTAGACATGGCCGTTGCCGATGCGGTGCTGCAGCGGGATGCGCCACTGCCAGCCGGCACGGTGGGCGGTGGAGCGGGTGTAGGGTGTCAGCGGTTGGACCGACTCACTGGGCATGGCCAGCGCGCGGTCGCAGGGCAGCCAGTGGGTCCAGTCCTCGAAGCCGGTCTGCAGCGTCTGCTCAATGAGCAGGCCGCGAAAGCCCGAACAGTCGATGAACAGGTCGCCCGCGATGCGTTCGCCGCTGTCCAGCACCACGGCGTCGACATGGCCCGCATGCAGGCCCTCGCCGCGCCGCGTGGCGTGGCTGATCTTGCCCTCGGTGCGCAGCACGCCGCGCTGCTCGCTCAGGCGGCGCAGGTAGCGGGCGTAGAGGCTGGCGTCGAAGTGATAGGCATAGGCCAGATCGGCCAGCGGCGAGTTGCCCAGATCGGGCCGCGGCGGCATGAAGCGGTTGGCCTGGGCCGCCATGCGGGTGATGCTGTACTGCTCCAGCGGCTGCGCACGGCCCTGCGCGCGCAGGCGGTGCCAGTACTGGTCGAAGCCCACGGTCCACAAGTCCTGGCCCAGCCGGCCGAAGCCGTGCATGTAGCGCTCGCCCAGCCGGCCCCAGTTGACGAACTCGATGCCCAGCTTGAACGTGCCCTGGGTCTCGCGCACGAACTCGTTCTCGTCGATGCCCAGGATGGCGTTGAAGCGCTGGATCTGCGGGATGGTGGCCTCGCCCACGCCCACGGTCCCGATCTCGTCGGACTCGACCACGCGCAGCCGGTAGCGGCCGCGCAGCACGGTGGACAGGGCCGCGGCGGTCATCCAGCCGGCGGTGCCGCCGCCGACGATGACGATGTCCTGGAGGGGGGAAGCGTTCATGCGGGTCTCGCTGCGGCGGCCGGGCGCCGGCACGGAAAGAAGCCGTTGACGGTCAGGCGGCCCTGCGCGGGGTCGTCGCTGAGCCGCTCGGGATGGTCGATGGCGGCGCTGTGGTAGCAGCTGCCGTCGTAGATGATCATGCGGTTCCAGGCGGCGGGCACGGTCAGCACGCAGTCGAAATGCGCCGACTGCGCCGCCGGGTAGCCCGGCGGCACGCCGTGGCGGGCGCTGAAGTCCGCCGGCGCCAGCGTCTCGGCATCGCGGAACAGCGCGGCCAGCTCGTGGGCCGGGCTGCGCGGCACGAAGAAACGCGTGCCGCCCAGCGCCGGGTCGCGGAACAGGTAGAGCACCGAGGCCGCGAACATTGCGTCGGGCGCGTCGTCGTCGATGCGGTCGCGGTGGCACAGCCACTGCAGCGGCTGCAGCTGGGCGGGCGGCGTGGTGGCCAGCGACAGGCGCACGAAGGCCGCAAGGCAGCGCCGCAGGCCCAGCGGGCCGCGGGCGTGCTGCCAGAAGAAGTCGCGCAGCCGCGCGTCGAACTCGGCCGACAGACCGGCCACCTGGCCCGGGTACAGGTTGCCCTCGGGCGCGTCCAGGGCCGCGCGGGCGGCGTAGGTCACCAGCGACTCGGGCTCCAGCAGCACGTCGTCCAGCACCAGGCAGCGCAGCCCCGGCACGGGCTCCAGCACCTCCACGCGGGGCCGGGGGTTGAAGAGCTGGATCACGGGCCCGCTCAAGCCAGCGCCGGCGCGGCGCAGTGCGCGCGGATGAAGTCTTCGTGCAGCGGCAGGCTGGCCACCTGGCGCTGCACGGCGTCGCGCACGCCACCGACGAAATGCGCGGCCTCGTCGGCGCTCAGCAGGTCGGCCAGCGGGTGGTAGGCCTGCGGCAGCAGGCGCTGGCCTTCCATGACCTGCAGCCAGCTGGGCTCGGTGAAGATGTCCTGCGACGCACGCAGGATGCGGCCGGTGTGCCTGAAGAGGTCGAGCCTGTGCTGCAGCGTCTCGGGCACGGCCATGTCGCGGCAGCGGCGCCAGAAGGGCGTGTCGTCGCGCTCGGTGGCCTTGTAGTGCAGGATGATGAAGTCACGGATGCGCTCGAACTCTTCGTCAGCGAGCCGGTTGTGGGCGTCGATGTCCACCGCCGAAAAACCGGCGTGCGGGAAGAACTGGATCAGCCGCGAGATGCTGGACTGCACGAGGTAGAGGCTGGTGGACTCCAGCGGCTCCAGGAAGCCGCTGGCCAGCCCCATCGCGACGACGTTCTTGTGCCAGAGCTTGCGCCGCTTGCCGGTCGTGAAGCGCAGCGGCCGCGGGTCGGCCAGGGGCCGGCCGTCCAGCCCGCGCAGCAGCACGGCAGCCGCCTCGTCGTCGCTGATGTACTGGCTGCAATAGACATGGCCATTGCCGACGCGGTGCTGCAGCGGGATGCGCCACTGCCAGCCGGCCGCATGGGCCGTCGCGCGCGTGTAGGGCGTCGGCGGGCCGCTGGACTCGCTGGGCACGGCCAGCGCGCGGTCCATGGGCAGCCACTCCGACCAGTCGACATAGCCGGTCTTGAGCACCGCCTCGATGAGCAGGCCGCGAAAGCCCGAGCAGTCGATGAACAGATCGCCCTCGATGACCTCGCCCGAGGCCAGCTGCAGCGATTCGATGAAGCCGTCGTGCGCGCGCTGGCGCACGTCCACCACGCGGCCCTCGTGGCGCACCACGCCCTCGGCCTCGCTGAGGCGGCGCAGGTAGCGGGCGTAGAGGCCGGCGTCGAAGTGGTAGGCGAAGTAGACCGGCTGCGGCGGCAGGCCGGCTGCCCGCGCCTCGGGCGCGAAGCGGCCGGCACGCGCCGCCATGGTGTTGATGGCGTACTCGCTGAGGTCCGCCGCCCGCCCCTCGCGCCGCGCCTTCAGCCAGTAGTGGTGGAAGGGCACCATGCCCAGATCCTGGCCGACCTGGCCGAAGCTGTGGATGTAGCGGTCGCCCAGCCCGCCCCAGTTGACGAACTCGATGCCCAGCTTGAAGGTCGCCTGGGTCTGGCGGACGAAGTCGGCCTCGTCCAGCTGCAGCCCGGCGTTGAACTGGCGTATCTGCGGGATGGTGGCCTCGCCGACACCCACGGTGCCGATGTCCTCGGACTCCACCAGGTGCAGCTCCACCTTACCCAGCAACACCTTGGACAGCGCGGCGGCCGCCATCCAGCCAGCACTGCCGCCGCCCAGGATGACGACGCGCTTCACCGGCGCTTGAGAAAACTCGGTCATGCGTCCCCCAGCAACAGAAAACCCCTGCCGGATCGCTCCGGCAAGGGTTGTCACGCTAGCAGCTGTTCAGCTTCAGAACTTGTAGTTCACGCCCAGCAGATAGGTCTTGCCGTACTTGGTGTACTGCTTGGTCTGCGTCAGGTCCTGGTTGTAGTACTCGACGTAGGGCTCGTTGCCCAGGTTGTTGACCTGGAACAGCACCGACAGACCCTTGGCCATGCCGCTCTGGAACTCGTAGCCCAGCTGCAGGTCGGTGACCTTTTCCTTCTTGACGTACTCGAAGGTGCGGTCGGCGCCGAAGCCCGTCACCTCGCCGACGAAGCCGTCACGGATGCGGGTGCTGATCCGTGCCGAGAAGCCGTACTTCTCGTAGTAGGCCGTCAGGTTGTAGGTGTTGGGCGACAGGCCAGGCAGCGGACGCGTGTCACCGGGGCCGAACGGGGCAATCTTGCTCTGCACATAGGCATAGCTAAGCTGCACGCCGAAGCCGTCGAGCACGTTGCTCACCAGTTGCAGCGGCACCGACACCGCCAGCTCGGCACCGGACATCGAGCCGCCCTGGCCGTTGGCCTGGGTCTCGAACTCGCCGATGTCGGACGTGGGCGTGATGCCACCCGGAGGAGGCGTCAGCGTGCCGAAGCGCTCGCGGAAGTTGACGTTCAGCTTCTGCTTGTAGATGTAGGTCTTCAGGTCCTTGTAGTAGGCCGCCAGAGACACATAGCCCTTGTTGCCGAAGTAGAACTCATAGGACAGGTCGACCGCATCGGCCTTCCAGGGCTTGAGCTCGGGGTTGCCACCGTCGCCGGTCCAGATGCGGCGGGTGTTGTCCACGCTGTAGGCCTGCGTGGCGCGCATGTCGTCCATGCGCGGCCGCGTGATCTGGCGTGCGACGCCGAAACGCAGGTTCTGGTTGCCGGCCACCTGCCAGGTCAGGTTCATGCTCGGCAGCCAGTCGGTGTAAGTCGTGCCGCGCGTCGTCGGGCTGGTCGTGCCACCCTGGATGCTGAAGGCACGGGACTGCTGGTCGGCATGCACCGCCTGCACGCCCAGGTTGCCGCGCAGCGGCAGACCCAGCAGCTCGGTGTCGATATCGGCCTTGGCGAAGGCGGTCGTGATGTCTTCCTTGACCGTCCAGTCCTTGTTGATGATGTCCTTGTTGCCCAGGTTGGCGCGCAGGTTGTAGAACTGCGCGGCCGCGGCGCGGGCGTCATAGGAGATGAAGTTGCCCAGGCCGGCGTAGCCCATGTTGTTCGGCGCGAACAGCATGCTGGCCGGAAGGGTGGTGGGCGAGGTCTTCAGGTCCATGAACCATTCCGGCACGTTGCGCGACTTCTCGCGCTGCGTGAAGTTCAGGCCCACCTCGCCGCCGCTGAAGAAGGCGAACTCGTTGCTGATCTTGGCCACCACGCGGGCGGACTTGATCTCGTCCTCGACCTTGGGCTTCTTGACGTAGCCCGCCTGGCCCCAGCCGCCGGAGTCCACCAGCTTGATCAGCGCCGGATCGGCATAGTTCAGGCCGGCCGTGATGGTGGGCAGGCCGCCGCCCGCGGGCAGCGAGACCTTGAAGGTGTCGGTGGCGCCCTGGCCGCCGGCGCCGGTGCCGGCGTACAGCTCCATGATGGACTCTTCGCGCTTGGCCTTGGACCAGCTCACGTCGCCCACCAGCGTGACGGCCGGGCTCAGCACCAGCTTGCTGTTCCAGCCCAGCGCGGTGATGGTGTCGTCGCGGTCGTTGACGTCGTGGCGCAGCACCGGCTTGACGCCGACGTAGTCTGCCTTGGTCAGCACGCCGCCGGTGTAGGTGTTCGGGCCCGTCTGGCGGGCGCCCTCGACGACCGGGTTGGTCAGCTGAGCGCCGGACCAGGCCAGGCCGGCCTCGAAACCGCGCTGCAGCGCGATGCGCTCATAGGTCGAGTGGTAGGCGTCGACGATGGTCTCGAAGTCCTTGGACGGCTTCCACTGCACCACGCCCATCAGGCCGTTGCGCTTCTGCGAGGCCGACTCGTTGCGCAGCTGCACGCCGCCCGGCAGGCGCACGTCGTTGTAGGTCGTGCCGCCGATGGAGCCGCTGCCCTGCGGGTAGCCCCAGTTGCGGAAGTAGTTGTTCTGGTTGGGCGAATCCAGGCGCGCATAGCCCAGCGCCACGCCCACGGTGCGGTCGGCGAACTGGTCGATGTAGGAGAAGCTGAAGCGGCTGCCCTTGTCGCTGGCGGCGCCGGGGTTCAGGCGGCCCAGCGAGTTCTTCTCGGCACGCAGGTTCACGGCCATCGTGCGATTCGCGAAGTTCAGCGGGCGCACGGTCTGCAGATCGATGGTGCCGGACAGGCCCTGGCCCACCAGCGCCGCATCGGGCGTCTTGTAGATGGTCACGCCGCTGAGCAGCTCGGACGGGTACTGGTCGAACTCGGCGGAGCGGTTGTCGCCGGTGCTGACCTGCTCGCGGCCGTTCAGCAGCGTGGTGGCGAACTGACCGGCCAGGCCGCGGATCTGCACTTCCTGGGCGCGGCCATTGACGCGCTGGGCCGTCAGGCCGGGCAGGCGGGCGATGGACTCGGCGATGGACGAATCCGGCAGCTTGCCGATGTCCTCGGCCGAGATGGCCTCGACGATGGAGTCGCTGTTGCGCTTGACCGAAATGGCGGCCTCGATGCCCTTGCGGATGCCCGTCACGGTGACGGTTTCGAGCTGCTGGGTCTGCTGCTGGGCCGATGCGGCGGCCGCGACGATCAGCAGCGTGCAGCCCACGGCAACCGGGCTGATGCGGAAGGACGCAGTGGCTCGCGAGCTGCGCGGGTCATGGCGGGTGGTCATGGATGTCTCCTCTGGTTCACTGGAAAACGGCTTGCTGTCCGACCACGCCCGCTTTGCGACGCGGCCTCAGGGCTGATGCCTGCTCTAACAGGCATGTTTGTATCAAAACTAGATTTGCGGTCGCACCTGCGTTAACCCTAGAAGTTGCACAAAAGCGACCAGATTTCGACCAAATACCAAGGGTTAACCCGCAATTAAACGGACAAGATGCTCGATTCATCCCGACACATTGGCGCGAATCGGCAGGCATTCTGTAGCTCAACTACATACGCGCGCCATCAGGCCCTTATCGATGCAGTCCCGTGACGAAAGTCACGCCCACACGGATGGACGGCATGAAAAAACCCGCGCGGCGCCGAGGACGGCGACGCGCGGGTGCGCAGAGAGGGAAGAGGGGGCGGGCGCTCAGGCGTCAGCCTGCTCCAGCGCCAGCGCGGCGCCGGACAGCGCCGCCAGCGTGTCGGTGATAAGGGCCGTGGGGATGCCCTCCAGGAAGGGGCGCAGCCGGCCCTTGGCCTCGAAGCGCTCGCGGAACTGCGACTGGAAGAAGCGCTCGCCCAGCCGCGGCACGATGCCGCCGCCGATGAACACGCCGCCGCGCGGCCCCAGCGTCAGCGCCACGTTGCCGGCAAAGCCGCCCAGCAGCGCGCAGAACAGGTCCAGCGTGCGCACGCAGGCCGGCGAATCGCCCGCCAGCCCGCGGGCGACGATCTGCTCGGTGGGCAGCGCGGCGACATCCTCGCCCTGCCCTTGCACGGCCGCCACGGCGCGACACAGCACCGGCAGGCCGATGCCCGACAGGAAGCGCTCGGCCGACACATGCGGGAACTCGCGCCGTGCCTGCGCCAGCACGGCGCTCTCGAAGTCGTCGGCCGGTGCCAGCGTGGCGTGGCCGCCCTCGCCCGGCAGCGTCAGCCACAGGCCCGGCGCCCGCACGACGCCGCCCACGCCCAGCCCCGTGCCGGGGCCGATGACGGCCATCACGGTGCCGGTGGCCGCCTGGCTGGCCGGCGGCGGCGCCGCCCCCCAGGCAC
The DNA here is from genome assembly GCA_046289335.1 of Roseateles sp. GTDB lineage: Bacteria > Pseudomonadota > Gammaproteobacteria > Burkholderiales > Burkholderiaceae_C > Pelomonas. The sequence continues at coordinate 2,905 of JBKBVY010000105.1, read as the reverse complement.
GCAGCTGCTGCGGCTTCAGCCGTGGCAGCGACAAGGCCTGGGCCTCGAAGTCGTTCATGCACAGAAAGGTCTGCAGGCCCAGCTCGGCCTGGGTCTGCACGCGCGAGAAGCTCCAGGCGCCGTTGGTCAACTCGATGCGGTCCTGCGTGACCGGCGTGGCCAGCGCAAAGGCCGCGCTGCGCGGCGCCGGCCGCGAGCCGTCCCGCATGTCCAGGTAGGCGCGCACGGCCGCCGCCGGGCCGGCATGACCGGCCACCGGCAGCACGCGCACGTCTTCCACCTCGGCCCCCGGCCCGGCCACGGTGCCGAAGCGCGCATTGGTGCCGCCCACATCGGCCACCAGCCAGGGATAGGGCGCACTCATGCCGACGCTCCCGGGGTTATGCGGGATGCGGTCGGGGGGTTTTGAATTCTGGCGTTGGCAAACACGGGATGATTGGGCTTGAAAATTCGGTCGTCCGGGACGGTAGCAAAACTACATGATTTGCACAATAAGCATGCACCCCAGGCCCGCCGCCGCCCTGCGACGGGCACGCAAGAATGACCTGCGGCGCAGCGCCATCCCAGGGAGAATGCGACCGCCGAGCCTGTGTAGTGAAGCTACAGGCTGGCGCGGCGCCAAGGCCGAGCAAGAGGATTCACGGCCTGCTCAATAATCCGCGTCGTCCGCTCCCGCAGATTTGCCCAGGTTATTGCCCATGCCCCGTTTCGACAGCCCCCGACTGCTCGCCGATATTGGCGGCACCTTTGCGCGCTTTGCGCTGGAACTGGGTCCCGGCGAATTCACGCAGATGGTCTCGCTGCGCTGCGCCGACCATGCGGACTTCCATGCCGCCGTCAGTGCCTACCTGCGCAGCCTGCGCTGGCCCGACGGCCCGCCACAGCAGATCGCCCATGCGGCCGTCGCCATCGCCAACCCGGTGGAAGGCGACCAGGTGCGCATGACCAACTACCACTGGCAGTTCTCCATCGACGAGATGCGCCAGCGGCTGGGGCTGGACACGCTGGTGGTGGTGAACGACTTCACCGCACTGGCCATGGCCTTGCCGCGGCTGGCCGATGCCGACGTGCGGCAGGTGGGCGGCGGGCAGGCGCGGCGGCCCAACGTCATCGGCCTGCTGGGCGCCGGCACGGGCCTGGGCGTGTCAGGCCTGATCCCGGCCGGCGAGGGCTGGATCGCGCTGGGCACCGAGGGTGGCCACGTCAACTTCGGCCCGCGCGACCAGCGCGAGATGGACATCCTGCGGTACGCCTGGCAGAGCCTGAACCACGACCACGTCTCCTACGAGCGCCTGATCTCCGGACCCGGCCTGGAGCTCATCTACAAGGCGCTGGCCCACCGCAACGGCGTGGCCGACGCGCCGCCGCTGCAGGCGCCCGCCATCACGCAGCGCGCGCTGGACGCCAGCGACCCGCTGTGCCTGGAGACGCTGGAGGTCTTCTGCGGCCTGCTGGGCACGGCCGCGGCCAACCTGGCCGTGACGCTGGGGTCCCTCGGCGGCATCTACATCGGCGGCGGCATCGTGCCGCGGCTGGGCGAGTATTTCGACCGCAGCCCCTTCCGCGCCCGCTTCGAGGACAAGGGGCGCTTCCGCGACTACGTCTCGGCCATCCCCACCTTCGTCATCACCGCCGAGAACGCCACCTTCAAGGGCGCCTCGGCCATCCTGGAAAACCAGCTGCGCCACCTGCAGGCCTCGCCCGGCTCGGCCATCCTGGGCCAGATCCGGCGTGCGCGCAGCGAGTTGTCGCCGGCCGAGCTGCGCGTGGCCGACTTGGTGCTGGCCCAGCCGCGCTCGGTGCTCAACGACCCCATCGCCGAGATCGCCCGCGCCGCCGGCGTCAGCCAGCCCACCGTCATCCGCTTCTGCCGGTCCCTCGGCTGCGAGGGCCTGTCCGACTTCAAGCTGCGCCTGGCCTCGGGCCTGACCGGCACCGTGCCCGTCACGCACACCCAGGTCAACACCAACGACTCCATGCTGGAGCTGGGCGCCAAGGTGCTGGGCAACACCGCCAGCGCCATCCTGCAGGTGCGCAGCCACCTGAACCGCGACACCATCGACCGCGCCATCGAGACGCTGCTGGCCGCGCACCGCATCGAGTTCTTCGCGCTGGGCCATTACGGCGTCGTCGCGCAGGACGCGCAATTCAAGTTCCTGCGCTTCGGCATGCCCTGCGGCGCCTACACCGACCCGCGGCTGCAACTGCTCGCCGCCGACGTGCTGCGCGAGGGCGACGTGGCCGTCGTCATCAGCAGCGGCGGCCGGCTGCCCGAGCTGCTGGCGGTGGTGGAGAAGGCCCAGGAGCGCGGCGCCAAGGTGGTGGCCATCACGGCCAGCCAGAGCCCGCTGGCCAAGCGCGCCGACGTGACGCTGATCGTGGACCATGTGGAAGACATCGAGACCCACCTGCCCATGGTCAGCCGCATCCTGCACCTGCTGGTCATCGACATCCTGGCCGTGGGCGTGGCCATGCGGCGCAGCCCGGGCAGCATCGCCGCGCTGGCCGAGGGCGAGGTGGCCGCCGTCGACGCCAAGCCCGCGCGCGGCGCCGCCACCGTGGCACCGGGCGTCAGCGCGGCGTCGCCGCGGGCGCGGCGGACCGCGCACAGCCGTTGAGCGCCGGCCCCGCAAGCCCTGACCCCATGTGACTTTCGCTTAGCCGACATTCACGCGAGACGATGGTTCGTCGCACGGCCTGCTGCCGTGCGACTGATACGCTAGCTCCCATGCCGGGACGCAGCCCCCGGAACCCTGGGAGGGACATGAAGGCATTCCTGAAACGCTGGCGCACGCGCCTGATCGTCGTCGCCGTGCTCGTGGCTGCGGGCGTCGCCTGGCGGCTCACGCACCAGCCGGCGCCACCGCCGCCGCCGCCCAGCGGCGCGGTCGCGCTGGCCGACATC
>JBKBVY010000104.1:0-11521 GCA_046289335.1 Roseateles sp. | reverse complement strand
GCCGACATGGCGCCAGTCGGCGCCCAGCGTCAGCGACTCGTTGGCGCGCCAGTCGACGCTGCCGCCCAGCACCACGGCCGGCACGTTGGCCGGGCGGTTGCCGGCGCGCGAGACGGTGGTGGTGCCCACGGTCTCGACGAAGCGGTCGAAGCGGGCGCGCGTGACGCTCGCCTGGCCGGCCAGTGTCAGCTGCGCCGTGGGGCGCCAGCGGGCGCTGAACTCCGCGCCGCGGCTGCTCTGCGCGCCGACCGGGATGACCCGGGTGCGGTCGTTGGGATCGGTGATGGCGAGGTTCTTGCGCGTGATGTCGTAGACCGCGACCGTGGCCCAGCCGCGGCCGGCGTCAAAGCCCCACTTGCTGCCCAGTTCCACCTGGCGGCCCTTCGTCAGGTCGAAGTCGCGCAGCGCCGAGAAGCCGGCGGTGGCCAGCAGGCCGGACGGCGGATCGGCGGCGGTGCTGGCCTGGGCGTAGACCTGCCAGTCGGCGCTCAAGTCCTTCACGAGCCCGAGCCGGCCGGTGACGGGCGAGAAGTCGGTGGTGAACAGCGCCGGGTTGGTGGCGCTGACGGCGCGGTGGTTGCGCACGTCCAGCGCGATGCGGTCGGCCCGCAGCGCGCTCACCACCGCCCAGCCGCCGCCCAGCTCGGTGCGGTTCTCGGCGAACAGCGCGAAGTTGCGCAGCAAGTTGGTGGCGCCGGGGGTGTAGCTGCGCGTGATGCCGGGCGTCTGCAGGAACAAGCGGTCGGCCGGCGCGTAGGGGCTGGTGGTGTCGAACGGGCCGTTGACCGACAGCGGGAAGCGGGTCTGCTCGTTGAAGCTCCAGTCCCAGCCCAGCGCGAAGTCCGAGCGCAGGCCGGCGATGCGGGTGGCATGGCTCAGCGACGCGCGGCTGCCGGTGACGCGCTGGTCATGCCGCTGCAGCAGCGCGCTGGAGCGCTCGACCGCGGTGTTGCCGGCCTTGAAGGTGTAGACCTCCACGTTGTCGTAGTCGCGCAGCGCGTCGTAGTGGTAGAGCGTGTGGCTCACGCGCGTCTTGGGCGACAGCGTCCACTCCAGCAGGGAGCGGGCCCAGGTCACGTCCTGCTCGTAGCGGCCGTCCACCACGTTGTAGTTGATGCCGTAGGTGCCGGCGTCGAAGGCCAGCGCGCCGCTGACGGAGCCGTCGGCCGCGCGCAGCATGGGCGTGCCCCAGTAGGGCTGCGTGACCTTCTCGTGCTGGCGCTCGACGGCCAGCGTGTGCGTGAGGCCGGCGGCCAGCGGCGCACGCCAGGAGGCGCTGGCCTGCCAGGCACTGCGGTCGCGGCCCTGCGTCCACAGCGCGCCCTCGCTGCGGTTGAGCTCCACGCGCAGCACCTGCTCGCCCAGCGTGCGCTGCAGGCTGGCGGCGGCCTGGGCGCGGTCGCCCGTGCCCACGTAGAGCCGCGTCAGGTCGCCGCTGGTGTCGGCCGCCTTGGTGATGACGTTGATCGTGCCGCCCACCGCGCCCGAGCCGTTCAGGAAGCTGGACGGGCCGCCGATGGCCTCCACGCGCTCGACGATCCAGCTGTCCACCGGCCGCGCGGCGATGGCGTCGTACTGCACGCTGATGCCGTTGTAGAGCTGGGCCAGCGAGCCCGAGCCGAAGCCGCGGTAGAACACGCTGCCGGCCGAGCCCGGCGGGTCGGCGGCCACGACGCCGGGCACGCTCTTGAGGATGTCCTGCGTGTTGGCGGCGCCGCGCGCCTCGATGGTGTCGCGGGCGATGGCGGTGACGCTGGCGGGCGTTTGCTGCAGGGTCAGGCCCAGGCGGGAGTTGCTGCCGGCGTCGGCGGCCAGGTCGTTGGCGGTGCCGGTGACGGAGACGCGCTCCAGCGCGGTGGTGGGTTCGGTCTGCGCGGCAGCCCAAGCGTGGCAGGCAAGCAGGCAGGCAAGCGTGAGTGGGGTGGGGGTCAGAAAGCGGGTCATGTCTTGTCGTGAATGAATGAAGAGCGCGCGGCTGAACCGCAGCGGGGTCAGGCGGGCGTGCGTGAGCGGTGCAGCAGGCGCGTCAGGGCCTCGGCGGCCAGCATGGCCAGCAGGCTCCAGCCGAACACCGGCATCGCGTAAGCCAGCGCTGCCATCAGCGGCCACAGCCAAAGCGGGGCCTGCCTGAGGTGGCGGTTGGGCAAGGTCGGCGCACCGACCTTGCCGCGCGGGCGGCGTTGCCACCACATGACGAGGCCCGACACCACCGAGAACACCGCCGCCAGCGCGGCCAGTGCCAGCAGCACCTGGTTCCACACGCCGAATTCGCCACGGTGGAAGGGAATGCCCACGGCCGTGGCGCGGGCCAGCGTCGGGAAGCGCTCCCAGCCGCTGCTGAACATGGTGGCGCCGCGGCGGGCGTCCAGCGCCAGGTTGAAGCGGCCGGTGGGCTGGGTGCGGTCGAAGTTCTCGATGCGCCACACGCCATCGGGGCCGGGCGGCGGCGTGATCTGCATCGCGATGTCGGGCGCCTGGGCGCGGCTGCGCTCCAGCACGGCTTGCCAGCTCAGCGAGGGGCCGTCGCCGGGTGCTGAGCGCAGCGTCTTCGGCACCCGCGGCGCGTCCTGGCCCAGCGCGGTCTGCATCTCGCGGAAGCGTTTGCCGCTGTGCTCGGCCCAGGTCAGCCCGGTGACCAGCACGATGGCCATCACCAGGCCCAGCGCGATGGCGACCACCGCATGCAGGTCACGCCAGGTGGCGCGGCCCCGGCCCCAGCGGGGGATGAGTGCCCGCCAGCCGTCGCCGCCGCTGGCCTGCGAGCGTGGCCACCACATCACCAGGCCGGTGGCGAACAGCACCAGCATCCAGCTGGCACCCAGCTCAATCAGCCAGCGCCAGCCGTCGCCCTGCAGCGCATTGGAATGCAGCTTCTTGGCCCAGGTCTTGAAGCGCTCCATCTCCTGCAGCCGGCCCAGCACCTGGCCGGTGTAGGGGTTCACGTAGACGATGCTGCCTGCCGGCAGCCCGTGGTCGTGCTCGCCGCCCTTGGCCGCGCCGTGGTGGGCGTGCGGCGCGCGCAGCCAGACCTGGGTGCTGTCGTCGGCCGCATGGGCGGGCACGACGTAGCGCAGCGCCGCATCCGGCGCGGCCGCGAGCGCGGCGGCCACCTGGGCGTCCAGCGGCAGGCGTTGTGCACCCACGGCCACGCGGTCCACGTCGGCATGCCGCCAGGCCTCGATCTGCGGCGTGAAGACGTAGAGCAGGCCGGTCAGCGCGGCGAACAGGATGATGGGGCTGGCCACCAGCCCGGCCCAGAAGTGCAGGCGCCAGAACAGCCGGTTCAGCGCGGTGGAACTCGTGCTCATGGACTCTCCTGCTCAGCGCTGGAAGCGCAGTTCGGCGAACAGCGTGCGGCCGGGGTAGGGGTGAGACTGGTAGGCGTGCTGGTCGGTCAGGTTGTTGATGCCCAGCGCCAGCTCCAGCTGCGGCGTGAACTTGTAGGCGCCGCGCACATCGAGCTGGTTGACCTTGGACACGCCGCCGTAGACGTCGGGGTTCAGGTCCAGGTTGTAGGTGTCGTTGTAGGCGCGGCCCTGGTGGCGCCAGCCGGCGGCGAACAGCCAGCGCGCGTCGGGCCGGTAGCTGGCCTGCAGCGCGGCGCGGGTGCGTGGCACGCGCAGCCACCATTTGCCCACCATGGCCGGGTCGCGGCGGTTGGCAGTGACTTCGCTCCTGAAGGTGTAGGCCGCGCTGGCCTCCAGCGACAAGCCCTTGAGCGCCAGGTCTTGCACCTGCCAGGCCAGCTCGATGCCGTGGGTCTTCACGCGGTCCACGTTCTGCACGCAGGTGTAGCTGCTGGCACCGGTGGCGGTGGTCTTGCAGACGGCGGCGTCGGTGGTGGACTGGCGCAGGATGGCGTCGCGCACATCGTCCCAGTACAGCGACACGCGCAGGCGCTGGCGGTCCCAGTCCTGCTCGGCGCTCAGCTCGATGGCGTCGGCCGTCTCGGCCTTCAGCGTCGGGTCGGACAGCGTCTGGCTGGTGGCGGTGACGGTGCCGTTGTAGAGCTCCTCCACGTTGGGGAAGCGCACGCCGCGGCCCAGGCTGGCCTTGAGCAGCAGGCGGTCGGTCGCGGCCCAGGCGAGGGCCGCCTTGGGTGAGCTGCCGCTCAGCGTGCGGCGGTCGTAGTTGACCGTCACGCCGCCGCCCAGCTGGCGGCCGTCCTCGGTCGTGAAGCGTTCCTCGCGCCAGCCCAGCGTCAGCAGCCAGTCGTCGCTCACGCGCCAGGCGTCCTGCACATAGAGCGCGGTGAGGGTGGTCTTGCCGCCGTAGAACTGGCTCTGCGTGCCGGTGTCGTTGCGCCAGTCAGCGACGGTGTTGACGCGGTTGTCCAGCCGGTAGCCGTTGCGGTGCAGGCCGAGGGCCAGCGTGTGGCGGCCATGGCCCCAGTCGCCGGCCGTGGGCGTGTAGCTGGCCTGCACTTCGGCGGTGTTCCAGCCGGTGCCGTCGCGCAGCGTCAGGCTGCCGGCGCCGCCGGTGGCGGCGATGGGGTCGGGGTTGTTGGCCTGGCGGTTGGCGTCCTTGAGGATTCGATAGTCCGACACCACCAGCGAGCCGTTCCAGCCCGGGCCGCGCTTGGTCTTGAGCGTGGCGCCCAGCTGCTGGTGGGTCTCCTGGCGGGTGGATGGCGCGAAGCCACTGACGGGAATGCTGAAGCGGTTCGTGCCGTCGGTCACCACGCCGGACCAGACGGTGTTGCCGGCGGCATCGCGCAGCCAGCTGTCGTTGCGCGTCTCGGTGTCGTTGCGCCACCAGGAGGCCATCGCGCTGGCCTCCAGCGTGGGCGTGAGCATCAGGCCGCCGCGCAGGTTGAGCGTGTCCTGCACCGTGTGGTCGATGGCGCCGCCGTTGGCGCCGAACACGGCGCGCTTCAGGCCCTTGGCGTCGGTGTCGTAGACGATGCCGGTGACGGTGGTGGCCGCGCCGGTCGCGGTGGGGAAGGTGCCGGCCGCGTTGGCTGTCACCGTCTGGTACTGCATGGGCTGGCCGGTGGCATCCTGGTGGTTCAGGTCGGCGCTCAGCCACAGGCCGCCGTCGAAACGGTTGGCGACGTGCAGCGAGAACTGGCCGCTGTTGAAGCGCTCGGCCTGGCCGTACTGCTTGAAGTTCTGGCTGCTGGCCGTGAGGCGGCCCGACAGCTCGAAGCCTTGCGGCATGCGCTGGCTCACGGCCACCGTGGTGCCGATGGAGTTGCCCGGGAACAGCGCCGAGAACGGCCCGTACAGCAGGTCCACGCGGGCGATGGCCTCGGGCGAGATCATGTTCCAGCGCGGTGCGTCGAAGCGGCCCAGGAAGTTGCTGATCAGGTAGCCGTCCAGGTAGACCAGCGCGCGCGACGGTTGCAGCGTGCCGAAGCTGCGGCCGGCCAGCAGTGCGTTGCGGTCGCCGAGGTAGCGCTTGCGCACGGTGGTGCCGGGCGCGTAGTTCAGCGCGTCCTCGGGGTTGAAGAGGTTTTGCTCGCGCAACTGCTCGGCGGTCTTGCTGGCCGTGGTGCCGGGCACGGCGGCGGGCAGGCCGGTCTTGCTGGCGTTGCCGTTGACGGTGACGGGCGCGAGTTGGGCGTCGGTGGCCACGCCCTGGGCGTGCGCAATGGTGGCGAGGCAGGCGAGCGCCAGCCCCGTGAGGGTGTGCTTGTTCATGGAAACTGCGGTGATCGGAGTCGGGCCCCAGCCGGCGCGGCATGGGGCTGCGCCCGGGGGCCGTCAGGCCGCCGGGGCGGGCGGTGAACTCAGATCAATGCAGGTGGGGCCCGTGCGCTGGCGGGGCGCCAGGCGTGGGCCGTGACCGGGGCGGTCCAGAAGCGCTCGGGGGCTTCGAAGCCCAGCTCGCCGCGCAGCGGCTGCAGCAGCGGCGAAGGCGGCGGCGCGAGGTCGGCCGCGGCCAGGTGGCAGGCCGGGCAGTGGCCCTTGGCCAGCAGGTCCAACGCGGCCTCGATGGGCTGGCGGCTGTCCGCCTGCGTGGTGGCGCCCGGCGCGCGGCAGATGTCCTGCCAGGCCGAGAAGTCGCCCCGCGCATGGGCCAGTGCCGCGCTGATGCCCGGCGCCAGAACGCCCAGCACGAACACGGCCAGCCACCACCAGGATTGGCGGCGCGCGCGGGCGTGGGTCAGCTTGGGCATGGCGGGCTGCATTCTAGGCAGCCCCTGCGGAAGGGCTCGACGATCTTCAGCGGCAGCATGACGTTGGCCCGCATCGTGCGCCAGGGCAGCAGCAAGGCCGCGAAAGGCAGGGGGCTGCCGCTCCCCATCGCACCTGCGCCGACCCGCGCCCTGGTGCCCTACGCGTCCGGCACCTGGCGGGCCATCAGCGACAGCCGCGCGGCGTTGAGCTGGCCGAAGCCCTTGGCGCGTGCATCGTGGCCGGCGCCGCCGCCGGGTGCGGCGCACCCGTTTGGCGCGGGCGACCTGGGGTCAAGGCTTGAGCAGGTCCGCCAGCGTGCGGGCGATGACCTGCGTGGCACGCCGCAGGTCGGCGAGGTCCAGGTGCTCGTCGGCCCGCTTGGCATTGCTCTCCAGCACCGTGCGCGGCCCGGCGCCGTAGATGGCGGCCGGCACGCCGTGCGCGGTGTAGAGGCGCACGTCGGTGTACAGCGGCGTGCCGGAGGTCGGGATGGGCTCGCCGAACACCGCCTCGGCATGCTTTTGCAGCGCGGCGATCAGCGGCGTGGCGCCGGGCAGCGGCTGCATGGCATGGGCCAGCAGCAGGCGCCTGACCTCCACGGTCACGCCGGGGCTCTGGGCCACGGCCGCGGCGATGAGGGCGCGCACCTCGGCCTCCACCGCGGTGGCGTCCTCCTCGGGGATCATGCGGCGGTCCAGCTTCAGCACGACCTTGCCCGGCACGACATTGGTGTTGCTGCCGCCCTCGATGCGGCCCACATTCAGGTAGGGGTGGGTGATGCCGGGCACCTGGGACCGCCGCGTCTTCAGCTGGTCGTTGTGGGCATACAGCGCGGTCAGCAGCTTGTTGGCGGCCTGCAGCGCGTCGATGCCGGTGCTCGGGTAGGCCGCATGCGAGGCCAGGCCGTTGAGCGTCACCTCCAGCTGCAGACAGCCGTTGTGGGCGGTGACGACCTGGTAGCTGAAGCCGGCGGCAATCAGGTAGTCGGGCTTGGTCAGTCCGTGAGCCAGCAGCCAGCCCGGACCCAGTTCGCCGCCGAACTCCTCGTCGTAGGTGAAGTGCAGCTCCACCGCGCCCTTCAGCGCCAGGCCGGAGTTCTTCAGCGCCAGCAGCGCAAAGGTGTAGGTGGCGAAGTCGCTCTTGCTGACGGCGGCAGCGCGGCCGTAGAGCTTGCCGTCCACGATGTCGGCGCCGTAGGGGTCGTGCGTCCAGCCTTCACCCGGCGGCACCACGTCGCCGTGCGCGTTGAGCGCAATCGTCGGGCCATCGTCGCTGAAGCGGTGGCGGACGATGAGGTTGGTGATGGACTGCATGCCGGCGGCCTGCACATCGGCGGTGGGTACGGCGTGCTTTTCGACGCTGAAGCCCAGCTCGGTCAGCAACTCGGACGTCCGGTCGGCGTGCGGCGCGTTGTTGCCGGGCGGGGTGTCGGTGGGGATGCGGACGAGTTCTTGAAGGAAGCGGACTTCGGCGTCGAAGTGGTTGGTGATCCAGGTGTCCAGGGCGGTCATGTCGTCTTTCAGGCGGCCAGCGCGTCGCGGGCCGTGACGTTGCGGTCGATGTCATCCAGTGTCGGCAGCGTCTTCAGGTCGTACTGCGCCTGCAGCGCCAGCCATGAGGCGGCGTCGCCGCCGAAATACTTGGCGAGTCGAGCGGCGGTATCAGCGGTCACGGCGCGGCGCTCCTTGACGATCTCGTGGATGCGCGTCGCCGGCACGCCCAGCGCGACTGCCAGCGCGTTCACGCTCAGGCCCAGCGGCGCCAGATAGTCCTCGCGCAGGATCTCGCCCGGGTGCACCGGGCGCATGCGGTTGATGGGACGGCTCATGTCGGTTCCTTCAGTGGTAGTCCACGATCTCCACGTCCAGCGGCCCGGCCTCCGTCCAGCGGAAGCAGACGCGCCACTGATCATTGATGCGGATGCTGTGCTGACCCTGCCGGTCGCCCTTCAATGCCTCCAGGCGGTTGCCGGGCGGTGCCCTCAGGAAGTCCAGCGTCTGCGCGGCGTCTAGCTGGGCGAGCTTGCGCTCCGCCACCGCAACAAAGTCCTTGAAGCGCCGGGGTTGCCTGCCCTCGAACAGGGCTTGCGTGTCCCGACACTTGAAGGACTGGATCATGCGGCGAGTCTATTACGCGGCGCGTAACATTTCCAGCAGTTCGCTGAACGCCTGCACCGCCAGCTCCGCATCGTCCACCGTCACCGACTCCAGCGGGTTGTGGCTGATGCCGCCATTGCCGCCGCGAACGAACAGCATGGCTTGGGGCAGCAGCTCGTGCATCTTCATCGCGTCGTGGCCGGCGCCGGAGGGCAGGCGGTGGAGGGGCAGGCCCAGCGCGGCGACGGCGGCTTCCCAGCGTGCCTGCCAGGCCGGATCGCTCGGCGCGGCGTTGGCGGCCAGCGTGGGCTGCAGCGTGAAGCTCAGGCCGCGGCGCGCGCAGATGTCGGCGAGCCGGGCGCGCACGTCGGCGTCCAGCGCATCGCGGGCCGCGTCGGTCGTCGCGCGCAGGTCCAGGCTGAAGCGGCAGCGGCCGGGGATGACGTTGGTGGAGCCGGACGGCACCTCCAGCATGCCCACCGTGCCCACCACATCGGGCACGGCGGCGGCGCGCTGTTCGACGAACAGGATGAGCTCGGCCACGGCCGCCGCGGCGTCGCGGCGCTGGCCCATGGGCGTGGTGCCGGCATGGCTGGCCAGGCCGACGACCTCGCCGGTGTAGCGCCGGCTGCCGTTGATGCTGGTGACGATGCCCAGCGGCAGGTCCAGGCTGTCCAGCACCGGGCCTTGCTCGATGTGGACTTCGACAAAGCCGAGGTAGCGCGACGGGTCGCGCTTGAGCGCCGCGATGGCATCCATCGTGCCGGGCAGGCCCGCCGCCCGCATCGCGTCGCGCAGCGTGATGCCGGCGGCGTCGGTGGTGTCCAGCCAGGCGGCGTCGAAGCGGCCGACGAGGCTGCTGGCCGACAGGAAATCGGCCGGGAAGCGCTGGCATTCCTCTTCGGAGAAGCCCACCACCTCGATGCCGAACGGCAGGCGCTTTCCCAGGCGGCTCAGCTCGCGCACCGCCAGCATGGGCGCGAAGATGCCCAGCCGCCCGTCGAAGCGGCCGGCGCGGCGCACGGTGTCGTAGTGGCTGCCGGTCAGCAGGCGTTGCTCGCCGGTGCCGCGGTAGACGCCCACCACATTGCCCACTGCATCACGGCTGACCTCGTCGAAGCCGCAGTCGCGCATCCAGGCCATCAGCTGCTGGGCGACGGCGGTGTGCGCGGGCGTGGCGTAGGTGCAGGTCAGGAAGTCCTCGGTGTCGCTGTGGCGCGCGAGTTCGGCGGCCCAGTCCCACAGCTGCTCGCCCAGCGCCGGCCGCACGCCGAACTTGTCGTTGAGCCGGATCTCGGCAATGCGGTGGATCTGCCGCAGGCATTCGGCCCGCTCCAGGTCTGGGTGGGCGCGCAGCCGGCGCTCGAAGGTGGCGATGATGTCCTGCCGCGTCAGCCCCAGGCCGCGCGGGCCGCGCACCGCGAGGATGAAGGGCCAGCCGAAGCGCGCGTTGTAGTCGGCATTGAGCTGCTGCAGCTTGGCGAACTCTTCCGGCGTGCAGGCCGTCAGCCCCGCCTTCTGCTGCTCGTTCGTGGACTCGGCCGTCAGTTCCCCCGCCACGGCCGCCTTGCCGGCCAGCTCGGGGTGGGCGCGGATCAGGCTCAGCTGTTCATCCAGCGACGCCTCGCGCACCACGCGCGCCAGCGCCACCTTCAGCGCAGCCAGCGTCTTGAATGGGCGCGCTGCGGCGGCGCGTTCGGCGATCCACGGCGAGTGTTCGTAGGTGCCGTCCAGCAGCGTGACGAAGTCGGCCGCGCTGGCGGCGTTCAGTTGGTCCAGGGTCATCATTCCCACACGAAAGCGGTCTTGGCGTCGAAGGGGTGCGTGGCCTTCCAGTGCCGCGCGATGTCCAGCCGCCGGCACACCCACACGCGGTCGTGCGACTCGATGTGGTCGAGGAACTTCTGCAGCGCGCGCATGCGCCCCGGCCGGCCCAGCAGCCGGCAGTGCATGCCGATGCTCATCATCTTGGGCGCCTCGGCGCCTTCCGCATACAGCACGTCGAACGTGTCCTTCAGGTACTGGAAGAAGGGCTCGCCGTGGCTGAAGCCCTGCGGCAGCGCGAAGCGCATGTCGTTGCAGTCCAGCGTGTAGGGCACGACCAGATGCGGTGCCAGCTCGCCATTGGTCTTGCGCACCTGCAGCCAGAAGGGCAGGTCGTCGCCGTAGTAGTCGCTGTCGTACTCGAAGCCGCCGAAGTCGGCGACGAGCCGGCGGGTGTTGGGGCTGTCGCGGCCGGTGTACCAGCCCAGGCCATGCGGGTCGCGGCCCAGCGTCAGGCGCTTGAGGCTGGCCATGGCTTGGGCCATGTGCGCGCGCTCGGTGTCCTCATCCATGCCCTGGTAGTGGATCCAGCGCCAGCCGTGCGAGGCGATCTCATGGTCCAGCTCCACGAAGGCCTGCGTCACGTCGGTGTGCCGCTCCAGCGCCATGCCCACGCCGAACACGGTCAGCGGCAGCGCGCGCCGCTCGAACTCGCGCAGCAGCCGCCACACGCCCACGCGCGAGCCGTACTCGTAGATGCCCTCCATGCTGAGATGCCGCGCCGGGTAGCTGGCCGGATTGAACATCTCGGACAGGAACTGCTCGCTGCCGGCATCGCCATGCAGCACCGAGTTCTCGCCGCCTTCTTCGTAGTTCAGCACGAACTGCACGGCCACGCGGGCCTGGCCCGGCCATTGCGCATGCGGCGGGTTCTCGCCGTAGCCGACGAGGTCGCGGGGGTAGCGTGCAATGCTCATCCCTACACTTTGCATCAAGCCGCATGCGGCAACGCTGAACGGAATCCCGATGGGCAAACTGACAACACACGTGCTCGATACCGCCAACGGCTGCCCCGCGGCCGGCATGGGCGTGCGGCTGTACCGCTTCGATGCGGAAGGCCCGCAATGGCTGCGCAGCCTGCACCTCAACGGTGATGGCCGCGCCGACGGTCCGGTGCTGGAGGGCACGGACTTCCTGCCCGGCCGCTACCGGCTGGTGTTCGAGGTGGCGGCCTACTTCCGCGCCCGCGGCGAGACGCTGCCCGAGCCGCCCTTCCTGGACGAGGTGCCGCTGGACTTCGGCATTGCCGACCCCGGCGCGCATTACCACGTGCCGCTGCTGGCGTCGCCCTGGTCCTACTCGACCTACCGTGGCAGTTGATATGGCGCCCCTCGCCCAACCTGGCCGCGCTGAACGCGGGCCAGTCTGGTCGGTCCCCCTGGGGGACGGCGATGCGTGCGGCATCGAGCCGCACGCACATCGCCATGGCGGGCCGGCTTGGGGGCGGCCCGGCGCTCGGCCCGAAATGCCGTGAGTGCG
>JBKBVY010000103.1:0-11532 GCA_046289335.1 Roseateles sp. | reverse complement strand
GGCCATCCGCGGGCGCGGCGGATGGCGATCCATGCCGATCTTGGCCGCGCCGAATGGGATTCGACCCCCGATACCGTCGCGCGCATAGCCGCTAGCGCCGACGTGCCGCTGACAGTCGTGCGCCGGGCGGCCGGCGACCTGCAGGTCCTGCACGCGGGCCAGCGGGGCGCGCGGCAGGTCCAGGATCTCTGCGCCCATGCGGTAGGCGATGCGGGCCTCGCGCGGTGTCAGGCTGTGAAAGGGCGGGCGGTTGGCGCGCTGGATGCGCGCCAGCAGTGCCGCCATGCGGGGAGACAGGGGATGCGTCATGGACGCGGCATTGTCTCCGGCGCAAGCCAAGGCCACGCGTCGCGCGCATGACGCCCCGTTCAGGCAGGCCGGCCTAGGATGCACAAAATCCTTTTGGAGCGCCAGCCATGGCCCAGATCCTCTACCTGACCCGCATCGAGATCGAGTTCGGCGCCAGCCGTCTGCTGCCGGCCGAGTGCGAGCGCGCCGGCATGCGGCGGCCGCTGGTGGTGACCGATGCCGGCGTGCGCGCGGCCGGTGTGCTGGACCTGGCGCTGGCCGGCTTTGCCGAGCAGCCGCCGGTGTTCGACCAGACGCCCGCCAACCCGACCGAGGCGGCCGTGCGGCTGGCTGTCGAGCAGCTGCGGGCCGAGGGCTGCGACGGCCTCGTGGCCGTCGGCGGCGGCTCCAGCATCGACCTGGCCAAGGGCGTGGCCATTGCCGCCACGCACGAGGGGCCGCTGAAGCGCTGGGCCACCATCGAGGGGGGCGCGGTCCACCTCACGTCCGCGGTGCTGCCGCTGATCGCCGTGCCCACCACGGCCGGCACCGGCAGCGAGGTGGCGCGCGGCGCCATCCTCATCGTGGACGACGGCCGCAAGCTGGGCTTCCACAACTGGGTGCTGCTGCCCAAGGCCGCCATCTGCGACCCGGCGCTGACGCTGGCGCTGCCGCCGCACCTGACCGCCGCGACGGGCATGGACGCCATCGCCCACTGCATCGAGACCTTTCTGGCGCCGGCCTTCAACCCGCCGGCCGACGGCATCGCGCTGGAGGGGCTGCGGCGCGGCTGGCAGAGCATCGAGCGCGCCACGCGCGACGGCCAGGACCGCGCGGCCCGGCTGGACATGATGTGCGCCAGCGTGCATGGCGCGCTGGCCTTCCAGAAGGGGCTGGGTGCGGTGCACTCGCTGAGCCATTCGCTGGGCGGCCTGAACCCGCGGCTGCACCACGGCACGCTGAATGCGGTGTTCCTGCCGGCCGTCATCCGCTTCAATGCCGCGGCCGACGGCGTCAGCCGCGAGCACCGCATGGCCAGGCTGGCTCAGGCCATGGGCCTGGCCGGCCGCGACGCCGACGCGGTGGCGGACGCCATCACCGCGATGAACGCCCGCCTGGGCCTGCCGGCCGGCCTGGCCGCGATGGGGGTGGGCCCCGAGTGGGATGAGCGCATCGTCGAGCATGCGCTGCTGGATCACTGCCACAAGACCAACCCGCGCATCGCCAGCGCCGACGACTACCGCGCGCTGCTGGCGGCCTCGCGTTGACGCGCGTTCCCGGCGCGAGCGTGACCGAAGTCCCAGAGCGACCGCATCGCGGCACCGCGCGCCGCCCTAGCATGCTCCGTTGGCTTCCGCGCGTGGCGGAAGAGAAGAAGAACGGAGACTCGCATGACCAAGCTATCCATTGCCAAGCGGCTGACGCTGGGCTTTGCGCTGGTGCTGGTGCTGGCCGCCTGCGTGATCGCGCTGGCATCCTGACGGCTGGCCGCCACCGCGGCAGCGACACGGCAGATGATGGCCGAACCGCTGACCAAGGAGCGCCTGCTGGCGGACTGGAACCGCAACATCAGCGCCGGCGTGCGCCGCACGATGGCCATTGCCAAGAGCGCCGACGCATCGCTGGTGGAGCTGTTCAAGGAAGACCAGGCGCAGTCGACCCAGTCCTCCTCCGAGCTGCAGGACCGCATCAAGGCGCTGATCCGCTCGCCCGAGGAGCAGGCGCTGTTCGACGCGGTGGCTCAGGCGCGCAAGGTCTACATCGACGCGCGCGAGGCCATCGTCAGGCTCAAGAAGGACGGCCAGGCCGAGGCGGCGGACCGGCAGTTCACCGAGGTCTTCCTGCCCGCCTCCAAGGTCTATCTGGAGCGCATGCAGGCCTTTCTGGACCACCAGCGCCGCAGCATTGACAGGACGGCCGCCGAGGTCGACGCCGCCAGCGGCACCAGCCGTGCGCTGCTGCTGGGCTTTGGCCTGGCCATGCTGGCGCTGGGCGCCGTGGCGGCCTGGCGCATCACGCTGAGCATCACCGTGCCGCTGGCGGCGGCCAACGAGCTGGCCGAGCGCGTGGCGGACGGCAACCTGATGCGCTCGGGCACGGGCATGGCGGCGGGCAACGACGAGATCGGCCAGCTGCTGCGCACGCTGCGCCGCATGCGCGAGACGCTGGCCCAGACCATAGGCGCCATCCGCGACTCGGCCGAGTCCATAGGCTCCGCGTCCAGCGAGAGCGCCAGCGGCAATCAGGACCTGAGCGCGCGCACCGAGAAGGCCGCCTCCAGCCTGGAGGAGACGGCCAGCGCGATGGAGCAGCTGACCGGCACGGTGCAGCATTCCGCCGCCTCGGCCGGTCAGGCCAATGCGCTGGCCGTCACCGCCGCCGGCGTGGCGCAGCGCGGCGGCGAGGTGGTGGGCCAGGTGGTGCACACCATGGACGAGATCAATGCCAGCTCGCGCAAGATCGCCGACATCATCGGCGTCATCGACGGCATCGCCTTCCAGACCAACATCCTGGCGCTGAACGCCGCGGTGGAAGCGGCGCGGGCGGGGGAGCAGGGCCGCGGCTTCGCGGTCGTCGCCAGCGAGGTGCGCTCGCTGGCTGGCCGCTCGGCGGATGCCGCGCGCGAGATCAAGACGCTGATCGGCAGCAGCGTGGAGCGCGTGGAGACGGGCGCACGTCTGGTGGCCGAGGCCGGCAAGACCATGGACGAGCTGGTGGGCGCCGTGCAGCGGGTCAAGGACATCATGGGCGAGATCACGACGGCCACCGCCGAGCAGTCCGACGGCATCGCGCAGGTCAACATCGCGATCACACAGCTGGATCAGGTGACCCAGCAGAACGCCGCGCTCGTGGAGCAGTCCACCGCCGCGGCCGAGAGCCTGCGCGAGCAGACGCTGGCCTTGAACGAGTCGGTGGGTGTCTTCCGCGTGGCCAGGTCCTGAACGAAAAAAGGGCCCGCCGGGAGGCGGGCCCAAAAGTCAGGAGTTGACGTCTGACTCTGCTCAATCGGGCGGGGTTCAGCCGTGCTTGGCGTCGAAGAACTGTTCGTCCTCCGTGGAGCCCTTCAGGGCCGCGGTAGAGGCCTGGGCTTCGATGGTGGTGGTGACGGCGTCGAAGTAACCGGTGCCGACCTCGCGCTGGTGCTTGACCGCGGTGAAGCCCTTCTCGGCGGCAGCGAATTCCTTCTCCTGCAGCTCGACGAAGGCGCTCATCTGGTTGCGCGCATAGCCGTGGGCCAGCTCGAACATCGAGTAGTTCAGGCTGTGGAAGCCGGCCAGCGTGATGAACTGGAACTTGTAGCCCATGGCGCCCAGTTCGCGCTGGAACTTGGCGATGGTGGCGTCGTCCAGGTTCTTCTTCCAGTTGAAGCTGGGCGAGCAGTTGTAGGCCAGCAGCTTGCCGGGGAACTTGGCATGGATGGCGTCGGCAAACGCCTTGGCGAAGGCCAGGTCGGGCTTGCCGGTCTCGCACCAGATCAGGTCGGCATAGGGCGCATAGGCCAGGCCGCGGCTGATGGCCTGGTCCAGGCCGTTCTTGGTGCGGTAGAAGCCTTCGACGGTGCGCTCGCCGGTGCAGAAGGGCTTGTCGTTGTCGTCGATGTCGCTGGTGACGAGGTCGCCGGCCTCGGCGTCGGTGCGGGCCACCAGCAGCGTGGGCACGCCCATGGTGTCGGCCGCCAGGCGCGCGGCGACCAGCTTGGCGACCGCTTCACGCGTGGGCACCAGCACCTTGCCGCCCATGTGGCCGCACTTCTTGGCGCTGGCCAGCTGGTCTTCGAAGTGCACGCCGGCCGCGCCCGCATCGATCATGGCCTTCATCAGCTCGAAGGCATTCAGCACGCCGCCGAAGCCGGCCTCGGCATCGGCCACGATGGGGGCGAAGAAGTCGATGTCGTCCTTGCCCTCGCTCCACTGGATCTCGTCGGCACGCTTGAACGTGGCATTGATCTTCTTGACGACCTTGGGCACCGAATCCACCGAGTACAGCGACTGGTCGGGATACATCTCGCCGTTGCTGTTGGCGTCGCCCGCGACCTGCCAGCCGGACAGGTAGATGGCCTTCAGGCCGGCCTTGACCTGCTGCATGGCCTGGTTGCCGGTCAGCGCGCCGAGGGCGTTGACGAACGGCTCGGTGTTGACCAGGTTCCACAGCTTCTCGGCGCCACGCTTGGCCAGCGTGTGCTCGATCTGCACCGAGCCGCGCAGGCGCACCACGTCGGCGGCGGTGTAGCCGCGGGTGATGCCCTTCCAGCGGGGGTTCTCGGCCCAGTCTTTTTCCAGGGCGGCAATCTGTTGTTCACGGGTGAGGCGGGTCATGGAAGCTCCTTGCAGACATCGAAAAACGATGGCTCAAGACTAGTCCTCTAGCCCTGGCTGTGGCACATGCAAGTCTTATATAAGACAAAAAACTTTGTTCCTTTAAATCAACAAGTTATCTTTGCTATTTCAAATTGCAAAACGCAATTCATCATAATGAGAAATCTTGCGGCAGCGCAGCATGATCGCGTTCCGCAATATGGAAAGTGACTTTCGAATCGTGAGACCGCGCGCCCAAGAATGCGGGCGCCACCGCCCACCCGACGCCATGACGATCCTGAACACCCCCCGCCTGCGGCTGGAGCCGCTGAACGACAGCCACCTGGATGCGCTGTACCGCCTGAACAGCGATCCCGTCGTGATGCGCTACATCACCGGCCGACCCGACACCCGCGAGGACAGCCGGCTGATGATCGACCGCGTGAAAGCGCGCTGGGTCGAGTTCGGCTACTCGTGGTGGGGCTTCGTCCGCCGGGACGACGGCGACCTGATCGGCTGCGGCTGCATCCAGCACCTCAACCGCGACCCCGCCGGCCCGCTGGAGACCGGCTGGCGGCTGCGCCAGGACGTCTGGGGCCAGGGCTATGCCAGCGAGGCGGCCCGCCACATGGTGGGCTGGGCCTTTGCGACGCTGGAGCCGGAGCTGATCTGCGCCGTCTGCCAGCCCGAGAACCAGGCCTCCTCCACCGTCATGCAGCGCCTGGGCATGACCTACACCGGCCTGGGCCGCTGGTATGACATGGACTGCGCCCGCTACGACATCACGGCCGCGCAATGGGCGCTGAGCCCGGCCAAGGCCCGCTACGACGCTGAGGCATAGTCCGGCCTACGCCCAACCCCTCGCACGAAGGCCCCATGGCCAACACCGAACAGCGCAGCAACAAGATGGTCAAGAAGCCCAAGAAGGACACGGGCCCCGCCAAGGCCGCCGGCAGCGACCGCCCGGTGGCGCCGATGACCTCGGTGATCCCCAAGGGCAAGGAAGCCAAGAAGCAGAAGTGAGCCGACCACTGGCCGGCGGCGTCACAGCCCGCCGATGAAGTAGCGCTTCAGGCCGGCCAGCACCATCTCCACCGCGATGGCCGTCAGCACCAGGCCCATCAGCTTCTCGATGGCCGACACGACCGAATCGCCCAGCAGACGGCGGATGCGGTCGGCCAGCACCAGCACCACACCCGACACCAGCATGGCGGCACTCAGGGCGCCTATCCATTCGTAGATGCGGTCCGGCTGGCGGGACGCCAGCAGCAGCACCGTGGCCATGGCCGACGGGCCGGCCAGCAGCGGCACGGCCAGCGGGAAGATCAGCGGCTCCCGGCCCGCCTCCAGCCCGTAGGCCGACTCGCTGGAGCCGCCGAAGATCATGCGGATGGCGATGATCATCAGGATCACGCCGCCCGCCACCTCCAGCGAACGCTCCGACAGGTGCATGACCCGCAGGAAGCCCTCGCCCAGGAACATGAAGGCGAACAGCACGCAGAAGGCGATGCCCACCTCGCGCATGGCCACGCGGGTGCGGCGCTCGCGCGGCACCGCACGCATCACGGAAATGAAGATGGGCAGGCTGCCGAGCGGGTCCAGCACCAGCAACAGCAGGATCAGGGCGGAGAGAAAGCTGTGGTCCATCCGCCCGGATTGTCCAGGACGCCTTTAGAACCTGTAGTGCGCCCGCGCGAAATAGGACGCGCCGTTCAGGCCGAACTGCACGCTGTCGTAGTAGAAGCCGTTGTCGGTCTCGAACGGGTCCTGGCGCGTGGGCTTGACGTTGAACACGTTGTTGCCGCCCACGCTGAGCTTGAGCGCCGGCGTGGCCTGCCAGGTCAGGCCCAGGTCCATGGAGGTCTTGGGCTTGTAGTGCAGGTTGGGCACCGGCGGACCCGAGAACGTGCCCTGGGTCTGGCTGCCGAAATGGATGATCTTGGCCTCGCCGGTCCAGGCGCCCTGGGCGTACTCGAAGCCCAGCGTGGCCTTGGCGCGCGGGCCGGCCTGCTCGATGAACAGACGCTCGCGCTCGGACAGCAGCACGTCTTCAAAGCCCTTCAGCGATGCCGGCGCATGGATGGCCGTCACCGTCGTGCGACTGATGTTGAGCGCCAGGAAGGTGCTGAGCTGGCCCGCGCCCAGCCGGGTGCGCGTGGAGGCGGTCAGGTCCAGGCCGCGGGTGCGCGTGTCCACCGAGTTCACGAAGAACTGCGCCTGCCCCACGCCCAGGCCTTGCAGGATGGCGCCCAGCGCCGGGTAGTTGCTGTCGTCGAAGCGGCCCGACAGCACGATGCGGTCGCGGATGTTGATCTGGTAGAGATCGGCCGTGATGGCCGTGTCGGCGCTGGGCTTGAAGGTGAAGCCCAGGGTCAGGTTCTTGGACTTCTCCTGCTTCAGCGCCGGCACGCCCGCGGCGTTGGTGATGGCGCTGCCGTTGGGCGCCAGCACCACGTCCAGCGGCTGCTGGTTGATGAAGTCGGTGAAGGTGGACGAGAAGTACAGCTGCTGCAGGCTGAGCGCGCGGAAGCCCGTGCTGGCCGCTCCGCGCAGCAGCAAGGCCTTGCTGGCCTTGTAGCTGCCGGCCAGCTTGGCGGTGGTGGTGGAGCCGAAGTCGCTGTAGTGCTCGGCGCGCAGCGCGGCGTCCAGCGTCAGGGCGGGCGTCAGGCTGACCTCCCAGTCGAAGTAGATGGCCTGGCTGTTGCGGCTGCGATTGGTGGCATCGGCCGGCTGGAAGCCCGGGAAGCCCTGGCTGCCGGCATTGCCGCCCACGCCCACGCCGTCGGCATCGATGTAGGAGCCGGGCTCGCCGGCCACGATGTCGTACTTCTCGCGGCGGTACTCGGCGCCGAAGGCGATGTTGCTGCCGCCCAGCAGGTCGGGGAAATAGCGGCTCACGTCGACGTTGGTCGTCGCTTGGCTGAAGCCGAAGCCGCCGGCGTCGAAGCGGTTGGCGCTGATGCCCTTGCCGCCCCCAGCCAAGTCCTTGTTGGCGATGGACGCATTCAGCGTGTTGCTGATGTCGTAGCGCATCTTGTTGGAGCCCCAGGTCTGCGACAGGTCGGCGTCCCAGCCGGCGAAGGTGGACTTCCAGCCGACGATGACGTAGCGGTCCTGGATGTCGCCGTTGATGAAGGGCACGAAGCCGTTGGGATACATCGCGGCCGAGTTGCGGCTGGGGATGTCGTCGGAGCCCACGCCGCCGCGCGTCCAGGCGCCGGAGGACGCGTCGCGGTCCTGCGCGCCGGCCGTCAGGTAGACCTTGCTGTCGCCGGCGACGGGGAACTCGCCGTTCAGGTAGACGGTCTTGTTCTTGACCGCCGTGTCGCCGATGAGGCGCGGCCCGATGTTCTCGTCGTTGGGGTCGTTGCGGTTGGAGCGTCCGCGGTCCTGCCACTCGCCGGTGATGCCCAGGGTGCGTCGCCCAGCTTCACGCCGCAGTAGGCCGAGGCCAGGTAGTTCTTGCCGTCGCCGGCCGAGTACTGGCCGTAACCGGCCACGGCCTCGCAGCCGGCGCGCTTCTTCAGCTGCACGTTGATGACGCCAGGTTGACCAGCGCCACCGTGTGGCGCCGCTTGCCGTTGACCAGCACCAGCGTCTGGTCCGAGCCCAGGCCGCGCAGCGCGGCCGAGTCGATCAGGTCGGCGCCGTCCGCGCCGGTCTGGCGCGTGGAGTTGAACGACGGCGACAGGTACTGCAGCGTCTGCGCCAGGTCGAACTGCCCGCCGCCCTCGGCCACCTTGCCCATCGAGTAGATGTCCACCGGCACCAGGGTGTCGGTGCTGGACGAGGCGGGCAGCGACTTGCGCGAGCCGAGGATGCTGACGCGTTCGAGGCTGGTCGTCTCCTGGGCGATGGCGGCAGCACTGAACAGGCCGAGCGCGGCCAGCGCGATGGGCAACAGACGGTGAGCGGGCATGAATGCTCCGTGAAGTGGTGTGCGATGGCGGCGCAGTTTGCGCGCGGCCGGCCCGCTGTGGCGGCCGCTGTTGTGGCCCTCCGACAGGATTGAAACCAATGAAACTTTCGAAGCCCGCGTGCTACGCGCGGCACCTATCCCCGCGGGTGGTGAGCCGCGTGTAAGGCCTTGAGCCGCTCGCGCGCCACATGGGTGTAGATCTGCGTGGTGGACAGGTCGGCATGCCCCAAAAGCAGCTGCACCGCGCGCAGGTCCGCACCATGGTTGAGCAGGTGGGTCGCGAAGGCATGGCGCAGCGTGTGCGGAGACAGCGGCACCGTGATGCCGGCTGCCAGCGCGTGGTGCTTGATCAGCGTCCAGAACATCTGCCGCGTCATGCCGGCGCCGCGCGCGGTGACGAACAGGTCGTCACTGCTGCGGCCGGCCAGGATCTCGGCGCGCGCCTCGCGCAGGTAGCGCGCCAGCCAGTCGCGCGCATGCTCTCCGAAGGGCACCAGCCGGCTCTTGGCGCCCTTGCCGGTGATGTGCAGCACGGCGTCCTTGAAGGCAACGTGCGCGCTCTTCAGCGTGACCAGCTCGGACACCCGCAGGCCGCTGGCGTACATCAACTCCAGCATCGCGCGGTCGCGCAGGCCCAGCGCGGTGTCCACGTCCGGCGCGTTCAGCAGCGCCGCCACCTGGGCCTCGCTGAGCAGCTTGGGCACGCGCAGCGGCTGCTTGGCCGCCGTCAGCTTGAGCGTGGGATCGGCCTGGATGCGGCCCTCGCGCAGCGCCCAGCGGAAGTAGCGCTTGAACACCGACAGCCGCCGGTTGGCGCTGCTGGCCTTGGCCGCCGGCCGGGCCACGGCGTACTCGAACAGCTGGCTCTCGGTGCAGGCGTCCAGCGGCAGCGGTGCCAGCCAGACTGCCAGCGCCGCCAGGTCACGCCGGTAAGCGGCCTGCGTGTTGGCGCTCAGGCCGTCTTCCAGCCAGAGCGCCTCGATGAAGGCCTCGATGCCCGCGTCACTCACTCCAGGCTGAGCTTCTGCTGCACGACGACCTTCTTGTAGACCTCGAACTCGGCCGCGATCTGCGCGGCGAACTGCTCGGGCGTGTTGGCCACGATCAGCGAGCCGGTGTCCTCGATGCGCTTCCTCACGTCCGGGATCTCCAGCGCCTTGCGCACGGCGGCGTTGACCTTGTCGACGATGTCGCGCGGCAGGCCCTTGGGCGCATGGATGCCGTAGTAGGCCATGCGGTTGACCGGCTCCAGGCCCACCTCCTTGAAGGTCGGCACGTTGGGCAGCGCAGCCACGCGCTGCGGCGCCGCCACGACGATGGGCACCAGACGGCCGTCCCTGATGAAGGGCAGCGCCGAGGGCAGGTTGTCGAAGATCAGCGGCACCTGGCCGGCCACCGTGTCGTTCAGCGCCGGGCCGGCGCCGCGGTAGGGGATGTGCAGCACGAACACGCCGGCCAGCGTCTTGTACAGCTCCATCTGCAGATGGCCGATGCCGCCGGTGCCCGAGCTGGCATAGCTGTACTTGCCCGGGTTCTTCTTGAGCTCGGCCACGAAGCCCTTGTAGTCGCGCGCCGGGAAGCTCGGGTGCACCGCGATGACGTTGGGCGTCGCCGCGATGTTGATGACCGGCGTGAAGTCCGTCAGCGGGTTGTAGGCGATCTTCTTGTTGATGGCGGGGTTGGCCGCCGTCGTCGAGACGGTCGCCACGCCCAGCGTGTAGCCGTCCGGCGCGGCGCGGGCGATCTCGTTGGCGCCCACCGTGCCGCCGCCGCCGGCGCGGTTCTCGACCACCATGGTCTGGCCCAGGATGGCGTTCATGCGCTCGGAGACGATGCGGGCAATGATGTCGGTCGTGCCGCCCGGTGCGAACGGCACGATGAGGCGCACGGGCTTGTTGGGATAGGCCTGGGCCCAGGCCATGGGGCTGAGGCCGGTGAGCGCGGCGGCTTGGAGGACGGAACGGCGTTGCATGAGGTCTGTCTCCTGGGTTTTGGTGCCGCGATGCTAGCCCGGCTGGCCCAGCAATCCGGCGCGCAGCCGCGCATCGCTGTTGCGGTCACCCAGGAAGACCTTCAGGAAGGCGGTGTAGAAGTCCTGGCCTTCGATGGGCTGGCCCCAGGTCTTGCCGTTGACGGTCAGCACCGTGCCGCCCTGGGCGGGCAGGTAGTCGATGCGCAGCAGGTCGCCCTTCTTGACGCGCCCCACCTCCGCGATGGCGGCGTTGAACTGGCGCACCCGCTCGCTCACCGCGGCCAGTTCGGCCTCGCTGCTGTTGCGGCGCACGCCCTTGTCGATGGCCTTGACGAACTCCTGCGTCGACACGTCCTTGACCAGCGGGATCACGATGCGCAGTTCCACCCGCTTGGGGCCGGTCTGGGCGTAGATGGCCGCCGGCGTGCTGGCCTTGTGCGGCAGCCACAGGCCTGCGAGGTAGAGCGGGTAGATGGCCACCTGGCGCTTGCCGGCGCCGTTGAGCACCAGCGTCGCACCGCCCAGCGCCAGCGTGTCGGCAAACTCCTGGCCCTCGTACTGCAGCGCCTGCGCGGGCAGCGCGGCCGCGGTGGCGGCCAGGGTCAGGACATCGCGACGGCGCAGCAAGCTCATTCAGGGTCTCCGGCAGGCAGGGTCAGGGACGATAACGCGGCAGCGCCCGCGGGCGCGGACAAGGCCCAGGCGATGTGCTCGGCCACCAGCGCGTCGACGCCCGCCAGCGCGCGTTGCAGCGCGGCGCGCAGCGGCGCATCGTCGCGCCGGCGCAGCGCGTTGCCCGCGGCCACGGCCAGGTTGCGCCGCCAGCGCGCGAAGCCGATGCGGCGTATCGCCGAGCCCTCGGTGCGGCGCAGGAACTGGGCCTCGTCCCAGTCCAGCAGCGCGGCGATGGGCGTGCCCGCCAGGCCGGGCCGGGCGTCGAAGTCGGCCAGCACGGCCGGCCGGGCGAACTTGTTCCACGGGCAGGCCAGCTGGCAGTCGTCGCAGCCGTAGACGCGGTTGCCCAGCAGCGGCCGCAGCTCCTCGGGAATGGCACCGTC
>JBKBVY010000102.1:0-11627 GCA_046289335.1 Roseateles sp. | reverse complement strand
GGCCATGAACAGGTACTCGATGCCGAACTTGATGCCGAAGGGCGAGGGGTTCACGCTGCGCTGCATGTGGGCATACAGCCAGCCCGACAGGGCGGCCAGCAGCGCGGCGATGACGAACATCGTCAGCTTGTAGCGGAAGGTGGACGCGCCCATGGCCTCGGGCATGGTGGTGCCGCCGCCGCGGTGGCCGTTGAGCGCGCGCATGATGCGGCCCGGCCGCGAGTCCAGCAGCCGCGTGACGGCCAGCGCGGCCAGCAGCGCCGCCAGCCAGATCAGCCAGTAGATGCGGCGCTCGCTCTGGAAGCTGAACTCGCCCAGCTGAACAGGCGGCAGGCCCAGCAGGCCGTCGTACTTGCCCAGGGCCTCCAGGTTGCCGACCAGGTAGTACAGCGCCAGGCACCAGCAGATGGTGGCCAGCGGCAGGTAGTGGCCCGACATGCGCAGCGTCAGCAGCCCGATGACCAGCGCCAGCACCAGCGCCAGGCCCAGCCCGGCCAGCAGCCCCAGCCAGGGCGACAGGCCCAGCACCGTGCTCAGGTAGGCGGTGGCATAGGCGCCCACGCCGGCAAAGGCGGCCTGGCCGAACGAGGTCAGCCCGCCCACGCCGGTCAGCAGCACCAGGCCCAGCACGACCAGCGAGAACAGGCCGATGTAGTTGAGCTGCGTGATCCAGAAGTCGGGCACGGGCAGCAGCGGCAAGGCCAGCAGCAACGCGGCGGCCAGCGCCGCGGGCAGCGGGAAAGGGGGGCGCTTCATGCGTCAGTGCTCCTCGTGATGCGGGTCGACGAACGACCTCCAGAGGAGGATGGGCAGGATCACCGTGAACACGATGACCTCCTTGAACGCGCTGGCCCAGAAGGAGCCGAAGCTCTCGATCAGCCCCACGCCGATGGCGCCGCCCAGCGCCATCGGGAAGCTGGCCAGGCCGCCGAACACGGCCGCGACGAAGCCCTTGAGGCCGATCAGGAAGCCGGTGTCGTAGTAAATCGTCGTGGACGGCGCGATCAGCAACCCCGACAGCGCGCCGATGAAGGCCGCCATCGTGAAGGTCTGGCTGCCGGCGGCGTCGCCGGAAATGCCCATCAGCCGCGCGCCCGTGCGGTTGACCGAGGTCGCGCGCAAGGCCTTGCCGGTCAGCGTGCGCTCGAAGAACAGGTACAGCGCGACGATGAGCGCGACCGACGCGCCGAAGATGATCAGCGTCTGGCCCGTGAAGCTCAGCGGGCCGGCATCGAAGCGCGCCTCCCAGAAGGCCGGCGTGCGATAGCCCTCGGCACCGAAGAAGACCAGCCCCACGCCGGTCAGCGCGAAATGCACGCCCACCGACACGATGAGCAGCGTCAGCACGCTGGCCGCGGACAGCGCCTGGTAGGCCAGGCGGTACAGCAGCGGGCCCATGGCGGTGACGATGGCCAGCGTCAGCAGCACCTGCAGCCACAGCGGCAGCGGGCCGCGCAGCAGCAGCGGCGTCGCCAGCGCCAGCACGGCCGGCAGGGCCAGCCTGCGCAGCAGCGCCAGGCCCAGTCGCGCGGCGCCCTGGCGCTCGCGCAGGCCTTGCGCCAGGTCCAGCAGCGCGGCGGCCACGGCCATCAGCAGCAACAGCCAGACCGTGCCCGGCACCTTGCCCAGCTGCAGCGCCGCCAGCGTCAGCGCGCCGAAGGCGACGAACTCGCCCTGCGGGATGAAGATGATGCGGGTGACGGAGAACACCAGCACCAGGGCCAGCGCCACGAGTGCGTAGATGGCCCCGTTGGTCAGCCCGTCCAGGCCCAGGATGGCGGCAATCGTGAGGTCCATGGCAGCGCGAGGGTGGCGGTGCGGCCATGGTATCGGCGGATTGCCGACCGAACGGTCGGGAAATCACCCAGGCGGCGAGGGGGCGGTTCGTTCGCCCGGCCCGGCGGCCAGAGCCGGCGCGGCCGTCAGCCCGGGCGCCGCTGCGCCTGCTCGCGCAGGCAGGCCAGCATCAGCTCGGCGCCGGGCGAGAGCTGGTGGCCGCGGCGGGTGATGATGCCGTAGGCATCCATGCGCAGGCCCAGGTCGATGTCCAGCACGGTCAGCTGCCCGCCTTCCAGGTAGTCCTTGACCAGTTCCTCGGGCAGGGCCACCACCATGTCGGACTGCATCAGCAGGCGCGCGATGACGGGCAGCGACAAGGTTTCCACCGCCTGCTGCGGCTGGTCCAGCCCGGCGGTCAGGAACAGCGAGGTCAGGCGGTCGCGCAGGATGCTGCCGCTGGGCGGCAGGATCCAAGCCTGCTGGGCCAGCTCCTGCAGGCGCAGGTCGCTGCGGCCGGCCAGCGGATGGCCGGCGCGCACGATGAGGCTGTGCGGCTCGTCGGTCAGCGGCTCGAAGCTGAGCTGCGCGGCGGACTCGCTGTCCAGCACGCGGCCAATGACCAGGTCCAGCTCGCCGCCCTGCAGCTGCTGCGTCAGCAGCTTGCTGGTGTCCACGGTGATGGCCACGTGCACGCGCGGCTGCTGGGCCTTCAGCGCGACGACCGCGCGGGGCAGCAGCGTGACCGAGGGCGTCAGCACCGAGCCCACCGACACGCGGCCGCTCATGCCCGACAGCAGCTCCATGACCTCCTGGTGGGCCGCGTCCAGCTCGGCCAGCGCGGCGCCGGCGCGGCGGATCATGACCTCGCCGTACCAGGTGGGCGCCACGCCGCGCGGCAGGCGCTCGAACAGCTTGACGCCCAGCGCATGCTCCAGGTCGGCCAGCAGCTTGGAGGCCGCCGGCTGCGTCAGGTTGGCGGCCTGAGCCGCATGCAGGATGGAGCCGTGCCGCCCCAGCTCCACGAGCAGCACCAGCTGGCGGGTCTTCAGGTGGGAGCGGACAAAGCGGTCGGCGCGGGGATCGGTCATGGTTTAAAGATTGTCAGCCCCGTGCCGCGGGTATTGGCGGGCCGAGCGCCGGGCCGCTCCCAAGCCGGCCCATCTGGCGATGGGCTTGCGGCTCAATGCCGCAAGCATCGCCGCCCCCCTGGGGGCTGAGGCCGGACATGGTGAGTCCTGTGGACTCGCCATGCCTGCCGAAGCGCTGCGGGCTCTGGCCGCAGCGCGGTCCCGACTGGGCTTGCCCGCGTTCAGCGTGGCGAGACCGGGCGAGGGGCTCACTCGTGATAGAGCTGGGAGCGGCCGCCGTCGATGAGGATGTCGGTCGCGTTGATGAAGCGGGCCTCGTCGCTGGCCAGGAACAGCGCCGTGTAGGCCACCTCGATGGGTTCGCCGATGCGCTTGGGTGGCAGCAGGTCCACCTGGCGCTGCGCATCCTCGGGCGGCAGGCTTGCCAGCCATTCGACCACACGCTCGGACAGGATGAGCCCCGGCGAGATCGAGTTGACGCGCACATTGCGCGCCGCGTACTGGATGCCCAGCGCCTTGGTCATGCCGATCAGCGCATGCTTGGCCACCGGATAGGGGAAGGAATCCGGGATGACGCGGTGGCCATGGACGGAGGCGATGTTGACGATGCTGCCACCGCCCTTGTCCAGCATGCCGGGCAGCACGGCGCGGCAGCAGTGCATGGCGCCTTCCAGGTCCACCGCGAAGCAGCGCTGCCACTGCGCCGCGGTCATGGCCAGCGGCTCGCTGAACACGTTCATGCCAGCGTTGTTGACCAGCACGTCGATGGCGCCGAAGCGCTCGGCGCCCCGGGCCACCATGGCGTGCACGGCCGCCTCGTCGGCGATGTCGGCGGCAGCGAACAGCGCGTTCGCTTCACCCAGTTCGGCCAGCAGCGCCTCGCTGTGGTCGGTCGGGCGCAGGTCGTTGACGATGACCTTGGCGCCCTCGGCGACGAACAGCCGCGCCACGGCCCGGCCTATGCCCTGGGTCGCGCCGGTGACCAGCGCCACCTTGCCGGCCAGGCGCGGCCCGCTCATTGCGTGTAGCGCTTCCAGACGTCCAGCACCGGCAGCGCCTGGCCCTGGAAGTCGAACAGCGTGGTGTTGGACACGACGTTGGGGCCCGGCTGGCCCGTACCCTCGCGCAGCGCCCAGCCGACGCGGGGGTTGGCGATCATGATGGGGTCCCAGTACAGCAGGCCCAGCACGCGCGGGTGGGCGCGGCAGGCATCCAGCAGCTCGACCATGAAGTCGCGCTGGCCCTCGGGGCTGCTCATGCTGGCCGGATAGGGTCCGTTGTGCTCCAGCTGGCCGGGCCAGCCGTCGGGCTTGGTGGGCGAGAAGTTGAAGCCGGTCTCCATGACCAGGATGTCGCTGTCGTAGCGCCGCGAGACGGTGTCGCAGAAGCTCATCAGCTGGGCCACGGTTCTCTTCGTCCAGAACGGGTAGTAGGACGGGCCGATGACGTCCCATTTGACGCCCTGCTGGCGGGCGTTGTCGAACCAGTCGATGTACTTGGCCTCGTTGCCGCCGTCGTCCAGGTGCAGCACGACGCGCGAGCCGGGGCTGACGGCCTTCACGGCCGCGTAGCCCACCTTCAGCAGTGCGCCCAGCAAGGGCCAGACGCTGGTGCTGCCGTAGGGGTACAGCATGCCCAGCTCGATCTCGTTGCCCAGCGACACGAACTCCGGCGCCGTGCCCTGGTCCACCAGCGCCTGCATGACCTCGCGGGTGCGCTGCTCGACCAGCACCGCCAGGCGCTTGAAGCGGGCCGTGTTGTCGGGCAGCCCTGCCAGCTCGCGCCGCCAGGCGGTGGGAGGGTCCTGGGTCTTGGAGTTGGTCCAGAAGTCGCTGTAGTGGAAGGTGAACTGGATCTGCATGCCCGCGGCCTTGGCGCGGCGCGCCAGGCGCAGCACGTCGGGCAGGTCCATGGAGCCCTCGGGCCAGTACCAGCCGTCGTTGCCGGTGCCGGGGCCCGTGCGGTCGTACAGCCGGATGCGGGCGATGTTGTGGCCGTAGCGCTTCAGGATGTCCAGGCAGTCGCCGGGATTGCCGTCGCGGTCCTTGTAGACCGTACCGGCGCGCTCCATCCACGTCAGCGTGGAGATGTCGCCGCCGGCCAGCAGCGGCGTGGCGGCGCGCGCGGGCAGCGCGGTGGCCAGCCCGGCAGCCAGCAGCGTCCGACGTTGCATGCCTTCCACGGGCCGAGCGCCGGGCCGCTCCCAAGCCGGCCCGTCCTGGCGATGTGCCTGCGGCTCAACGCCGCAAGCATCGCCGTCCCCGCGGGGGCTGAGGCCGGACACGACAAGTCCTGTGGACTTGTCGTGCCTGCCGAAGAGCAGCCGATCCGTCGGCTGCGCGGTCTGCAAGACCGACCAAGGCTTGCCTTGGGCGAGGGGCTTCAATTCACGCACGGCGCTCGCCCCGGGTCTTCAGCTGGTCGAGAAGGACCGCTGCGAGCAGGATCAAGCCGCGCACCAGGTATTGGTAGAACGCATCGACGTTGAGCAGGTTCATGACGTTCTCGACCGTGCCCATGATGAGCACGCCGATGACCACGCCGAAGATGCGCGCCTTGCCGCCGGCCAACGACACGCCGCCCAGCACGCAGGCAGAGATGACGTCCAGCTCGAAGCCGGTGGCGGCATTGGGCTGGCCGCTGGTGATGCGGGCCGACAGGATCAGGCCGGCCAGCGCGGCGACGACGCCTTGCAGCAGGAAGATCCACACGCGCAGCCGCTCCACGCGCACGCCCGCCAGGCGGGCGGCCTCGGGGTTGCCGCCGATGGCCAGCGTGTTGCGGCCGAACACCGTGTGGTTGAGCAGCACGCCGAAGATGACGAAGCAGCCCACCGTCATCCAGATCGGCAGCGGCAGGCCGAACAGCACGGTGTCGCCGAAGGCGAAGAAGCGCTCGTCGGCAATGCCCACCGCCTGGCCTTGCGACGCGATGAAGGCCAGGCCGCGCACCATCAGCATGGTGGCCAGCGTGGCGATCAGCGCGTTGACGCGCAGGTAGGCGATCAGCACGCCGTTGCCGGCGCCGATCAGTGCGCCGGCCAGCAAGCCGCCGCCCACCGCCATCACCAGGCTGCCGGTGCGCTCCAGCACCATGGCGCCCAGCACGCCGGCAAAGGCGATGGTCGAACCAACGCTGAGGTCGAAGTCCCGCGAGGCCAGGCACAGCATCATGGTGCAGGCCACCATGCCGATCTGCGCGACCGACAGCAGCAGGCCCACGATGTTGGCCGCCGAGAAGAAGTTCTCGACGCTGAAGGCCAGCACGACGAACAGCAGGGCATAGCCCAGCGTCATGCTGTGCTCCTTGAGCAGGGCGCGGGACTTGGTGTTCATGGCGGGGCGGGGCGCGGCGGCGGTCGTGGAGGTGGTCGTGTTCATGATCAATGCAGGGCGGGCGCCCCGTCAGGCAGTGCCAGCGCCAGCGCGGCGGTCTC
The DNA here is from genome assembly GCA_046289335.1 of Roseateles sp. Taxonomy (GTDB): domain Bacteria; phylum Pseudomonadota; class Gammaproteobacteria; order Burkholderiales; family Burkholderiaceae_C; genus Pelomonas. Next base: position 5,324 of record JBKBVY010000102.1, on the reverse strand, counting down.
GCTGGCTTGTTCGCGCGCCAGTTCGCCGCTGATGCGGCCGTCGCGCATGACGATGAGGCGGTCGGCGATGCCCAGCACCTCGGGCAGCTCGCTGGAGATGACGATGACGCAGCAGCCCGAGGCCGCCACGTCGTGGATGATCTTGTAGATCTCGTTCTTGGCGCCCACGTCGATGCCGCGGGTGGGCTCGTCGAGGATGAGCACCTTCAGCCCCGGCTCAGCCAGCCAGCGGGCCAGGATGACCTTCTGCTGGTTGCCGCCCGACAGCAGGCGGATCTCCTGGTCGCGGTGGGGGGTCTTGATGCGCAGCTTCTGGATGAAGTCGTCGGCGCGCCGGGCCTCCTGCGCATGGCGCAGGAACACGCCGCCGGCCAGGCCATGACGGCGGCAGCTGATGTTGATGTTCTCGGCCACCGACGCATGGGCCAGGATGCCCTGCTCCTTGCGGTCCTCGGGGCACAGCACGATGCCGGCCGCAATCGCGTCAGCGGGCGCGTTGGCACGCACCGGCTGGCCGTCCAGCAGCACCTCGCCGCCGCGGCGCGCATCGGCGCCGTACAGCAGCCGCATCAGCTCGCTGCGGCCGGCGCCCACCAGGCCGAAGAAGCCCAGCACCTCGCCGCCGCGCACGCAGAAGCTCAGCGGCTCGGGCAGACGGTCGCTGCGCAGGCCGCGGGCCTCCAGCCGCACCGGCCCCTGCGGCCGGCTGCGGTAGTCGTAGATGTCCTTCACCTCGCGGCCCACCATGTCGCTGATGAGGCGGTCCCGCGGCACGTCGGCCATGACCTCGTGCGTGACGATCTTGCGGCCGTCGCGGAAGATGGTGCAGGCGTCGCACAGCTCGTACAGCTCTTCCAGCCGGTGCGAGATGTAGATCAGCGTGCGGCCCTCGGCGCGCAGGCGCTTGACCAGCTTGAACAGGATCTCGGTCTCGCGGTGCGACAGGCTGCTGGTGGGCTCGTCGAAGGCGATGACCTTGGCGTCCTGCATGACGGCCTTGCAGATCTCCACCATCTGGCGCTGGGCGATGGACAGGTCCGACAGCCGCTCGGCCGGGTCCAGGTCCACGCCGATGGCCGCCAGCTGCTCGGCCACCAGCCGGCGCGCGGCCTGGTGGTCCACGAAGCCCAGCCGCGTGGGCAGCCGGCCCAGCAGCACGTTCTCGGCCACCGTCAGCTCGGCCACGTACTGCAGCTCCTGGTGGATGATGGCCACGCCCGCGGCGATGGCATCGCCGGCGGAGGTGAAGTGGCGCTCCTGGCCGTCGATCAGCAGCCGGCCGCCGTCGGGCTTGTACTGGCCGCCCAGGATCTTCAGCAGCGTGCTCTTGCCCGCGCCGTTCTCGCCCAGCAGGCCCATGACCTGCCCGGGCCGCGCCTCGAAGCTCACCCCGTTCAGCGCCTTGACGCCGGGGAAGACCTTGCTGATGTTGTCGAACTGCAGGGACGCCATCACAAGCCCATCTGCTTACGAATTTCCGCCTGGTTCGCACGCGTCATCAGGATGCCGCTGGTCAGCGTGACGGGCGGCGGCACCTTGCCGGCCGTCGCCCAGTCGAAGACCATGGCGGCCGTCTCGTAGCCATGGCGCTTGGGGCTGATCAGCACGGTGCCGTAGAAGGCCGTGGGCGTGGGCTTGGTGAACTCGTTCAGCGCCGTCTGGCTGCCGCCGATGCCGATGGCCAGCATCGCGTCGGCCTTGATGCCGCGGCCCTCACCGGCGCGCACGGCGCCCAGCGCGGCTTCGTCGTTGAGGCCGAAGGCCACCCACTTCTTGAACTTGGCGTTCTTCGTGAACGCGATGTTGGCGGCATTGAAGGCGCTCTCGGTGTCGGTCTTGGCCTGCGGTGCGTCGACGATGTTGGCCGCGGGCATGCCGCCGGCCTTCAGCGCATCCACCGCGCCCATGGTGCGGTCCTTGGCCGTGGGCAGCTGGTCGAAGGCCACACGCAGCACGCCGACCTCGTCGAGCTTCCAGCCGCGCGCCTTCATCTCGGCCAGCAGGCCCTGGCCGACCTGCTTGCCGATCTCGTAGCCCGAGATGCCCATGTGCGGGATGTCGGCGATGGGTTTGCCAGCGCCGTCCACCAGCTGGTCGTCCACCGACATGACCTTGAGCTTGTGGCGCTTGGCGGCGCGGTTGATGGCCACGCCCAGCTTCACGTCGGGCGCGCAGATGACGAAGCCCACGGCCTTCTGGGCGGCCAGGTTGTCGATGGCGGCCATGGTCTTCTCGCCGTTGGGCACGCCGATCTTGACCAGCGTGAAGCCCTTGTCCCTGGCGGCCTGTTCGGCGAACTTCCACTCGTCCTGGAACCAGGGCTCCTCGGCCTGCTTGACCAGGAAGCCGATCTTGACCGGGTCGGCGGCCCGCGCCGCGAGGGGCATCGCCGCCAGCGTGGCCAGGCTCAGGATGGTGCGTCGTTGCAGGGTCATGTCGTCTCCTTCGGGTCCATCAATCGTCGAACAAGCTGTCCTGCACGGCCAGCGCGCGGGGCAGGCGCAGGCCGAACAGGCTGCCGGACAGCGGCTGCGCGGCCAGGGCCTCGCGGCTCAGGTCCGCCCGTGCGGTGGTGACCAGCAGCTGGTCGCCGCCCTCGCCGCCCAGCGCGGGGCAGCTGGTGTGCGGCGCCGCAGCGGTGTAGGCGGCCATCAGGCGGCCGTCGGGGTCGTAGCGTGCCACGCGGCCGGCGCCCCATTGCGCATTCCACAGGCAGCCCTCGGCGTCGATGACGGAGCCGTCGGGCTCGGCATCGTCGGCCACCAGGGCGAACGGGCGCAGGTTGTCGACCTGGGCACTGTCCGCGTCGTAGTCGCACTGCTGGATGCGCCGCGTCAGCGAGTCGCAGAAGTACATCGTGCGGCCGTCCAGGCTGAAGCAGATGCTGTTGGCAATGGCCACGGCCGGCAGCGCCAGGCGCCGCAGGCCGTGCTGCAGCGAGTATTGATAGAAGCTGGCGATGGGCCGCTTCTCGCGCGACTCGTTCAGCGTGCCGAACACGAAGAAGCCGCGGCGGTCGGTGCGGCCGTCATTGATGCGGGTGCGCGACTCGGCGGCGTCCACGGGCACCAGCGTCTGCAGCTGGCCCAACGCCAGGCCGTCGTCCAGCGTGGCCAGCGCCAGCCGCTTGGCCAGGCCCAGCAGCACGCGGCCCGAGCGGCAATGCGCAAAGCTGCCCAGACGGTCCGGCAGCCTGCAGGACTGCGCCGCGGCCTCGCCGGGCCGCCAGGCGTTCAGCGTGGCGCCCTGGATGTCGGTCCACCACCAACGGCCGTCACGCCACAGCAGGCCTTCGCCCAGCGTGGCGGTCTGCGGCAGCGCCAGTTCGAGTTGCACCGTGGTCATGGCGTGATCGCGACGCGGCGCACCGGCAGCAGGCGGGCGCTGCGCAGCTCGGCCACTTGCGTCTGGCCTTCGGCGAACTTGGGGCGGTGCGCGGCGTCGATGTAGATGGGCGCATCGGCACGCAGCGGCAGCACGGTGAGCTTGAGCTCGGCGCCGGGCTTCAGTCCCAACTGCTTCAGGCCCATCTGCCAGGCCTGGCCGTTGTAGTACCAGTCGTCCAGCATCGTGGTGCCGGCAAACACGCGGCCGATGTCGCCGACGAAGTCCAGCTCCAGCAGCACGTCCTCGGCGGCCGGCAGCTGGGCCGGCAGCTTCAGCGACCAGCTGGCCGCCGCCGCAAAGGCCTCGGGGATGGGCTGCACCGCGGCATTGGCATGGCCGCCGATGCGGATGGGCGGCGCGGTGCGGGCCGCTCGGGTCTGGCGGGTCTGCAGCGCCGGCTCGGCAGTGGTGGCGGGCAGCGTCAGGCGCTGCAGCAAGCCGTCCTGGCGCACCTGCAGGCCGGCGGCCATGGGCTTGGGCAGGGCCGGGAAGAGGGCCGCCTGCAGCGGCTGCGTGGCCAGGCCGCGCAGCCGCAGCCGGCCGTCGGCCACCCAGGCCTGCTGCGCGCTGAACACCAGGCGGCGCTGGCCGGCGATGTCCAGGATCTGCAGCTGGGCCAGCTGCTCGGGCGACAGCAGCATCAGGCTGACCGGCCGGCCGTTGTGGGTGCCGATGCGCTGCAGCTGGCCGGCGTCGGGCGCGAAGGTCTTCAGGCCCTCGGGCAGCGCGAACTCGGCCTCGACGCCGGGCGTGGCGGCAAACACATGCACCAGCCCCTGCGCGCCGGCATCCAGCCGCGCCACCGGCTGGGCCGTGGCATGGCGCAGCTTCACGCCGTCCAGGTCGAGGTTGAAGGGCCAGATGAAGTAGGCGCCGTTGGGCAGGTCCACCGGCTTGCTCGGCAGCGTGATGGTGCCGCCGGGCAGTGCGATCTCGAAGCGCACGCCCATGTGCTTGGGCATGGCGTACTGGCGCACATGGTTGTTGAAGAACAAAAAGCCGCTGTCGCCATTGCTGCGCACCGACCAGCGCGGCGTCTGCAGGTCGGCCGGGCTGGCGGGCGAGCGCTCGGGCTGGCGCACGGTCATCGTGGCGAGCCGGGCGCCGTGGTCGCGCAGGAAGTAGTGATACGGGCGCAGCCGGGTCAGCACCTCGCGCTGCTGGCCGTCCGGGCCCAGCGGCGCCTGGAAGTCGTAGTTGATGCGCGGCGTGTCGTTGTAGCCACCGCTCAGCGTGCTTTCCTCCAGGCCCGTGCCGCCCGCGCCGACCGGGTTGCGGCCGCCGTGGAACATGTAGTAGCCCAGCAGGTTGACGCCCGAGCCGATCTGCACCGGCAGCATGGAGGCGATGTCGTCCGGCGACACCAGCGTGCGGCGGCGGTACATGGCCGGCAGGCCGGGGCCGTACTCGGCACCGAAGAAGGGCACCTTGTCCTTGTCCGACTCGGCCGTGCCGACACCGTGGGCCTTGGTCTGTGCGCCCAGGTCGCCGCTGACGCGGGTGTTGAAGCGGAAGGCATGCGTCTCCTTCGGCGGCAACTCCTTGACCTGCCGGGACCAGGGCTCGTCGGGGTAGCCGCCGAACACCGGGGTCACCTCGCCGGACGGGTAGACCGCGCCGTCCCAGCCGGTGACGGTGTAGAAGGGCACGTCCATGCCGGCCTTGATCGCCAGGCGCTTCAACTCGCTGATGTGGGCCTCGCCCTGGCCGGGGCCGCGCAGGTTGTATTCGTTCTCCAGCTGCACGCCCACGACGGGGCCGCCGTCCTTCCACAGCAGGCCCTTGATCTGCTGGCCGATCTCGGCGTAGAGCTTCTCGACATGGCCCAGGTACTCGGGGTCGTTGCCACGCGTGGGCATGGCGTCCACCACCCAGTCGGGGATGCCGCCGTAGCGCGCCTCGCCATGACACCAGGGCCCCAGGCGCACGACCACCTT
>JBKBVY010000101.1:0-11635 GCA_046289335.1 Roseateles sp. | reverse complement strand
GCTGCAGCTGCCGCCCAGCGCGCGCGACACGGCGCGCTCGGCCTCGCAGGCCAGCAGCGTGGGCCGGTGGGCCAGCCGGGCCAGCGCATCGGCCAGCGCGGCGGCGCCGGCGCGGATCTCCAGGCCCAGCGCGCCCTGCCCTGCGCAAGGCAGCATCTGGTCGACCTCGAACACGCTGCGGATGCGTGCGGCCAGCCCCAGGCGCTTGAGGCCGGCGGCGGCCAGCACGATGGCGTGGTAGCCGCCCTCGTCCAGCTTGCGCAGCCGGGTGTCGAGATTGCCGCGCAGCGGCTCCACGCGCAGGTCGGGCCGCAGGCTGAGCAGCTGCGTGACGCGGCGCAGGCTGGAGCTGCCGACGACCGCCCCTTGCGGCAGCTCGGCCAGCGAGGCGTAGTCGTTGGAGACGAAGGCGTCGCGCGGGTCCTCGCGCTCCAGCACCGCGGCCAGCACGAAGCCGTCGGGCAGCTCCATGGGCACGTCCTTGAGCGAATGCACGGCCAGCTGCGCGCGGCCGTCTTCCAGCGCGGCCTCCAGCTCCTTCACGAACAAGCCCTTGCCGCCGACCTTGGACAGCGTGCGGTCGAGGATCTGGTCGCCGCGGGTGGTCATGCCCAGCAGCGTGGCCGTCAGGCCCAGTTCTTCGGCAAGGCGGGCCTGTACGTGCTCGGCCTGCCACAGCGCGAGGCGGCTTTCGCGCGTGGCGATGGTGATGGCGGTGGTCATGGCCTCGATTATCGAGGTCGGCTTCATGGGTCCGGCCGCAGGCTCTTGAAGAAGGCGTTGATCGTCAGCCGGCCGGGGCCGCTCCGGTAGGCCGCGGCGGGGGCACGGATGTCGCCGGAGTGGAAGATGCCGCCGTCGTAGAAAACGGCGCGGTTCCACCGGGCGGGCAGGCGGCCGATGACCTCGAAGTAGCGGTTGCTCTCGGTCATGTAGCCCGGCGGCAGGCCGTACTTGTCGCCGAAGGCGCTGGCATCCAGCGTCTTGGCGTCCTGGCGGAAGCGCTGGGTGTCGGCCTCCGACATGCGCGAGCGGAAGAACACCGTGCCGCCCAACCGTTCGTCCCGGAAGAGGTAGTGCACCGCGGCCGCCATCATCTCGCCCGGCTGCAGGCCGGAGTCGTCGCGGTGGCAGATGCGCTGGCGGGCGTCCAGCGTGGCGGCGTCCTGCAGCACGCGGGCGAAGCGGGCGTACATGCCCAGCGGCGCACCGGTGGCCAGGCGCTGGCGCAGGCGGGTGTCGAAGAACTCGGCCAGTTCGGCCGCCATGGCATCCGGCAGGTCGAGCTGCGGCCCGGGATAGGGATGGCCGGGCACGGCCTGGAACTGCGGCGCGACCGCCGCGGCCAGCGCGACCAGGGCGTCCGGGTCTTGCACGAAGTCGTCGACGACGATGACGCGGGAGCCGTCGTCCAGCACCACCTCGTCCAGCCGCGCCTGCGGGTTGATGCGCAGCGACGGGCCGGCCATGACCGGCCGCGGCGGCGCCGCCTCGGGCGCGCGGGCGGGGCAGAACTGGTGGATGAACTGCTGGTGGCGCGGCAGCTTCATCAGCGTGCGGGCAACGTCCTTGCGGATGTCGCCGAGAAAGTCTGCCAGCGCGCGGTCGTCCATGTTGCGCGTGATGGGGTGGTGGCCGGCGGGCGTGATGCCCTGTCCCATCATGACCTGCACCCAGGAGTTCTCCTGGAACAGCTCGCCCAGGTCCAGCTGGATGCGCGCGGTGTCGCGGAAGTGCTGGATGCGGTGCCTGAGCAGCGGCGGCACGTCCATGTCGCGGCAGCCGCGCCAGAAGGCGGTGTCGGTGCGGTCGGTGACGTGGTAGTGCAGGATGATGAAGTCGCGGATGACTTCGATCTGCTGGCGGGCCTGGCGGTTGTACTCGTCGATGTCGCTCTGGCGCACGCCATCGGTCGGGAACAGCTCGACCAGGCGCAGCAGGCCTTTCTGGATCAGGTGGATGCTGGTGGACTCCAGCGGCTCCAGGAAGCCGCTGGACAGGCCGATGGCGACGACGTTCTTCTTCCAGACCACCTCGCGCTGTCCGGGGGTGAAGTGGATGACGCGCGGCTCGCGCAGCACCTCGCCCTGCACGTTGGCCAGCAGCGCGGCCTTGGCCTCGTCGTCGCTGACATGCCGGCTGCTGAACACGACGCCGTTGCCGACGCGGTGCTGCAGCGGGATGCGCCATTGCCAGCCCCAGGGGTGGGCGATGGAGCGGGTGTAGGGCACGGGCTCGCCGACCGATGCGGTCTGCACGGCCAGCGCGCGGTCGCAGGGCAGCCAGTGCGACCAGCTCTCGTAGGGCACGCCCAGCGTCTCGCCCAGCAGCAGCGAGCGCATGCCGGAGCAGTCGACGAACAGGTCGCCCTCGATCAGCGCGCCGCCGTCCAGCTGCAGGAAGGTGACGTGGCCGCTGGCCGCGTCGGTGTGGACCTGCACGATCCTGCCCTCGATGCGCTGCACGCCCAGGCCTTCCGCGTAACGGCGCAGGTATTGCCCGTAGAGCGTCGCGTCGAAGTGATAGGCGTAGTTGATGCCGTTGTCGGGCAGCAGCGCGAAGCGGTTGTCCATGGCCGCGCGCAGCTCCAGGCAGTAGTCGCCATAGTCGCTGGCCAGGCCGCGCCGCCGGCCTTCCAGCCAGAAGTGCTGGAAGCCGGCCGTCCAGTGGCTCTTGCCGGTCTTGCCGAAGGAGTGGAAGTAGTGCTGGCCGACGTTGCGCCAGTGCTCGAAGTTGATGCCCAGCTTGAAGGTGGCCTGGGTGGCCTGGATGAAGTCCTTCTCGTCCAGGTCCAGCACGTCGTGCAGGAAGTGCAGCGTCGGGATGGTGGCCTCGCCGACGCCCACGGTGCCGATCTCCTCGGACTCGACCAGGCAGATGTCCACCTGCTTGCCCAGGCATTTGGACAGGCCGGCGGCGACCATCCAGCCGGCGGTGCCGCCACCGGCGATGACGACGCGGCGCACGGGTTTCGGTTCAGGCGTCATGTCAGGGCTCATCGGTTGAGTCGGTTGAGCAGCAGCGAGCGGATCCGGCGCGCGCTGGCGTCGGTCATGGGCGCGAGCACACCGCGGGCCGCAGGCGGCAGGTGGGCCGCGGTCTGCGCGTCGGCGTCGAAGACATAGTGGTCGAACAGCGCGCGCCAGGCGTCGCGCTGGTGGAGCGGCAGGTCGCGCAGCGTCAGCAGCGCCAGCATCAGCGTCGGCAGCGGCGAGTCCATGTAGGCGGGCGACTGGCGCCACCACAGGTTGACCAATGCGTTGACGGGCGCGAGGCCCTCGACCGCATGCCACCACTGGCTGGGAATGAAGATGGCGTCGCCCGGCGCGAGCTCGACGACCTGGGCCTGCCGCTGCGCCTCGGCATAGCGCGGGAAGCGCTGCAGGTCGGGTGAGGCCGGGTCGACCAGGCTGATGGGCTGGCCCGCCGGCGTGAGGTCCAGCGGGCCGATGTAGAGGTTGCCGACCTGCTCGGGCGGGAACAGCGTGAAGCGGCGCCGGCCGGCGACGACGCAGGCGATGTTGTCGGCCAGGTCGAAGTGGGGGGCGACGCGGGTGCGGTTGCCCAGCCACAGGTTGACCAGCGGGTCCAGGGCCTGCAGCGCGGGCAGCGGGTTGGCCTGGCGCAGGCCGGGGAAGGAGCCGTCCAGCTCGGTGGAGCCCAGGTAGAGCGCATCGCGCGACGGGGCCAGCAGCTCGTCCAGCAGCGCACCGAAGCAGCCGACCTCGCGCTGGAAGTTGAAGCCGCTGAAGTCGTCGTTGTAGAAGAAGCGCCCACCGATGTCCGGTGCGCCGCGCCACAGGCCCACGCGGGTGTTCCCGCCGAAGCCGCGCAGGTAGTCGCAGAAGGCGGCGTCCGAGCGCTGCGCCGCCTGCACCAGCGGCCAGTGCGCCACCAGGCCGCGCAGCACCACCGGCTGGCCGGACTGCAGCAGCTCGGCAGGTATCGCCGCTGCGCTGGCGTCGCTGCGCTCGCGCATGCGGTCAACCGCCCTGGTCGAGATGGCGGCGGATCAGCTTCGTGAAGTTGGACAGCGAGGCGATGGCCATGTAGATGGGCTGCAGATAGTCGGCCTGGTGCAGCAGGCCCACGGTGGCGGCGTCCAGCGCGGCCAGGCGTTCCTCGTGGATGATGGAGTAGCCCGCCAGCTGGCCATGCGAGCCGTCGGGGCGCTCGACGTCCAGCACGAAGGGCTCCAGCAGCTCGTGCGTCGTCAGCGTCTGGATGAAGTCGGGCATGGCCTGAAAGCCCTGGTGCAGCGTGTGCAGCACGGCATTAGCGTTCTCGATGAACTCGGTCATGCCGCCATGCGGCAGGAAGACCGCCTCGCCCTCGGCACCATGGCTGATGCGCGGGCTGGCCATGTCCACCATCATGCGCAGCTCGTCATCCGCCACGCCAATGGAGAAGGGCATGCGCTGCATGGACAGCGGCAGGTAGTCGGCGTCCCAGCCGTCATCCGTCAGGAAGAGGTTTTGTCCCTGCTCCAGGCCGAACAACACGACCGGCAGGAAGCTGCCCTGGCCGTCGGGCTGGAACACGATGGGATAGTGGGCCTGCAGCTTGCGGAACTCGTCCGGCGTGGCGGGCGCGGACATCACGTCGTCACCCCATCGCGCGCCGCGCTGGGTGACGATGCGCAGGTCCTTGTGCTGGATGTTGTTGAGCAGTTGCAGCATGGAAATCGTTCAGCTGTCGCGCGGCGGCCAGGCCGTGCAGGCGCAGAGGTCGGATGAGTTCGGCAGGCCGCCATCATCCTGCAAACAAACAGGCCGGCACGAACGCTTGCACGCCCGCCCGGCCTCCCTGAAACACGAGGCCTGCTGCCGCACGGCGCGGCAGCAGGCCAGGCCCGTCGGTCAGAAGCGGTAGCGCGCCCCGATCAGGTAGCGGCGACCCGTCTGGATGGCCGAGACCAGCTGCTCCTTGGCACGGCCGTGCTGGCGGATGTAGCCATCGTTGAGGTTCAGCAGGTCGGCCTGCACCGTCAGGTTCTTGCCGATCTTGTAGCCGATGGACATGTCCACCTGGCCGTAGGCCTCGGTGTAGACCGGGTTGTTGCCCCGGCCATCGAAGCGCTGCGCCAGGAAGTCGCCCCGCCAGTTGTAAGCCGCGCGTACCGACCAGGTGTTGTCTTCATAGAAACCCACCAGGTTGGCCGAGTCGCTGACGCCCAGCAGCGCACGCTGCGGTGTCGTGATGTTGGTGTTGTCGTACTCCAGCCCGGTCTTGACCATGGTGTAGTTGCCCGAGATGCCGAAGCCGCTGTTGCCGAACATGTGCTGGAAGTTCAGCTCGATGCCCTTGATGTTGTCGCCGGCCTCGTTCGACGGACGCGTCACCGTGAAATTCAGCAACGGATCGGTGGGCAGGCCCGCGATGGTGCCCAGGATTTCGCCCGAGTCGCTCACGCCGGTCCGGTTCACGCCCGGCTGCCCGTTGAAGTTGTTGAAGATGTAGTTGCGGATGCACAGCGGCGTCGCGTTGGCGCCGCAGGCGGCCGCACCGGCGCGGTAGTAGGCGCCGCCGATGGGCGTCGTCACGCCCGGTGACGTGGCGGTGTAGGTCGACGTGCCGATGAAGTTGCTGACCTTCTTGTAGAACAGGCCCAGTGCGGCATAGCTGGACTTGGCGTAGTACCACTCGGCCGAGAAATCCAGGTTCTTGGACTTCAGCGGCTTCAGCGTCGGGTCGCCCGTGCTGCCGGTGCCGCCACCCGCGTTGGCCGGCGAGTTGAAGTTCACACCGCCCAGCAAGGTGTCCCAGCCAGGGCGGCCGATGTTCTCGCCGTAGCTGGCGCGCACCTTGACGTTGTCGGCCACATCGGCATCCCAGTCGATGCTGGGCAGCCAGTAGTTGTACTTGCCGGACTTCGTGCCGAAGGTCGTGCCGCCAGAAATGAGGCCGATTTCGTTGGACGTCCCCCAGCTGGTGCCGGTGCGGGTCACGACCTGGGACGACGAATCCACCTTGGTGCTTTCGTAGCGCAGACCCACCGACAGGTTCATCGGGATGGCCGTGTCGAAGGCATGGTCCCACTGGCCAAAGGCGCTGGTGGATTTCTCCGTCGTGCGCCAGTCGTTGCCCAGTGAGTAATCCGGCGAGGTCGAGAAGTAGGCCTCGGCCTGCGCCTTCGTGTAGCCGCGCTCCTTCATGATCGCGGCGATGGACGCGGCGCGCAGGCTATCGAAGTCGGCGATGTAGTAGTTCTGGAACTGGCGCGGGTCATCGCTGCCCGGGATCCGGCTGAAGAACTTCTGCAGGTTCTCGGTGTAGACCTTGACGTTGTTGTAGTCGCCCTGCGTGCCGCGCACGCCCACGCCACCCCAGTCGTCATGCTGGTTGTTGCGGCTGGCGGCACGGTTCTTGGTCTTGGTGAAGCCCAGGCCGGCGATGAGCTTGTTGTCGTCGTTCAGGCGCCAGGTGCCGCGCGTCTGGAACTGGTCCACCGTCTGGTCGCTCATGTTGTTGACGAACTGCGAACCCGTCAGCTGGAGCTTGGTGGGGTCGAGCTTGCCGTTGTTGGGCGTGCCCAGCGCGCCGCTGGTGGGCAGGCTGAGGATGGGGAACTCCTTGTCATAGTACGCGACCGCATTGCCCTGGTTGAACAGGCCCAGGTCCATGACCGAGTAGGTGCCGAACGGGCTGTTCGGGCTGGTCTTGGCATTGGAGTGGTGGACGTCCAGGTCCAGCTTCAGCGCATCGCTGATCTTCCACTCGGAGTTGAAACCCGTCGAGTTCAGCTTGGCCTTCTGGCCGAACTTGCCGGTGTTGATGGCCAGGTCATGGTCCGGCGTCGCCCAGATCGAGGTCTGCACGATGGGCGTCGCCACCGGGCCGCTGGTGAACGTCGTCGGGCCGAACTGGAAGTTGAACCAGCTCGACAACTCGGCGTTCTTGGCGCTGATGGTGTTGGTGGCGACGGTGTGGTCCACCGTGAACTTCAGGTCCTTGGTCGGCGCGAACTGCAGCGTGACCTGGCCGTTGATGCGCTCGCGCTCCAGCGCAGTCAGCGAGTAGCGCATGTCCACCGAGGTGGAGTACAGGCCGTTCGGGCGCTGGGCCTGCGGCACCGTGCCCCAGTCGTTGGACGACGGCGTCGAGGTCAGCCAGCCGCCCTGGGTGTAGGCCTCGTTGGAGCCCGAATCGCGCTTGGAGTAGCTGCCGCTGATGGCGATGCCCAGCGTGCGGTTGCCGAAGGTGTCGCTGTAGATGCCGGAGATTTCCGGCGTCACCTTGTCGCCCTTGAAGGTCTCGGGCAGGCGGTTGTTGGACGCGTCGTAGTTGGCCTTGACGCCGATGCTGGCGACGCGCTCGCGCAGGTCCAACGGACGGGCCGTCTTGACGTTGATGGTGGCGCCGATGCCGCCGGTGGGCGACTCGGCGCGGCCGGTCTTGTAGACCTCCAGCGCCGAGATCGAGTCGGACGACAGGTTGGCGAAGTCGAACGCGCGCGAGCCGCTGGCACCCTGGTTCAGCCGGTTGATGAAGGCGGTCGGCATCTGGCGGCCGTTGAGCAGCACCAGGTTGAAGTCGGGCCCCACGCCGCGCACGGTGACCTTGGAGCCCTCGCCGCTGGGCGAGCGGTCGATGGAGACACCCGCGATGCGCTGCATCGATTCGGCCAGGTTGGTGTCCGGGAACTTGCCGATGTCCTCGGCCACGATGCCGTCCACCAGACCGCGAGCCTCACGCTTCAACGTGACAGCGCTGTCAAGCGACTTGCGAATGCCCGTGATGACGACCGTCTCCAGCGATTGCGGCGAAGCGGCGGGCGTTGGGCCGGCCTGCTGGGCCTGCACCGCGGCAGCGCCGGTCAGCAGCGCGACCGACGACGCCCAGGCCACGGGTTTGAGCCGCGCCCGCTTCGACGGTCGATGCAGTTTGGAACTCTGAGGGGTTTTCATTTGTCTCCTTGCTTTGCATTAACGGCCCGGAGGGCCGATTTCACGACGATGAAGCCCGAGGATGCCAGTCATTGATATCGCTATCATTTTGTTCTGCAGCGACGTCCGGCGACCTATGCCTTTCCTACTGTATTGACTCGCCAGACCAGCATCGCTGGGGTTTACGCGAGTGGAGCGGCGATGTACGCATTCCGCAACAGCCCCTTTATCACTGGCATCACCTCACGATCCCGCATGCACGGCCCGCAGAAACCAACCTGTCGGTCAGATTTCTGATAGCGATCCCATCACCATCACACAAGCCACGCCCAGACGATGACATTCCGACGATAGACAACGTTGTCTACGTTAGCCCAATCGCTCTCGGTATTCAATCTCACCGACAGTCTGGTTTACCCGCCCTGCCGTCGGCATGCCAAAGGCAAGAAGCACCGTCGAGCCCGAGGCGGCGGCCTCGAGTCAGGGCGAACGCAACACTCCCCCTGCACGCCAGCGCCCATGCGTCCGTGCATGCGCGCCTCATGCAAGCGGTCGCAGATGCGTGGCGGCCTGCCGCCCGCGATCGAGCGAATGCGGCTCGCCACCAGCACGCAGCCCCAAGCTGCCGCGGTCGAACCGACATGCCCCATCCGCACGACACACCGCCCTCGCACCCCTCAACGCCACGCCGCAAGTTCGCAATCCCGCCTTCGCCGGCACCGAAGCCGCCAACGCGTCGACCGCCCTTCACCTCTGGAGCCGCCACACCGTCCGGAGCCTTCACCGAGGTGCTTGCCAGCGATGCAACACGCAGCATTCAGATCGCATGGATCCGGGAGAAACGGATAGACTCCAAAGCGAGTAACTTTGTTACTTCTCCTATAGCAATTCCCTCACCGGACGCCCCGCCATGTCTTCACGAGCCGCCGTTGCCCGCCTGGAAACCGACAAGAACGAGCCGCTGGTGGCCGACATCCGGCTGCTGGGCCGCATCCTGGGAGACGTCATCCGCGAGCAGGAGGGCCGCGAGGCGTTCGAGCTGGTCGAGCGCATCCGCCAGCTGTCTGTGGCCTACCGCCACAAGCACGACAAGGAAGCCGGCAAGCGCTTCGACAAGCTGCTCAAGAGCCTGTCCGGCGAACAGGCGGTCAGCGTCATCCGCGCCTTCAGCTACTTCTCGCACCTGGCCAACATCGCCGAGGACCGCCACCACATCCGCCGCCGCGACGTGCACGAGCGCGCCGGCAGCCTGCAGCCCGGCTCGCTGGCCTACTGCCTGGAGCACCTGCACGAAGCCGGTGTGCGCCCGCGCGAGATTGCCGAGGTGCTGCAGCGCGCCTTCATCTCGCCGGTGCTGACCGCCCACCCGACCGAGGTGCAGCGCAAGAGCATCCTGGATGCCGAGCGTGCCATCGCCGGCCTGCTGGAGGCGCGCGATCGCGCTGTGACCGAGCGCGAGCTGCGCGAGACCGAGGCCTTGCTGCGCGCCCGCATCACCCAGCTGTGGCAGACGCGCATGCTGCGCTACTCCAAGCTGACGGTGGCCGACGAGATCGAGAACGCGCTGTCCTACTACCAGTCCACCTTCCTGCGCCAGATCCCCAAGCTCTACGCCGAGCTGGAGGAGCACCTGCCCGGTGAGCCCCTGCCTAGCTTCCTGCGCATGGGCCACTGGATCGGCGGCGACCGCGACGGCAATCCCAATGTCGGCGCGGACACGCTGCGGCGCGCCATGCAGCGCCAGGGCGAGGTGGCGCTGCGCCACTACCTGACCGAGCTGCACGAGCTGGGTGCCGAGCTGTCCATCTCGCTGCGCCTGACCGGCGTGTCGCACGAGATGCAGGCGCTGGCCGAGCGCAGCCCGGACCAGAACGTGCACCGGCTGGACGAGCCCTACCGCCGTGCGCTGACCGGCATGTACGCCCGCCTGGCCGCCACGCTGCACCAGCTGACCGGCACCGAGGCGCTGCGCCACGCCGTTGCGCCGCAAGACCCCTACCGCTCGCCCGACGAACTGCTGGCCGACCTGCGCACCATCGAGCACTCGCTGAAGAGCCACCACGCCGAGGCGCTGATCGCCCCGCGCCTGGCGCCGCTGATCCGCGCCGTGCAGGTGTTCGGCTTCCATCTGGCCACGCTGGACCTGCGCCAGAGCAGCGACCAGCACGAGCTGGTCCTGGCCGAGCTGCTGGCCGTGGCCCGCATCGAGGCCGACTACGCGGCACTCGACGAAACCGCCCGCCGCACGCTGCTGCTGCGGCTGCTGAACGATGCCCGCCCGCTGCGCGTCATCGGCGCCGTCTACACGGACAAGACCCAGGGCGAGCTCGCCACCTTCGAGGCCGCCCGCGAGGCCCTGGCCCGCTTCGGCCGCGAGGCGCTGCGCCACTACATCATTTCGCACACCGAGTCGGTGTCGGACCTGCTGGAAGTGGCCCTGCTGCTGAAGGAGACCGGCCTGCTGCGCGGCACGCTGGACGGCTACGCCACCAGCGACCTCATCATCGTGCCGCTGTTCGAGACCATCGGCGACCTGCGCATCGCGCCCACCATCATGCGCGAGTTCTACGCGCTGCCCGGCATCCGCGGCCTGGTCGACCGCAGCGGCGGCGAGCAGGACATCATGCTGGGCTACTCCGACAGCAACAAGGACGGCGGCATGTTCACCTCGTCCTGGGAGCTGTACCGTGCCGAGATCGCGCTGGTGGAGCTGTTCGACGAGCTGAAGAAGGTGGGGCCCATCACGCTGCGCCTGTTCCACGGCCGCGGCGGCACCGTGGGTCGCGGCGGCGGCCCCAGCTACCAGGCCATCCTGGCCCAGCCCCCGGGCACCGTGAACGGCCAGATCCGCCTGACCGAACAGGGCGAGGTCATCGCCTCCAAGTACGCCCACCCCGAGATCGGCCGGCGCAACCTGGAGACGCTGGTGGCGGCCACACTGGAGGCCACGCTGCTGCACCCCACGCAGAACGCGCCGCGCACCTTCCTGGACGCCGCCCAGGCCTTGTCGGACGCCAGCTTCGCGGCCTACCGCAAGCTGGTCTACGGCACGCCGGGTTTTGCCGACTACTTCTTCGCATCCACCCCCATCCGCGAGATCGCCGAACTCAACATCGGCTCGCGCCCGGCCTCGCGCAAGGCCACCCGCGCCATCGAAGACCTGCGCGCCATCCCCTGGGGCTTCTCCTGGGGCCAGGCCCGTGTGGCCCTGCCCGGCTGGTGCGGCTTCGGCTCGGGTGTGGAGGCCTTCCTGGGCGAAGAACCCGCCCAGCGCGCCAAGAACCTGGCCCTGCTCAAGCGCATGCTCAAGGGCTGGCCCTTCTTCCGCGCGCTGCTGTCCAACCTGGACATGGTGCTGGCCAAGGCCGACCTCGCGCTGGCCGAGCGCTATGTGGAGCTGGTGGAGGACAAGAAGCTGGGCCGGCGCATCTTCACGGCCATCAAGGCCGAGTTCGAGCGCACCCAGGCCGCGCTCAACCTCATCACCGGCGACAACAAGCGCCTGGCGGCCAACCCGTCGCTGGCGCGCTCCATCGAGCACCGCTTCCCCTACATCGACCCGCTCAACCACCTGCAGGTCGAGCTGATGCGCCGCTACCGCCGCACCACCGCGGACGACCCGGCGATGGAACGCGTGCAGCGCGGCATCCACCTCTCCATCAACGGCATCGCCGCGGGCCTGCGCAACACCGGCTGACGCAGCCCCGTAGGATGGCGGCCCCCGCGCTTCGGAGACCGCCATGACCGCC
>JBKBVY010000100.1:0-11700 GCA_046289335.1 Roseateles sp. | reverse complement strand
CGGCCAGGGATCGGCGAGCCGGCCACCCCTTCCCGCCTCGATCAGCATGTCCAGCGCCTTGGGTCCGACGCCGGGCGCGGTCGAGAGTTCGAGATAGGTCTCGCCGGGCAGTCCCTTGGCGGCGGCCTCGGCGGCGGCCTGCAGGTCCTCGAAGCGGTCGAAGTTGCGGGCCAGCACGGTCGAGGTCGTCTCGCCGATGTCGCGTGCGCCCAGGCCATAGATCATCCGGTCCATGCCGATCGTGCGCCGCGCCTCGATGCCCTTGACCAGATTGGCCACCGAGGTCTCGCCATAGCCCTCGCGCTCGCGCAGCGCGGCCAGCTCCTGCGGGCCGTAGACCGACACGCCCAGCCGCAGGCCCAGTGGCTGTGTCGCTTGGCGGGCGGTCTGCCACAGCGCGGCGCCACCGTCACCTTCCAGGTCGGCGGGGCTGTGGAACATCAGCGTGTCCAGCCGGCGGCCCAGCCGCGCGACGGAGCGGGCAATGCTGGCGCGCAGCGCAGCCTCGCGCTCGTCCTCAGGTAGGCCGGCCAGCGACGCGATCTTGCTGACGATGCGGAAGTCGTGCGCGCCGCACAGGCCGGCTAGGCGGGCCTCGATGTCGCCATAGGCGGCGGCCGTATCCAGCCAACGCACGCCGTCGAACCAGGCCTGGTTCAGGATGGCGCGGGCCGCGTCCGGGCTGACTTGCCGGCCGCTGCCCACGGCACCGTAGGCGAGGCCGAACTGCACGGTGCCGAGGGCCAGTTCCATGTCAGGCCTTCAGCAGCTCGCGCAGCGCGGCGGCCACGCGGTCCTGGTCGGCTTCCGTCATGGCCGGGAACAGCGGCAGCGAGATGGTGCGGGCGTAGTAGTCCTCGGCCGCGGGGAAGTCGCCGGGGCGGAAGCCCAGCGCTCGGTAGTAGGGCTGCGTGTGGATGGGGATGTAGTGCACCTGCACACCGATACCCTGCGCACGCAGCGCTTCGAACACGGCCCGGCGGCGCACCGCGTCCTCCAGCTCGACCGCGTACAGGTGCCAGGCTGACTGCGCGCCATCGCGCCGCGGCGGCAGCCGCAGCGGCAGCTCGCGCAGGATGCAGTCGTAGCGCGCAGCCAGCGCCTCGCGGCGGGCCTGCATGGCGGGCAACCGGCGCAGTTGCGAGCGGCCCAGCGCGGCCTGCAGCTCGGTCATGCGGTAGTTGTAGCCCAGGTCCTGCTGCTCGTAGCTCCAGGGGCCGTCCGGGGGGCTGAGCATCTGCGTCGGGTCGCGCACCATGCCATGCGAGCGCAGACGATCCATCGTGCGTGCCAGCGCGGCGTCACGCGTACAGACCATGCCACCTTCGGCAGTGGTGACAACCTTCACCGCGTGGAAGCTGAACACGCTGATGTCGGCCCAGTCGGAAGCCATCGGCTTGCCATGCAGCGTGGCGCCGGTGGCGTGTGAGCCGTCCTGCAGCAGCTTGATGCCGTACTTGTCGGCCAGCACGCGCAGCGCCGGCCAGTCGCAGGGCAGGCCGGCGAAGTCCACCGGAATGACGACCTGCGGCAGCGTGCCGGCGGCATGTGCGGCTTCGAGCTTGGCAGCCAGCGCGGGCAGGCTGATCTGGCGCGTTGCGGGATCGATGTCGACGAAGTCGACGTCGGCGCCGCAGTAGCGTGCGCAGTTGGCCGACGCAAGGAAGCTGTTGGTACAGGTCCATACGCGGCTGCCGGGGCCTACGCCCAGCGCCAGGCACGCGATGTGCAGCGCCTGCGTTGCATTGCCGACCGCCAGCGCATGCGGCACCTGATGGACGGCGGCAAACTCGGCCTCGAAGGCCGGCAATTGCTGGCCTTGCGTCAGGAAATCGGAGCGCAGGACCGCGGCGACGGCCGCAATGTCGTCGTCGTCGATGTCCTGGCGGCTGTAGGGCAGGGGGCGCAGGCTCATCAGAGCTGGGCCTCGGGCATGTGCGTGCGGATCAGCTCGCGCAGCTGCTCAACGGTCAGGAAGTCGGGGTTGCTGCCGCTGTCGTACGCGAAGCCGGGCGGCACGCGGGTGGCCCGGGTCGTCTGGCAGTACTGGTCGATGTCGCTGCTGGCCGGCAGGATGGCGTAGTACCGGCCCAGGTCCACGGTCTGGTAGCTGTCGCCGGCCGTGATCATCTCCTCATGGATTTTCTCGCCCGGCCGCACGCCGACGATCTCCTGGCGGCATTCCGGCGCGACGGCGGTGGCCACGTCGGTGATGCGGTAGGAAGGGATCTTGGGCACGTAGATCTCGCCGCCCTGAGCATGCCGCAACGCCCACAGCACCATCTCGACTCCGTCCTGCAGCGAGATGTTGAAGCGGGTCATCTGCGGGTCGGTGATGGGCAGTACGCCGCAGCGGCGCTTGTCCAGAAAGAACGGGATCACCGAGCCACGGCTGCCCATCACGTTGCCGTAGCGCACGACTGAATAGCGGGTGCTGCGCTTGCCGCGGATGTTGTTGGCGGCAATGAACAGCTTGTCCGAGCACAGCTTGGTGGCACCGTACAGGTTGATGGGCGCGGCGGCCTTGTCGGTGGACAGCGCGACGACCTGCTCCACCTCGTTGTCCATGCAGCCTTCGATGAGGTTCTGGGCCCCGAGTATGTTGGTCTTGATGCACTCGAACGGGTTGTATTCGGCGGCCGGCACCTGCTTCAGCGCGGCGGCGTGGATGACGATGTCCACGCCCTCCAGCGCCCGGCGCACGCGGGCGGCGTCGCGCACGTCGCCCAGGAAGTAGCGGATTGCCGGGTACTCGCGTTCGCCGAAGCGCTGCGACATCTCGAACTGCTTCAACTCGTCGCGCGAGAACACCACGACGCGGCGCACGTCCGGGTAGCGCTTGAACACCGTGTCGACGAAGGCCTTGCCGAAAGAACCGGTGGCACCGGTGATGAGGATGGACTTGCCGTTGAGCATGGTGGGGAGGGCCAGTGGTGTGACGTGGAACGAGGAAGGCGCGAGCCTGCTGCTGAGCACTTTCCCAGCACTTGAGGTCCCGGATCCGGCGAAAAGTGGCCGGCGAGCGCCGCATTTTGCGGCTGTCGGCGCCGTGTTCCAGGACAACGCGCGACCAGTAGGGGGAAGCCCGGCGATCTCGGCGCTTTGGCAGGGCGCGCGACCTGCTACCGTGCCGCCCATGAGCGACGCGCAGCCCCCCTTCATCCACAGCCACGCCCTGGTGGAGAGCCCGCACATCGGCGCCGGCAGCCGCGTCTGGGCCTTCGCCCACATCCTGCCCGGCGCCCGCATCGGCCGCGACGCCAACATCTGCGACCACGTCTTCATCGAGAACCAGGTGCAGCTGGGCGACCGGGTGACGGTCAAGTGCGGCGTGCAGCTGTGGGACGGCGTGCAGGTGGACGACGACGTCTTCATCGGCCCCAACGTCACCTTCTCCAACGACCCCTTCCCGCGCAGCAAACAGCGCCCCGAGGCGCCGCTGCGCACCTGGGTGCGCAAGGGCGCCAGCATCGGCGCCAACGCGACCATCCGCCCCGGGCTGACCATAGGCGCCGGCGCCATGGTGCAGGACGGCGCGGTGGTGACGCGCGACGTGCCGCCCAATGCCATCGTGGCCGGCAACCCGGCCCATGTGATCGGCTATGTGGACACCGGCATCCGCCCCGCCGAGCCGGCGCGCCGCGTGAACGCGGACGACCTGGCGCTGCAGGTGCCCGGCGCGGCGCTGGTCAAGCTGCCCAAGGTCATCGACATGCGCGGCTCGCTGACGGTGGGCCAGATCGACGCCCAGCTGCCGTTCACGCCGGAGCGCTTCTTCCTGGTCTACGACGTGCCCAGCCGCGAGGTGCGCGGCGAGCATGCGCACAAGGCCTGTCACCAGTTCCTGGTCTGCGTGAAGGGCAGCTTGAGCGTGGTGCTGGACGACGGCCAGCGCCGCGACGAGGTGTTGCTGGACAGCCCGCTGCTGGGCCTGCACATCCCGCCCATGGTCTGGGGCATCCAGTACCGCTTCAGCGCCGACGCGGTGCTGCTGGTGCTGGCCTCCGACCCCTACGACCCCGCCGACTACATCCGCAGCTATGACGACTACCTCACTGCCATCGGCCGTGGCTGAGGCGCCCATTCCCTTCCTGGACCTGCAGCCGGTCTACCGCGAGGCGCAAGCTGCCATCGACGCCGCGCTGCTGCGCGTGGCCGGTAGCGGCTGGTTCCTGCTGGGCGAGGAGTTGAAGGCCTTCGAGCGCGCCTACGCGGCCAGCGTCGGCGCGGCCGACTGCGCCGGTGTGGCCAACGGGCTGGACGCGCTGGCGCTGGCGCTGGAGGCGCTGGGCGTGGGGGAGGGGGACGAGGTCATCGTGCCGTCCAACACCTACATCGCGACCTGGCTGGCCGTCAGCCAGTGCGGCGCGACGCCGGTGCCGGTGGAGCCCGACCCGCTGACCTACAACCTCGACCCGGCCCGCATCGAAGCCGCCATCACGCCGCGGACGAAAGTGCTGCTGCCGGTGCATCTGTACGGCCTGCCGGCTGACATGGACGCCATCAATGCCCTGGCCGCGCGGCACGGCCTGAAGGTGCTGGACGACTGTGCCCAGGCGCATGCCGCGGTCTACCGGGGCCGGCCGGTGGGGGGCCTGGCCGACCTGTCGGCCTGGAGCTTCTACCCCGGCAAGAACCTGGGCGCGATGGGCGACGGCGGCGGCGTGACCGGCAACGACCCCGCGCTGCTGGCCCAGGTGCGCGTGCTACGCAACTACGGCTCCAAGGTCAAGTACCACAACGAGGTCAAGGGCCGGAACTCGCGGCTGGACGAGATCCAGGCGGCTGTGCTGGCCGCCAAGCTGCCGCTGCTGCAGGCCCAGACGGAGGAGCGCCGGCGGCTGGCCGCGATGCTGCTGGACGGCCTGAGCGGCGTGCCGCTGCAATTGCCAGCGGTGCCCGAGGGGCTGCAGTCGGCCTGGCATCTGTTCGTCGTGCAGCACGACGACCGCGACCGGCTGCAGGCCGAGCTGGCGAAGCAGGGCATCGGCACGCTGATCCACTACCCCGTGCCGCCGCACCGGCAGCCGGCCTATGCCGAGCTGGGCTACTGCGACGGCGACTTCCCCATCAGCGAGGCCATGCACCGCCGCGTGCTGAGCCTGCCGCTGTGGCCGGGCATGACGGACGCGCAGGTGGCGCGGGTGATACGCGCCGTGAGGGCCGCGGCCTAGCCTTTGGGGGGCACCGGCCCGCGCGAGCGCGCCGGGTTGCCCACCCACAGCTCGCCCGCCGGCACGTCCTTGGTGACCACGCTGCCCGCGCCTATGAGTGCGCCGGCGCCTATGCGCACGCCGCCCAGGATGGTCGCGTTGGCGCCGATGGAGGCGCCGCGCTCGATGACGGTCTGCTGGAAGGCCGCCGGGCGCTGGCGAGAGCGCGGCAGGGGGTCGTTCGTGAAG
Organism: Roseateles sp.; assembly: GCA_046289335.1. Lineage (GTDB taxonomy): Bacteria > Pseudomonadota > Gammaproteobacteria > Burkholderiales > Burkholderiaceae_C > Pelomonas. The sequence goes on along the minus strand of JBKBVY010000100.1, from coordinate 6,298 downwards.
GTGGCGTTGGGACCGATGAAGACGTCGTCTTCCACCCGCAGGCCGTCCCACAGCTGCACGCCGGACTTCAGCGTCACGCGGTCACCCACCACCACGTCGTTTTCCACCAGCACCTGGGCGTTGATGTTGCAGTCGGCGCCGATGCGGGCGCCGGGCAGGATGACGCAGAACTGCCAGACGCGCGTGCGCGGCCCGATGTGGGGGCTTTGCACGTCGGACAGCGGATGGATCTGCGGCGCGTCTTCGGCGGCGGCGGGCATGGCAATCAGATCAGCGGCGGAGAGGCTGCATCTTCGTCCAGTCCGGCGTCGCGCCGCCAGCCGGGGGGCGGCCCGGTGGGCGTCGCCGTCGGGGTGGCGGTCTTGTCGGCCTCGCCCAGCAGGTCGGGCGCGGGTGCGCTGAGCAGGTCGCTGGCACGGGGCAGCTCGGCCGTGTCCTTGGCAAACCAGACGTCCGCCATGTCGTGCTGCTGGCCGTCGGCCGTGGTGTAGCTGGAGGTCAGGCCCAGCAGGTTGCCGTTGTCCATGGCCTCGCCTTTCTGGGCGTTCAGGTCCAGCGACACGATCTGCAGCTCGGCCAGGCTGCGCAACTCGCCGGCATCGGTGACGCCGTCGTGGTCGGCGTCCACCCAGGCCTGCAACTGCGCAAAGGCCGCGTCGGCGGCGCTCAGCCGGCCGTCGCCGTTGTCGTCCAGCGCCAGCAGGGCGGCGTAGCCGTTGCCGGCCCGTTGCCCGTTGGCCAGCTGGGTGCCGGAGCCGAACAGCTCCCGGCCGTCGTCGATGAGGCCGTTGGCGTTCAGGTCGCGAACCAGCAAGGCGTCGCCGCCCCCCACCCAGCCCCATTGCTGGGTGTGGCCGGTGCCGTTCAGGTCGAACTGCACGCCCTGGCTGGCCGCGCGGGTCTGGATGCCGTGCCCGTCCAGGTCCAGCACGATGGGCGTGGCGGCGAACAAGGCGTCCACCTGGCCTGCGCTCATCGCGCCGATCTGCTCGCTGGAGAAGGCACTGACCTGGGCCATGCTGAGACCGCGCATGTCGGCGCTGTCCAGCCCCGGGATCTGCTCGGGCAGCAGCGCGGCGATCTGTGCGGTGGACAGCGAGCGCAGCTGGGCGGAATTGAGGGCCGACAGATCCTCGGTCTCGAAGGCCTGCATCTGCTTGGTCGAGAAGCTGGCCAGTGCCCGGGTGCTGAAGGAGGCCACCTGCTGGGTCGTGAACGCGGCCACCTCTTCGCTGCTCAGCGTGCGCAGCTGGGCCGAGCCGAGCGACTGGATCTGCTGCGTCGTGAACGCCGGGATCTGCTCGCTTTGCAGCGCTGCGAACTGGGCGGTGCTCAGCGAGCGCAGTGCCGCGGTGTTCCAGGCCGCGAGGTCTTCGGTCTCGATGGCCGCCATTTGCTCGGTGGTGAAGGCGCGCACCTGGCGGGTCGTGAAGGCGTTGAGCTGCTCGGCCGTGATGTCGGCGAGGGCCTCGGACGCAAGTGCCGCGACCTGGCGTGTGCCGAAAGCGGCAATCTGTGCCGAGCTCAGGCCCTGCAGGTCGGCGCCGCTGAGCAAGGCCACGTTCTTCGTGGCGAGCTGCTGCAGCTGGGCGGGCGACAGCGCGGCGAGCTGCTCGCTGCTCAGCGCGTCGAAGGCCTCGGTGCTGAGCGCGTTCAGCGCGGCGCTGGACAGGGCCGCGACCTGCTGGGTGCCCAGCGCCGCGGCCTGGACGGCATTGAGCACGCTGATCTGGCTGGAGGTCAGGCCATTCAGCGCCGCGGTGCCCAGGCCGGCGATGTCGTCGGCGTCGAACGCGGTCAGGTCTTCGGTGGACAGGCCCCGGACCTGGGCGCTGGTCAGCGAGCCCAGCAGCGCGCTGCCGAGCGCCGAGATCTGCTCCGAGCTCAGCACCTCCAGCTGGGCCGAGGTGAAGCCGCGGAACTGCGTGGTCGTGAACGCGTTCAGGCCGTCGGCCGTCAGCAGCTGCAGCTGGTCGCTGGTGAAGGCGCGGATCTGCCCCGTGCTGAGCGACGCGAGCTGCTGCGAGCTGAGGTTGGGGATGACGTCGCTGCTCAGCCCGGCGATGCCGGCGGTGGACATCAGCTGCAGCTGCTGCGAGCCCATCTGCTGCATCTGGCCCAGCGACAGCGCACCGGTCTGCCGCGAGGTGAGCGACTGCATGGCGGCGCTGCTCAGGCCTTGCAGCGCGTCGGCGGACAGCGCGGCGAAGTCCTCGGTGCCCAGCGCCCGCACCTGGGCGCTGAGCAGGCTGGCGACCTGCTGGCTGCTCAGCACGGCGAGCTGCTCGGTCTGCAGCCAGGTCATGGCCTGCGTGCTCAGGCCGCGCAGTGCGCTGGGCGTGATGGCCGTGATGTCGGCGGCTTCGATGGCCGCCAGCTGGGCCGAGGACAGCCAGCCCAGCTGGCGGCTGCCCATGGCGGCCCACTGCAAGTCGTTCAGCGCGACGATGTCCTCGGTCTCCAGTCCGCGGATGTGGGTCTCGCCCAGCGCGGCGATCTGACGCGAGGTCAGCACGGAGAGCTGGTTGGTGTCCAGCAGCGCGATCTGCTCGCTGCCCAGCCCGCGCAGCGCCTGGGTGGAGATCTGCGCGATCTGGTCCACCGTGATGCCTTGCAGCTGGGCGGCGTTCATGCCGCGCAGCTGCTCGGAGCCCAGGGCGCCGAACTGCGTGGGGTTGATGGCGGCAATCTCGTCGCTGGCGATGGCCTGGATCTGCGCCGAGCTGAGCGTGGCGAGCTGGCGGCTGCTGAGCAGCGACAGCTCGGTCGCGCCGAAGGCCGCGAACTGCTCGCTGCTCAGCGAGCGCAGCGCCAGGGTGGACAGCGCGCCCAGATCGTCGGCCACGATGGCCATGATCTGCTCATTGCTCAGCAGCGACAGCTGGGCGGTGGTCAGCGCGCTGACCTGCGCGCTGCTCAGCGCCGTCAGCTGGTCGGGCGTCATGGCCGCCATCTGCGCGGCCGTGAAGGCGCCGACGCCGCGGGTGCCCAGCGCCACCAGGTCGTCCAGCGCGATGTTGGCGATCTGCGCGGTGGACAGCACCGCCAGCTGCTTGAGCGTCAGCGCCGAGACCTGGGCCGTCGTCAGCGCCGCCAGCGCATCGGTGGTCAGGTCGGCCAGCTGGCGCGTGCTCAGCGCCGCCACCTGGGCCGGGGTCAGCAGGGCGGCCTGGCTGGGATCGAGGTTGCGCAGCTGGCTGGCCGTCAGACCCTGGATGGCGGCGGTGCCGATGGCGCGCAAGGCCTCGGCCGACAGCCAGGGCAGCTCGTCGGTGGCGATCTCGGCGATCTGCCGCGAGGTGAGGGCGGCCATCTGCCGCGAGCCCATGGCGGACCACTGCTCCAGGCTGAGGTCGCGCACCTGCTCGGCACTCAGGCTGCGCATCGTGCCGGTGCTGAGCGCGAGCAGCTTGGCGATGGAGAACTGGTCCCAGCGGTCCGCGGCCAGCCCCACGATCTGCCGCGACGTGAGCGCCGCCCACTGGTCGCTGCCCAGCGTGTTGAGCTGCTCGTTGCTGAGTGCGCTGAGCTGGGCGGACGTGAGGCTGCCGACCTGCAGCGTGCTGAGCAGGTTGAGCTGGGGCTCGCCCAGGCTCTGCAGCTGGCTGGCCTGCAGGCCGCGAACGGCCGCTGTGCCGATGGCCGTGAACGCATCGGTCGCCAGCGCGGCCAACTGCTCGGGCGTCAGGCCCGTGATCTGCCGTGAACTCAGCGACGCGGTCTGCGCGGTGGAGATGGCCTGCACCAGCGGCGTGTCCAGCGCACCCAGCTGCGTCGGTGTGATGGCCTTGAAGGCGCTGGATGACAGTGCCCCGAAGTCCTCGGTCTGCAGCTGGGCCATCTGCTGACTGGTCAGCGCGGTGACCTGCTTGGAGCTCAGCGCATTGAACTGGCCGGTGTTCAGCGTGTTGAGCTGCTCGGGCCCCAGGCCCTGGATCTGGCTGGCCGTCAGCGAGCGCACCTGTCCGGTGGTGAGGGCCTCGACCTGCTCGCTGGACAGCGCGTTCAGCAGCGCGGTGGACAGCGTCTGCATGGCCTTGGTGCCGATGGCCTGCAGGTCCGCCAGCTCGATGGCACGCACCTGCTCGCTGGCCAGGCCGTTGAGCTGGGCCGAGGTCATGGTGGCCATCTGCGTGGTGGTCAGCGCCTGCAACTGCTCGGTCGTGAAGGCGGCCAGCTGCGAGGCCTTCAAGCCCTTGATGGAGGCTGTGCGCAGCGCGGCCAGGTCGTCCACCTCGATGGCGGCGATCTGGCGGCTGCTCATGCCGGCCAGCTGGGCCGAGCCCAGCGCCTGGATCTGCGTGCTGCTCAGCGCGGCGATGTCGCCGGAGTCGAACGCGGCGATCTGCCTGGACGTGAGCGCGGCGACCTGCTGGGTGCGCAGGCCGGCCAGCTGTTCGTCGTTGAGGCCGGCGATGACCTGGTCGCGCAGGCCGCGGATGGCCGCGGTCGATAGGGCCCCCAGCGCATCGGCCGACAGGCCCGCCAACTGGGCGCTGGACAGACCCACGACTTGGGCCGAACTCATGCCGGCGAACTGGCGGGTCTCCAGCGACTGCACCTGCTCGGCGCTCAGCGTGGCGATCTGCGCGGACGTGAAGCTGCTCAGCCCCCGGCTGCCCAGGGCCACCAGGTCTTCGCCGGACAGCGCCGCCACCTGGGCGGTGCTGAGCCCGCGCAGCTGCGCGCTGCTCAGGCCTTGCAGCTGCTCGGCGCTCAGCGCGTCCAGCCCGGCCGTGCCCAGCGCGGCGATCTGGCTGGCGCCCAGGGCAGCGATCTGCGCCGGGCTGAACTGCTGCAGCAGCTCCGGCGCCAGCTGGCCCAGCGTGCTGGCGGCGATGGCGCGTATCGCTGCCGTGGACAGGCTGGACAGCGCTTCCGGCGAAAGGGCGGCCAGCAGCTCCGCCGTCAGGCCGGCGCCCTGGTTGCCCGTGAAGACGGCGGCCTGCTCGGGCGTCAGTGCCTGCGCCTGCTCGATGGACAGCGCGCGTACCTGGGCCGCGCTCAGCGCCGCCACGGCCTTGGCGTTCAGCGCGGCCAGTTCCTCGGGCAGCAGTGCCGCCATCAGGTCGGTGGTCAGCGCCTTGACCTGGTTGGGGTTGAGCAACGCCACCTGCTCCACGCCCAGCGCGGTGAACTGGTCGACCGTCACCGCGGCCAGCTGCTTGGGCTGCAGCGAGGCGACCTGGCCGGGTGTCAGGGCGCCGAAGTCCTCCACCGAGAGCGCCGCGACCTGCGCCGTGTTCAGCGCCTTGATGACGGCGGTGCTCAGCACCTGCAGGGTGTCCGGCGTGAAGGCCGTTATCAGCTCCGCGGGCAGCTTGCTGAACGCGGTGGGCTTCAGCGACGCGACCTGCTCGGCCGTGAGCGCGGCGATGTGTGCCGGCGTGAAGGTGGCCCACACCGTGGCGCTCAGCGAGGCCAGCTCCTTGGTCGTGAGCTGGGCCAGCTCCTCAGGGGTGGGTGTCTTGACGGTGGCCATGGCGAGTCGCCATCAGGGCGCAAGCGAAAGGGGACGGGGCCATGCCGCGACCGGGACGGACGTGTGGGCTTGCGGCATGGCTGGTGACTGCGTCTCCATTGTGAACAACGTCGGGGGGGGGCGGGGGGGGCCCCCCCCCGGCGGAGGCGCGGGGTGGTTGAATAAAAGAGCGGGTGGGGGGGGTTGGCGGGTGGGTTGGTTTGGGGTTCTCTTTTTTCAACCCGGGGGGGGGGCCCGGGGGCCCCCACCGACGTCAGGACTGCGACTTCTTGATCAGATCAGCGGCGGTTGACGGTTCAACTCGTCGTCCTCCGTCGTCTTGGGCTTCACCGCCAGCAGCGGATCGAGGCTGGGCGCCGTGGCCGTGACCAGGTTGTCCTGCGGCGTGCCGCCGGGCAGCGTCAGCTCGCTCGGTGCGGCCAGCACGTCGCTGAGCTGCAGCTGCGTGACCTTGTCGTCCGTGCCCTGTGCGGGGCCGGTCGTGCTGGTGGCGCCGTTCGGGTCGCGGCTGAACCACACGTCCGCCATCTGGTGGGTGGCGCCGTCCGTCGTCTGGTAGCTGCCCACCAGGCCGATCAGGTTGCCGTTGTCCACGGCCGTCGAGGCGGTGGAGTGCAGGCTCAGGTTGGCGATGCCCAGATCGGCCAGGTTCTTCAGCTCGCCGCTGTCGGTGACGCCGTCCTTGTCGGCATCCACCCAGACCTGCAGCTGCTTGAAGGCCGCATCCGCCGCATCCAGCTTGCCGTCGCCGTTCGAGTCGAGGGCGGCCATGGCGGCGTAGCCGTCCTTGGCGCGGCTGCCGTCGGCCAGCACCGT
>JBKBVY010000099.1:0-11739 GCA_046289335.1 Roseateles sp. | reverse complement strand
CCTGCGCGCCCATGGCCCCTATGCGCCGGAGCAGGGCCACCGCTTCAACCCGCACAAGCTGCTGCTGGACCCCTATGCCCGCGAGATCGTGGGCCACTTCGGCTGGCGCGCCGAGCACCATGGCTACGAGCTGGGCCACCCGGACGGCCCGCGCTCGCTGGACACGCGCGACAACGCGACGCAGGCGCTGAAGGCCCGCGTGGCGCCACCGCCGGTGGCGCATGCGCGCGCCCACCGCCCGCGCCGCGCGCCGCACGAGATCGTGCTGTACGAGGTGCACGTCAAGGGCTTCTCGCGGCTGCTGCCCGGCGTCCCCGAGGGCTTGCGCGGCACCTATGCCGGCCTGGCCCACCCTGCGGCCATCGCCCACTTCAAGCGGCTGGGCATCACGACGCTGTCGCTGCTGCCGGTGCAGTACTGCATTGATGAGCCCCACCTGGCCGAGCGCGGCCTGCACAACTACTGGGGCTACAACACGCTGGGCTTCTTCTGCCCCGACCCGCGCTGGGCGCAAGGCCAGCATCGCCACGATCCCAGCGCCGTGACCGCGGAGTTCCGTGCCATGGTGGCGGCGCTGCACGAGGCCGGCCTGGAGGTGGTGCTGGACGTGGTCTACAACCACACGCCCGAGGGCAACGAGTTCGGGCCCACGCTTTCTTTCCGCGGCCTGGACAACAAGACCTGGTACCGCCTCTCGGCCGACGACAAGAGCCGCAACGAGAACCTCACCGGCTGCGGCAACACCGTCAACTGCGCCCACCCGCGCGTGACCCAGTTCGTGCTGGACTCGCTGCGCTACTGGGTGGCCGAGATGGGCGTGGACGGCTTCCGCTTCGACCTGGCACCCGTGCTGGGCCGCACCCACCACGGCTTCGACCCGCATGCCGCCTTCTTCACCGCGCTGCGGCAAGACCCGGTGCTGGCCGGCGCCCACCTGATCGCCGAGCCCTGGGACGCCGCCTACGACGGCTACCAGGTGGGCCGCTTCCCGGGCCGCTTCCTGGAGTGGAACGACAAGTTCCGCGACGCGGTGCGCGGCTACTGGCTGGGCGTGGGCCACGGCGTGGGCCGCGGCGAGTTCGCGCGGCGCTTCATGGCGTCCAGCGACCTGTTCCACCACGGCCAGCGCCAGCCCACCGCGTCGGTGAACTTCGTCGCCGTGCACGACGGCTTCACGCTGGCCGACCTGACCAGCTATTCGACCAAGCACAACCACGCCAACGGCGAGGACAACCGCGACGGCCGTGACGGCGAGCTGTGTGCCAACTTCGGCGCCGAAGGGCCGACTGACGACGCCGCCATCAACGCCACCCGCGACCGCGTGCGCCGCGCCATGCTGGCCACGCTGCTTCTGGCCCAGGGCACGCCCATGCTGTGCGCTGGCGACGAGATCGCCAACAGCCAGGGCGGCAACAACAACGCCTACTGCCAGGACAACGCCACCACCTGGCTCGACTGGGACGGCGCCGACTTCTCGCTGACCGAGCTGGTCGGCCAGCTGCTGGCCTTGCGCGCGCAGGAGCCGCTGCTGCGCCACCCGCGCTGGTTCGCCCACGGCGAGGGTGATGCCAGCATCGCCTGGTACGGCCCCAGCGGCCACGAGATGACGCCCAACGACTGGCACGACGCCGGCCAGCGTGCCTTCGGTGCCCAGCTGCGCGAGGCCGGCGCGGCCTCGCCGCGGCTGATGATCGTCTTCAACCCGGACCCGGCGCCACTGCCCTTCCTGCTCTGCAACGGGCCCTGGCAGCTGGTGCTGGACAGCAGCGGCGAATCGGCCGCCCCCCTCGTTCTTCCCGGTCAGCCGCTCAGCGTGCCGGCTCGCTCTCTCCTCGTGTTGAGGCATTCATGAACCTGAACCAACGCTCCTCCGGTGTGCTGCTGCACATCACCTCGCTGCCCGGCCCGCACGGCATGGGCGACTTCGGCCCCGATGCCTACCGCTTCGTCGACTGGCTGCAGTCCGCCGGCCAGCGCATCTGGCAGCTGCTGCCCACCACGCCCATCGGCCCTGGCGACTCGCCCTACCAGGGCGTGTCCGCCTTCGCCGGCAGCCCCTGGATGGTGGCGCTGGAGCCGCTGATCGCCAAGGGCTGGCTGGCCCAGCCCCAGGTGCCCGACTTCAACGGCCGCCATGTGGACTACGGTCGCGTCACGCCCTGGCGCGAGCAGCAGCTGCGCGCCGCCGCCGCGGGCTTCTTCGCCAACGCCGCCGCCGCGGATCGCCAGGCCTTCGCCGCCTGGTGCACCTCGCAGCAGAGCTGGCTGGACGACTACGCGCTGTTCATGGCCATCCGCTCGCCGCTGAACGGCCAGCCCTGGTGGACCTGGCAGGACGGCCTCAAGCGGCGCGAGCCCGCGGCCATGGCCCGGGCACGGCTGGACTACGCCGACGAAATCGGCTTCTGGCAGTTCGTGCAGTGGCAGTTCGACGTGCAGATCGGCGCGCTGAAGGCCTACGCCAACGAGCGCGGCGTGCACATCATGGGCGACCTGCCCATCTTCGTGGCCCATGACAGCGCCGACTGCTGGTCGCGCCCGGACCTCTACCACCTGGACAACGACTTCCAGACCACCGTGGTGGCCGGCGTGCCGCCCGACGACCTGGGCCCGCTGGGCCAGCGCTGGGGCAACCCGCTGTACCGCTGGGACCGCATGGCCGCCGAGAACTACGCCTGGTGGACGGCCCGCATCCGGCGCGCGCTGAGCCAGGCCGACGTCTTCCGCATCGACCACTTCCGCGGCTTTGCCGGCTACTACGAGATCCCCGGCGACAGCCCCGACGCCAAGCGCGGCGAGTGGAAGGCCGGCCCCGGCATGGCGCTGTTCGATGCCATCAAGGCCGAACTGGGCGAGCTGCCCATCGTGGCCGAGGACCTGGGCTTCATCACCGACGACGTGCATGCGCTGCGCGACGGCTGCGGCTTCCCCGGCATGAAGATCCTGCAGTTCGCCTTCGGTGCCGAGGCCGACCACGAGTTCCTGCCGCACATGTGGCCCAAGGCCTCGGTGGCCTACACCGGCACGCACGACAACGACACCGTGCGCGGCTGGTGGAACCAGGCAAAACCTCGTGAACGCGCGTTCGTGGGCTCCTACCTCGCCTGCGGCGAGCACGACATCCACTGGGCCATGATCCGCGCCTGCGCCAACTCGGTGGCCAACATGGCCGTCTACCCGCTGCAGGACGTGCTGGGCCTGGACAGCGCCCACCGCATGAACGTGCCCGGCGTGCTGGGCGGCAACTGGGGTTGGCGCTTCGACTGGGACATGCTGGGCCACGAGCCGGCGCGGGTGCTGGGGCTGATCACGGCCGCCAGCGGGCGCGGGCCGTTCGAGCTGCTGCGGCTGCCGTCCTGAGGGTGCTGACCCGCCCCCGCAAGTCGGGGGGTGGCGGCTCCACGGCATCGGGTTGGCCCGGTCGGGTGCCATCGCTAGCATCGGCGGCTGCATTTCAGCACGCAGGTTTTCGGACCGTAGGAGTCATCATGAAGCTGTTGCCCATTGCCGCCGCCACGTTGCTGGCCTTTTCGCCGCTGGCCCAGGCCGCCACGCAGTCCGTCGACTTCGGCCCCGCGACGCTGACCTATGACGACGCCACCGACTTCGGCGGACTGTCCGGCACCAGCTCGTCCAGCTGGGGTTGGGGCTTCGAGTGGACGGTGCCGAATTCGGTGCAGGTCAGCAGCTTCGGCCCGCTGCAGACGCTGGTCGTGCAGCTGCCCAGCTTCACGCTGTCGGCCAACGCCGGCTACACGTTGACCGGCGTGCTCAGCGGCTTCCTGGGCAATCTGGCCTACACCGAGGTGGGGGGTGCCACCACCGGCATCCTGGCCTATGCCGACATTGCCGTGAACGGCGGCCCGGCCTGGTCCTGGAGCAACGGCCTGCCCTGGACGTCCACGGGCGGCGGCGTCGGCTTCAACCTGGGTTACTTCGCCGGCACGCTGAGCCAGAGCCTGGGCGACTACCAGTCCGTCACCATCAGCAACGCCAGCATCGTGCTGAGCGCCTCGGGCGGCAGCTTCTCGGCCATTTCGGCCAACCCGCAGAACCGGCTGAAGATCGAGTTCCAGGCCGCCCCCGTGCCGGAGCCGGAGAGCTATGCGCTGATGCTGGCGGGCCTGGGCATCGTGGGCTTCCTGGCCCGCCGCCGCCAGCGCTGAGCCGCCAGCACCCAGCAGACCAGGCCCTGCGGGGCCTTTTTCGTTGGCGTGGCCGATCCTTGCGCCTGCGCGCTTCATCCAGGACGTCCGCCCCATGCTTTCTTTCACCACCACCGACAACCCGCTCGACAACCTGTTGCAGCAGGTCGATGCGAGCCTTGAGGCCCACAACCTGGCGGCCGCGCCGCTGGGCGACGTCCGCCCGCTGGCCGTCTTTGCGACGACCGAGGCGGGCGAGGTCGTGGGCGGCGCGGTCGGCCGCACCTGGGGCGGTTGCTGCGAGCTGCAGCAGCTGTGGGTTGCGGCCGGGCAGCGTGGGCAGGGCGTGGGCACGCGCCTGTTGCAGGACTTCGAGGCCCGCGCCCGCACACGCGGTTGCCACACCTTCTACCTGACGACGCTGAGCTTCCAGGCGCCGGACTTCTATCGCCGGCTCGGCTACACCGTGCTGGCGCAGATCGCGGGCTATCCGGAGGGCATCGTCAAATACCTGATGCAGCGCCTGGAGCGCTGAAGGCGGGCCCAGGCGGGCCCGCCGCCGATCAGGGTTCGATGGCCAGGATCAGCGGGCTGCGCGCCGGCACCTCCAGGCGCTCGCCCAGCGTCAGCGTGGCGCCGCCCAGCACGTCGCGGGCCTTGCGGCCCGGCACCACGCGCTCGGCAAAGCGCGCCAGCGTCAGCGTGGCCGGCTTGTCGTTCTTGTTCATGACCACCATCACGCTGCGCTTGTCGTCGTAGCGGAAGAACACGTAGACGCCGTCCAGCGGCGCGTACTGCATCAGCCGGCCGTCGTGGATCAGGGGCTCGCCCTTGCGCCAGTTGAGCAGGCGGCGCGTCCAGTCCTGCATGTCGCGCTGCGCGGGCGTCAGGCCCGCGCCGGTGAAGGCGTTGACCGCATCGCCGGCCCAGCCGCCGGGCATGTCGCCGCGCACGCGGCCGTCGTCGCGCTCGGTGGGGCTCTCCATCAGGATTTCGCTGCCGTAGAAGACCTGCGGGATGCGCCGCGTGGTGGCGATGTAGGCCAGCGCGAGCTTCGTCAGGCCCACGTCCTTCTTCAGCAACGAGAACAGCCGCGGCGTGTCGTGGTTGCCGTCGAACAGCACCAGGTTGGCTGGATCGGGGTAGACGAAGTCGTGGGCCAGGCCCTCGTAGAGCTTGGTCAGGCCCGTGTGCGGGCCGTCGTTCTCCAGCAGTGCCGCCAGCAGGTTGGACTGCATGGGGAAGTCCATCATGCTGGGTGCCTGCGAGCGGTAGCCGTCGTGGTTGAGCTTGCCGCGCTGCCAGTAGGCGACCACGGCGGGGTGGGGGCTCCATTCCTCGCCGACGATGTTGAGCCGCGGGTACTCCTGCATGACGCGGGCCGACCAGCGGGCCAGGAAGTCGCGGTCGGAGTAGCTCCAGGTGTCGGTGCGGATGCCCGACAGGCCGAAGCGCTCGATCCACCACAGCGTCATCTGCGTCAGATAGGTGGCCAGCTCGGGGCGGCGCTGGTTGAGGTCGGGCATGCCGGGCACGAACCAGCCGTCGGTGAAGCGCTTGCGGTCGCTGGGCGAGGCATAGGGATCCTGCAGCGTCATGCGCGCGTGGTGGGTCTCCGTGTACTGCGGCCAGGCATTGACCCAGTCCGGCGCGGGCAGGTCGGCCATCCACCAGTGGTTGATGCCGATGTGGTTGAGCACGATGTCCTGGATCACGCCCACGCCCTTGGCGCGGGCGGTGGCGACAAAGTTGGCGAAGTCATCGTTCGTGCCGAAGCGCGGATCGATCTTGTAGAAGTCCGTCGCCGCATAGCCGTGGTAGCTGTACGTCTCGCTGTTGTTCTCAAGCAGCGGCGTGGGCCACACCTGGGTGAAGCCCAGGCCGGCGATGTAGTCCAGGTGACGGGTCATGCCGGCCAGGTCGCCGCCGTGGCGGCCGCCGGGGTCGGCGCGGTTCAGGCCTTCCTTCATGCCGGCCTGGCCCAGCTCGGCGGCCTTGGCGAAGCGGTCGGGCACGACCAGGTAGATCGCGTCCTTGGGGCCAAAGCCCTGGCGCTCGGCCGAGCCCGGGGCGCGCGCCAGCAGCGGATAGCGCAGCGTGCGGCCGCCCAGCGTGAGCTGCAGCTCGCCGGGCTTGGCATCGGGCGCGACGGCCAGGTCGACGAACAGGTAGTTGGGGCTGGCCGCGCGGTGGCTGCGCTTGAGCGTCACGCCGGGGTAGGGCGCCAGCGCGGGTTGGGCGTCGGCCACGCCGGGGGCGTGGATCATCAGCTGCAGCGAGTTGTCGCGCATGCCGACCCACCAGTTGGGCGGTTCGACGCGGAGGGTGGCCTCGGCGGCCAGCGTGGGCAGGGTCATGAACAGGGCGGTGGCAAGGGTGATCAGGGTCTTCATCGCGCTTCCAGTCGGTAGACACGCACGGACAGCGGCGGCAGCTGCGCCGAGGCAGGGCCGGTCTTGGGATGCAGCGCGCGGGCGCCGCGCGGCAGCGCGATGCGGGCGGGCTGGTCGCCGTAGTTGATGGCCACCAGCACGCGCTCGTGGCCGTGCACGCGCTGGAAGGTCCAGACCGCACCGTCGACGTGGTCGGCCTCGTAGCGGCCCAGCGTCAGCGCGGGCGACGCACGTCGCAGCGCGATGAGTTCGCGGTAGAAGTTGAACAGCGAGCCGGGGTCACGCTGCTGCGTCTCGGCGTTGTGGCGGCTGCGGTTCAGGGCCAGCGGGCGGAAGGGCGTGGCGCTGGTCGTGAAGCCTCCTGCCGCGGTCCAGCTCATGGGCGAGCGCAGCGGCGCGTCGCTGCCGGGCTCGGCGTCGATGCCGGCCTGGCCAATCTCCTCGCCGTAGTAGACGAAGGGCGTGCCCGGCAGCAGCAGGTAGCTGGCTGCGGCGAGCCGCAAGCGCGCCTCGTCACCGCGCAGCTGGTCCCACACGCGCTGGCCGGTGAAGATGTCGTGGTTGTGCAGAAAGGTCGCCATCGTGGGCGACATGCGGCGGTAGTAGTCGGCCACGCGCTGCACGGCCGCGGTCTCGCCCTTGGCAGCGCGCACCAGGTCGTAGTTCTGGTTGAAGGCGAAGGCGCCGCCGCACAGGGCGGGGTCGCCGTAGGCAATGGGCTCGGCCGTCGCCTCGCAGACGACGTAGCGGCCCGGGTAGGTCTTGATGAGGTCCTGGAAGCGCTTGGTCAGCGCGCGGCTCTCGGGCTGGTCGTTCCAGTCGGTGGCGTTGTTCTCGATGAAGTGGGGCACCGCGTCCAGCCGGTAGCCATCCAGCCCGCGGTTGAGCCAGAAGCGCAGCGAGTCCTCGTGATAGCGCACGACCTCGGGGTTGCGCATGTTGAAGTCGGGCATGTGCGGCCCGAAGGTGCCGAAGTAGACGTCCGGTGCGCCGGGCGACGGGGCGGGCATGTCCTTCAGCGCGCCGGTGAAGTTCCACGGCTGCGTGGCGGCGTCGTACCAGGGGTATTTGCCCCAGATGTCCCAGCCCGGGCCGGGGTTGGGGTTCCAGACGAACCAGCTGCGCCAGGGGCTGGCGCGGTCCTTCAGCGCGGCCTGGAAGGGCGGGAACTGCCAGGACGAGTGGTTGATCACATAGTCCATCACGATGCCGATGCCGCGCTTGTGCGCTTCGCGGATCAGCGTGTCGAAGTCCGCCAGCGTGCCGTACTGCGGCTCGACGGCGCGGTAGTCGGTCGTCGCGTAGCCGTGGTCACGGTCGGAGCTGGCGGTGATGGGCATCAGCCAGATGCCGCTGATGCCCAGCTTCTGCAGATAGTCCAGCCGGCGGGTGAGGCCCTTGAGATCGCCGATGCCGTCGCCGTCGCTGTCCTGGTAGGCGCGCACGAAGATTTCCATGAACACGCCGTGCTGCCAGTGGGCCGGCAGCTGGCTGGCGCGCGGCTGGGCCGGCACGGGCGAGGTGTCGATGGTCGGCTGGGCCTGGGCCAGGCCGGCTGCCAGCGCGAGGGCGGGCAGCAGTCGCTGGCGATGCATGCGTCTGATTTGGCTTGTCTCCGTGTTCATGTAATCAAACTACTCGTTGTTTTGACCGGAGCATAGCGAACTGCATGGGCCGTTTGCTTTGGTAATTGCTATGAATGTAGTTTTGCTACCATGCAATCACAACAAAGGAGACACCATGCCCCACCGTCACACGCTGCTTGCGCTGCTGGGCTTGACGCTGCTGGCCGGCCCGGTCCGGGCGGCCGATCTGGACGCCTGCAACGCCGAGGTGCCGCAGCCCGCAGCCGCCGCGCACCAGCCCGCGCAGGCCTATTGGCTGGATGGTCGTACCGTGCAGTGGCCGGGCCTGAAGCTGCAGCCGGGCGAGCGCGTGCGCTTGCACCATGCGCTGGCCGCAGGCCTGCGGGCCAGCGCGGGCGGTGCGGTGACGGGCGCCGACGGCGCGCTGGACCTCACGCCCAGCACGGCCGCGCTGGCGCCGCGCTGGCGCTTCATCGGCGACGGGCCGCGCTTCGCCGTGCCGGCGGGTGCCGATGTGGCCGCGCTGCTGAAGGCGCAGCTGTTGCTGGTGCACGAGACCGCGGACGGTCGCGTGCTGGCGGCCACCGGGCTGCAGATCCCCGGTGCGCTGGACGACTTGTATGCCGCCGCCGAGCAGGTGGCCGACCTGGGCGCACATCCGACGCGTTCGCGCACCGGCTTTGCCGTCTGGGCGCCGACGGCGCAGCGCGTGCTGCTGTGCCGCCATGCGCGCAGCGACGGCCCGGCGGTGGCGGCCGAGCCCATGCGCTGGGACGCCGCCACCGGCGTCTGGCGGGCCGAGCTGCCGGGCGACCTCAGCGGCCAGGCCTACCGCTACCTGGTGGACGTGGTGACGCCCACGCACGGCCGGGTGCGCAACCTCGTCACCGACCCCTACTCGGTCGCGCTGACGGCCAACTCCCGCCTGTCCGTCGTTGCCGACCTGGCCTCGCCGCGCCTGAAGCCGCCGGGCTGGGACCGCAGCCGCGTGCCCGAGCGCGTCAAGACCGCGACCGACCAGATCATCTACGAGCTGCATGTGCGCGACTTCTCGCTGCACGACGACCGCGTGCGGCCGGCCTGGCGTGGCAAATACCTGGCCTTCGCCGAGCCCGCCTCGCACGGCATGCGCCACCTGAAGGCGCTGGCCCGGGCCGGCCTGACCGACGTGCACCTGCTGCCGGTGTTCGACCTGGCCAGCGTGCCCGAGCTGGGCTGCAAGACGCCCGCGGTGCCCGACGCGCCGCCCGACAGCGAGGCCCAGCAGGCCGCCGTCATGGCCGTGGCGGCCCAGGACTGCTTCAACTGGGGCTACGACCCCTGGCACTTCAACGTGCCCGAGGGCAGCTATGCCAGCAACCCGGCCGACCCGCTGCAACGCATCGTCGAGTTCCGCCGCATGGTCATGGGCCTGCATGCGGCCGGACTGCGCGTGGGCATGGACATGGTCTACAACCACATGGCCGCGGCCGGCCAGCATCCGCAGTCGGTGCTGGACCGGCTGGTGCCGGGCTACTACCACCGGTTGAACGCCCGGGGCGAGATCGAGCGCTCCACCTGCTGCGACAACACGGCCACCGAGCACCGCATGATGGCCAAGCTGATGATCGACTCGGCCGAGCTGTGGGTGCGCCAGTACAAGATCGCGTCCATGCGCTTCGACCTGATGGGCCACCAGCCGCGCGAGGCCATGGAGCGGCTGCAGGCGCGCGTGGACCGGGCTGCCGGCCGGCCGGTGCAGCTGCTGGGCGAGGGCTGGAACTTCGGCGAGGTGGCCGACGGCGCACGCTTCGTGCAGGCCTCGCAGCTGAGCCTGAACGGCAGCGGCATCGCCTCGTTCAGCGACCGTGCCCGCGACGCGGCCCGCGGCGGTGGGGCGGGCGAGGGCGGCGATGCCAGCGTGCGCAACCAGGGCTGGCTCAACGGCCTGGTCTACGCGCCCAATGCGCTGGGCGGCGACAAGCCGCGCGAAGACCTGCTGGCCGCGGCCGACCTCATCCGCGTGGGCCTGGCTGGCTCGCTGCGCGACTTCGAGCTGACGACCTGGACCGGCGCGCGCAAGCCGCTGGCGCAGATTGGCTATGCCGGCCAGCCCGCCGGCTTCGTCAGCCAGCCCGGCGAGGTCGTCAACTATGTGGAGAACCACGACAACCAGACGCTGTTCGACGTGAACGCGCTGAAGCTGCCGCGCGACACCTCGCGCGAGGACCGCGCCCGCGTGCAGATGCTGGGCGCGGCGCTGGTGGCCTTCAGCCAGGGCATTGCCTACTTCCATGCGGGCCAGGACATCTTGCGCAGCAAGAGCATGGACCGCAACAGCTACGACAGCGGGGACTGGTTCAACCGGCTGGACTGGAGCTACCGCAGCAACCATTTCGGCACCGGCCTGCCGCCGCGGCGCGACAACTTCGGCGCCGACGGCCGTGACTGGGCGCTGGCGCGCGAGCGCCTGGCCGACCCGTCCATCGCGCCCGGCCCGGCCGAGATTGCCTGGGCCCGCGACGTGTTCCGCGACCTGCTGAAGATCCGCGCGGGCACGCCGCTGCTGCGCCTGGCCAGCGCGGCCGAGGTGCAGGCGCGCGTCAGCTTCCCCGGCAGCGGTCCGGGCCAGAATCCGGTGCTCATCGCCACCCGCATCGACGGCCGCGGGCTGCCCGGCTTCAAGGCGGTGATGACGCTGATCAACGTCGCGCCCACGGCACAGTTCCTGGAGCTGCCCGGTGAGGCGGCGGCGCGCTGGGAACTGCACCCGGTGCAGCAGCAGGGGGCGGACGCGCGTGTGAAGCACGAGGCGCGCTTCCAGGGCGGGCGCTTCCAGGTGCCGGCGCGCAGCGCGGCGGTGTTCGTGCTGCGCTGACGCAGTGCGTCAGCGCAGGTCTTCCGCCCTGAACCTCAGGCCGTAGCGCTTGAACAGCCGCTCGATGCTGCCGTCGGCCAGCAGCGCGGCATGGGCGCGCTGCAGCGGCTCCTGCTCGGCGGCGGTGGTGCCGTTGTGCCCGGCCAGCCAGACCTCGGGGGATTCCAACGTCAGCCCGGTCTGCAGCTGGGCCGGGTTGCGGCCGCCGCGGCGCCAGGCGTCGAGGTGGATGAGCTCGCTGCCGTAGAGCGCGTCCACCAGGCGGCGCTCCAGCGCGCGATGCATGTCGCTGACGCTGGCCGATGCGTAGATGCGGCCGGCCTTGACGCCTTGCTGCTGCAGGGTGTCCAGCGTGGACGAACCGCGCAGCACCGCGACGCGCAGGCGGCGTGCCTGTTCCAGCGAGTCCACGCGGGCCTGTCCGGCCAGGGAATGGAAGCTGATGCGCTGGGTGTAGAGCTTGACCAGCCACTGGAAGCGCGCCTCGCGCTCCGGTGTGCGGTTCAGCGGCATGATCAGCGTGTGCGGCTTCTCGGCAGCCAGCAGCACGGCGCGGGCCCAGGGGAAGAACTGCGGCTGCACGGCCAGGCCGGCATGGGCCAGCATCATCTCCACCAGGTCCAGCAGCACGCCGCGCCGGCCCGGCTCGCCGGCCATGGACATGGGTGGCAGGTCGCTGGTGACCAGCGTCAGCGGCGCGGGTGGCGTGTCGGCCTGCGTCAACGCAGGCCAGCTCAGCGCGGGCAGCAGGGCGAGGG
>JBKBVY010000098.1:0-11809 GCA_046289335.1 Roseateles sp. | reverse complement strand
TCCCTCACCGGCCACCTGGTGCTGGCCACGCTGCACACGAATGACGCGCCCAGCGCCGTCACCCGGCTGACCGACATGGGCGTGGAGCCCTTCCTGCTGTCGTCATCGCTGCTGGGCGTGCTGGCCCAGCGGCTGGTGCGGCGGCTGTGCCCGGTGTGCAAGACCCAGGACGGCGACGGCCGCTGGCATCCGGTGGGCTGCGAGGCCTGCGGCCACACCGGCTACAAGGGCCGCACCGGCGTCTACGAGCTGATGGTGGCCGACGAGACGGTGCGCAGCCTCATCCACAACCGCGCGCCCGAGAGCCAGCTGCAGGCGGCCGCCGTCGCCAACGGCCTGCGGTCGATGCGCGAGGACGGCGAGCGGCTGATCACGGCGGGCATCACGTCGCTGGAAGAAGTCCTGCGCGTCACGCGAGAGTGACCGGATGCCGGCCTACAAGTACGAAGCCCTCGCCGAGTCGGGCCGCCAGAGCAGCGGCCTGATCGAGGCCGACAACCCGCGCGCCGCCCGTGCCGCGGTGCGCGCGCAAGGCCTGACGCCGCTGTCCATCGAACAGGTGCAGCAGCATGGCGCGCAGGAGGGCAGCCGCTTCGTGCGCCGGGTCTTCAACGCGACCGCGCTGGCGGTGTGGACGCGCCAGCTGGCGGGGCTGGTGGGCTCAGGCCTGCCGATCGAGCGGGCGCTGACCGCGCTGGCCGACGAGAGCGAGGACGCCCGCCAGCGCGAGCTGATCAGCCAGCTCAAGGCCGAGGTGAATGCCGGGTCGGCCTTCGCGCGCGCGCTGGCCACGGCGCCGCGCGAGTTCGACGAGGTCTACCGTGCAGTGGTCGCCGCCGGCGAGCAGAGCGGCGCGCTGGGCCCCGTGCTGGAGAAGCTGGCCGACGACCTGGAGGAGCGCCAGGACCTGAAGGCCAAGCTGGTGGGCGCCATGGCCTACCCGGCCATCGTGTCGGCCATCTCGGTGCTCATCGTCATCTTCCTGGTCACCTATGTGGTGCCGCAGATCGCCACCGTGTTCACCAGCTCCAAGCGCGCGCTGCCGGCGCTGACGGTGGCCATGCTGGCCCTCAGCGACTTCGTGCGTGCCTGGGGCTGGGCGCTGCTGGGCGGCCTGGTGGCCGCCGGGCTGGTGCTGCGCCAGGCGCTGAAGGCCCCGGCCTTCCGGCTGCGCTTCGACGCGGCGATGCTGGGCGTGCCGCTGCTGGGCCGGCTGGCACGCGGCTACAACGCGGCCCGCTTCGCCGGCACGCTGGCCATGCTGGCCGGCGCCGGCGTGCCCATCCTGAAGGCGCTGCAGGCGGCGGCCGAGACGCTGTCCAACCGCGCCATGCAGGCCGATGCGCTGGACGCGCTGGTGCAGGTGCGCGAGGGCGCACCGCTGGGCGCGGCGCTGGCCGGCAAGAAGCGCTTCCCGGGCATCCTGGCCATGTTCGCGCGGCTGGGCGAGCAGACCGGCGAGCTGCCCGAGATGCTGGGCCGCGCCGCACGCCAGCTGGGCACCGAGGTGCAGCGCCGCTCCATGGCCGCCGCCACGCTGCTGGAGCCGCTGCTCATCGTCGCGATGGGCGCGGTGGTGCTGCTGATCGTGCTGGCGGTGTTGTTGCCCATCATCCAACTCAACACCTGGGTCCGGTAGGCCCACCCCCTACCGGCTTCGCCGGCCCCCTCAAGGGGGCGCTGCCGATGGACCGGCAAAGCCGGATCCATGGCAGCCGCTGGATGGGGAGGCGGCGCTGCGCGCGCCTCTTGTGGGGGTGGGGCGTGATGTGGGGCACGAACCGGGAATTTCCCGACGTGCACGGGCGGTTCGGTTTTTGCTTGAATGGAGCTGCACGCTGGAGGAGTTCCATGAGCAGTACCGCCATCACCTGTGTCGCGCCACGCATTCCGGTGGCTCGGATGCGCAGCATCTACCGCGCCGAGGACGTCAGCCGGCGCCTGGACAAGCTGCCGCCCAAGGAGCATGAATCGCTGCGCGCCACCTACGAGCGCATGCTGGAGAAGGGCGAGCAGCGCTTCCAGGTCAAGCCCTCGGGCCTGCCGGTCATGGATGCGCTCTACGACGAGCTGCCCAATTTCCACGAAGTGCTGGACGACGTGCGCCGCCAGATCGCCCTGTGCAACGACACCGCCGACGCGCTGGAGATCACGCCGCTGCTGCTGCTGGGCCCGCCGGGCGTGGGCAAGACCCACTTCGCCCGCCAGCTGGCCGAGCTGCTGGGCACCGGCATGGGCTTCGTGTCCATGAGCTCGCTGACCGCCGGCTGGGTGCTGTCGGGCGCGTCCAGCCAGTGGAAGGGCGCGCGCGCCGGCAAGGTGTTCGAGGCGCTGGTGGACGGCGACTATGCCAACCCGGTGATGGTGGTGGACGAGATCGACAAGGCCGGCGGCGAGGCCGCCTACGACCCGCTGGGGTCGCTGTACAGCCTGCTGGAGCACGACACGGCCTGCAGCTTCATCGACGAGTTTGCCGAGGTGGCGGTGGACGCCAGCCAGGTGATCTGGGTGGCCACGGCCAACGATGCCCGCGCCATCCCCGACCCCATCCTGAACCGCGTCAACGTCTACGAGGTGCAGGCGCCCGACTTCGCCGCCGCCCGCGCCATCGCGCTGCGCCTGTACCAGAAGCTGCGCGGCGGCCACGACTGGGGCCGGCGCTTCGACGAGCGGCCCAGCGACGCGGTGCTGGACCGCATGGCCGAGCTGGCGCCGCGCGAGATGCGCCGTGCCTGGATGACGGCCTTCGGCAACGCACGGCTGGCGCAGCGCGACACGCTGCTGTGCGAAGACCTGCCCGGCACCGGCGCGAAGAAGTCGCGCATGGGTTTCGTGCAGTGAGGCCGGCGCAGCGCGCCAGAATGGCGCCATGCCTGCCACGCTGAACGGTCAACTCGTCGTCGCCATCTCCTCGCGCGCGCTGTTCGATTTCGAGGCCGAGAACACCGTCTTCGAGGCCGGCGACGACCGCGCCTACATGGCCTTGCAGCAGCAGCGCCTGGACGAGCCGGCGCCGCCCGGCGTGGCCTTCTCGCTGGTGGAGAAGCTGCTGGCCTTCAACGCCGGCGGGCCGCCGCAGGTGGAGGTGGTCGTGCTGTCGCGCAACGATCCCATCTCCGGCATGCGCGTGTTCCGCTCGGCGCGGCACTACGGCCTGGCCATCGAGCGCGGCGTGTTCACGCGCGGCGCATCGCCCTGGCGTTACCTGAAGCCGCTGGCGGCGCAGCTGTTCCTGTCAGCCAACGAGGCGGACGTGCGCCAGGCCTTGAACGCCGGCGTGGCCGCGGCGCGCGTGATGCCGCTGGCCGCACGCGCATCCGCCGCCCATCCGCGCGAGCTGCGCATCGCCTTCGACGGCGACGCGGTGCTGTTCTCCGACGAGGCCGAGCAGGTCTACCAGCGCGACGGCTTGGCGGCCTTCCGCGAGCACGAGCGCTCGCGCGCCCACCTGCCGCTGCCGGCCGGGCCGTTCAAGCCGGTGCTGGCGGCGCTGCACCGGCTGCAGCAGTCGCGCGCCGGCGGCATGACGGTGCGCACCGCGCTGGTCACGGCGCGCAGCGCGCCGGCCCATGAGCGCGCCATCCGCACGCTGATGGACTGGGACATCGAGGTCGACGAGGCGATGTTTCTCGGCGGCCTGGCCAAGGGCGAGTTCCTGCGCGAGTTCGAGCCCGACTTCTTCTTCGACGACCAGGCCGGTCATGTCGAGAGCGCCGCCGCGCATGTGCCGGCCGGCCAGGTGGCCATGGGCATCGCGGCGGCCTGAGCGGCGCGGGCCGCATGACCAATCGCCGCGGCGGGCGGCGCCTCCACAATGCCGTCCTCTCATCGAGGAGACCCCATGCCCCGTCTGTCGCACGCCGCCCTCACCGCGGCCCTGTGCTGGGCCGGCGCCACCAGCGCCTGGGCCGGCATCCAAGGCTTCTACCGCCAACCCGCCCTGCATGGCGGGCAGGTCTATTTCGTCGCCGAAGGCGACTTGTGGCGCGCCAGCGCGCAGGGCGGCGACGCGCTGCGGCTGACCACCCACCCGGGCCAGGAAAGCCAGCCCGCCGTGTCGCCCGACGGCCGCTGGCTGGCCTTCACCGGCCAGTACGACGGCGGCACCGAGGTCTACCTGATGCCCACCGCCGGCGGCCCGCCGCGGCGGCTGACCTGGGAGGGCGGCGGCATGCGGGTGTGGGGCTTCAGTGCGGCCGGCGAGGTGATCTACACCGGCCTGGACGCCCGCCCCGGCGCCCAGCTGTTCGCCGTGGACATCCAGACCGGCCAGCGCCGCCAACTGCCGGTGGGCCAGGCCAGCGACGGCGCGGTCAGCGCCGACGGCAAGACCCTGTACTTCACCCGCAACGGTCTGCGCAGCGACAACGCGCGCCAGTACCGCGGCGGTGCCATCGCGCGGCTGTGGGCGCTGGACCTGGGCGGCAACGCCGAGGCCCGGCCGCTGCTGGCCGAAGGCCACAACGACCGCCGCCCCATGCCCTACCGCGTCGGCGGGCAGGAGCGCATCGCCTTCCTGTCCGACCGCGACGGCACGGTCAACGTCTGGAGCGTGGACGCGCGCGGCGGCGACCTGCGCCAGCACACGCGGCACCAGGGCTGGGACATCCGCCATGCCAGCATCGACGGCAGCCGCGTGGTCTACGCGCTGGGCGCCGACCTCTACACGGCGGACCTGGCCCAGGCCGGCGCGCCGGCCAAGCTGCCCGTCGCGCTGGGTGGCGACTTCGACCAGACCCGCGAGCGCTGGGTCAGGAAGCCGCAGGACTTCCTGACCGACACCGCCTTCGCCCCCAACGGCGAGCGCGTGCTGCTGGCCGCACGCGGCCATCTGGCCACGCAGGGCGTACAGCAGCTGCGCCGTGCCGAGCTGCCGCAGCCGGCCGACGGCCGCTGCCGCAAGGCCGAGTTCAGCGCCGACAGCACGCAGGTGTTCGCCACCTGCGACTTCAGCGGCGAGACCGAGATCTGGCGCTTTGCCGCCAACGGCACCGGCAAGCCGGAGCAGCTCACGCGCGGCGCGCCCAACGGCACGGTCACGCAGCGCCGTGACCTGCTGCCCTCGCCCGATGGCCGCTGGCTGGCCCACACCGACAAGGAAGGCCATGTCTGGCTGACCGACCTGAAGACCCTGGCCACGCGCGAGATAGCCCGCGGCAGCTACGCCGACACGCCCACGCTGCAGGGCTGGAGCGCGGACGGCCAGGCCCTGGCCTGGACCGTGCAGCTGCGCCACCCCGAGCGCAGCCAGCTGCAGCTGCACCAGGTCGCCGAAGGCCGCACGCACACGCTGACCAGCGACCGCTTCGATGTGAGCAGCGCCGCCTTCAGCCCCGATGGCCAATGGCTGTACTTCGCGTCGGCACGCCACTTCGCCACCACCGGCACGCCCAGCCCCTGGGGCGACCGCAACACCGGCCCGTTCTTCGGCTTCCGCAGCAAGCTCTACGCGCTGGCGCTGCAGCCGGGGCTGCGCTCGCCGTTCGCACCCAAGGACGAGCTGGAGGGGACCGGCGACAAGAAGGCCGACGACGCCAAGAAGCCCGCCGCGGCCGAGGCCAGGAAGGCCAAGCCCGCCATCGTGGTCGACGGCCTGAAGGAGCGCCTGCACGAGCTGCCCGTGCCGGCCGGCAACTACCGCGGGCTGCGGGTGGACGGCAAGCGGCTGTGGTTCCTGGACCAGGACCTGGACCGCAAGACCCATCTGAAGTCCATCGCCATCGACAACCAGGGCGCGCCGGCCGAGACCCTGGCCAGCGACATGCGCAGCTACGACCTCAGCGCCGACGGCAAGAAGCTGATGCTGGTGCGCAACCAGGGCCAGGGCGCGCCGGAGGTGCTCATCGTCGACGCCGCGCCCAAGCTGCCGGCCGAGCTGGCCAAGCACCAGGTGCGCTGGAGCGACTGGCAGATCGCCACCCAGCCGCGCGCCGAGTGGCGGCAGATGTTTGCCGACGCCTGGCGCATGCAGCGCGACCACTTCTACGACCAGGCCATGCACGGCGTGGACTGGGCCGCCGTGCGGGCCAAGTACGAGCCGCTGGTGGACCGCGTGACCGACCGCTTCGAGCTGGCCGAGCTGATGGCGCAGATGGTGTCCGAGCTGGGCGCGCTGCACAGCCAGGTCGGCCCCGGTGACACCCGCGACGCGGGTGACGTGCCGGGCCTGGCCGGGCTGGGCGGGCGCTTCTCCAAGGTGGCCGACGGCTGGCGCATCGATGCGATCTACGCGTTCGACGACGAACTGCCGTCCGAAGCGCCGCCGCTGGCCGCGCCGGGCCTGGGCCTGAAGGTGGGCGACGTCATCACTGCCGTCAACGGCCGGCCCACGGCCGAGGCGCCGCACCTGCTGGAGTTGCTGCGCGGCCAGGCGGGCCGGCAGGTGCTGCTGGACGTGAAGCCCGCCGCCGGACCGGCGGTGCAGCGCATCGTCACGCCGGTGGCCCAGGCGCGCGAGAACCAGCTGCGCTACAACGACTGGCGCGTCAGCCGCGCCCGTGCGGTGGCCCAGGCCAGCCAGGGCCGCATCGGCTATGTGCACCTGCGCGCCATGGGCGAGGCAGACATCGCCGACTTCGTGCGCGAGTTCTACGCCGCGGCCGACCGCGACGGCCTCATCATCGACGTGCGCTACAACAACGGCGGCAGCATCGACAGCTGGATTCTGGAGAAGCTGCTGCGCCGCGCCTGGGCCTTCTGGCAGCCGCGCTCGCCAGCCGGCGCCGCCGTCTACCCCAACATGCAGGGCGCCTGGCGCGGCCACACGGTGGTGCTGATGAACGAGGACACCTACTCCGACGGCGAGACCTTCGCCGAGGGCTTCAAGCGGCTGCAGCTGGGGCCGGTCATCGGCCGCCAGAGTTCGGGCGCGGGCGTGTGGCTGTCGGACGGCAACCGCCTCATCGACAACGGCATCATGCGCGCCGCCGAGTTCGGCCAGATCGCGCCGGACGGCCGTTTCCTCATCGAAGGCATCGGCGTGAAGCCCGACATCGAGGTGGACAACCCGCCGCGCGCCACCTTCCTGGGCCGCGATGCGCAGCTGGAAGCCGCCATCGCCGTGCTGCAGAAGAAGCTGGCCGAGCAGCCGGTGCCGGTCGTCAAGCCCGGGGCCTATCCGCGGCCGGTCAGGCCTTGACGACCAAGGGAGGCCGCGGCCTCCCTTTGCTGTTGTGCGCCCGGGGGGGGGCTCAGCCCAGCACCACCCGCGCGAACTTGCGCTTGCCCACCTGCAGCACATGCTCGCCGGCGTCGAGCTTGAGGCCCTTGTCCGAGATCACCTCGCCGGCGCGGCGCACGCCGCCCTGCTCGATCATGCGCAGGCCCTCGCTGGTGGAAGCGACCAGTCCCGCGGCCTTCAGCACCTGGGCGATGCCCAGCGGCGCGCCGCTCAGCTCCACCGTGGGAATGTCGTCCGGGATGCCACCCTTGGAGCGGTTGATGAAGTCCTGCTCCGCCGCGTCCGCCGCCGCGGCACTGTGGAAGCGCGCGGTGATTTCCTTGGCGAGCATCACCTTGGCATCCTTGGGGTTGCGGCCGGCCGCCACCTCGGCCTTCAGCGCGGCAATCTCGGCGATGGACTTGAACGACAGCAGCTCGTACCACTTCCACATCTGCTGGTCGCTGATCGACAGGATCTTGGCGAACATGGTGTTCGCCGGCTCCGTGATGCCGACGTAGTTGTTCTTGGACTTGGACATCTTCTCGACGCCGTCCAAACCTTCGAGTAGCGGCATGGTCAGGATGCACTGCGGCTCCTGGCCGTACTCCTGCTGCAGGTGGCGGCCCATCAGCAGGTTGAACTTCTGGTCGGTGCCGCCCAGTTCGAGGTCGCTCCTCAGCGCCACCGAGTCGTAGCCCTGCATCAGCGGGTACAGGAACTCGTGCACCGAGATGGGCGTGCCGGCGGCATAGCGCTTGGTGAAGTCGTCGCGCTCCATCATGCGCGCCACCGTGTACTTGGCCGCCAGCTGGATCATGCCGGCCGCGCCCAGCGGCTCGCTCCACTCGGAGTTGTAGCGAATCTCGGTGCGCGCCGGGTCCAGCACCAGCTTCGCCTGGGCGTAGTAGGTCTCGGCGTTGGCCTGGATCTGGGCCTTGGTCAGCGGCGGGCGGGTCGCGTTGCGGCCGGACGGGTCGCCGATCAGCGAAGTGAAGTCGCCGATCAGGAAGATGACCTGGTGGCCCAGGTCCTGCAGCTGGCGCATCTTGTTCAGCACCACCGTGTGGCCCACGTGGATGTCGGGCGCCGTCGGGTCCAGGCCCAGCTTGATGCGCAGCGGCACGCCGGTGGCGGCCGAACGCGCCAGCTTGCGGGTCCACTCGGCCTCCGGCAGCAGCTCGTCCACGCCGCGGCGCGTGATGGCCAGCGCCTCCAGGACGGCATCGGTGACGGGGAATTGAGCAGCGTCGGACATGGCGAACCCACCACTCGGCAGCAAGCCGAATGAAATTGTTAAGTTATTGATCCATCGGGGTTAACCGGCATGTCGGGTAGGACGAAGCCGTTAGAATTCACCCTTCGAACCGGGGGTGTTGTTTCAGCACAACCGGTATGGATTTTAGGGCCGTGCTGCGACGGTCCTCTCGTCTGGAACCGGCTCGGCCGGGATTGCCCCAGCGACAACCCCGGAAGCCCTAGCGTGACCGCAGTCGAAAGACGTCTACAGCAAGTCATGGCCGCGTTGAAAGGCGCGGAACACTTCGCCGCCCGACACCCCCGCGCGCTGACCGCCTCCGTCGTCGGTGCGCTCAGCTGCTTTGCCGTGACCGCCTTCGGCATTGCGCCGCTGGCGCCCGATGCCGCCGCGCTGCCCAAGCGCACCGTCGTCGAGACGCTGGCCGCTCCCGACATCGAGGCCCAGCTGGAGCAGCTCGCCGCCCACAGCATCGGCCTGACCCGCGCGGAGCCCACCCGCTCCAGCGACACGCCGGACAGCCTGCTGCGCCGCGCCGGCGCCTTCGACCCGGCCGCCGCCGCCTTCCTGCGCAGCGACCCGCTGGCGCGACGCATCTTCCAGGGCCGCGCCGGCCGCCTGGTGCATGTGACGGCCGACGCCTCCGGCCAGGTGCAGCAGATCGTCGCGCGCTTCCCGGCCGAGAAGGCCGAGCAGCAGCAGAGCCACTTCACGCGCCTGACCATTGCCCGCGACGGCGAGCGCTTCACGTCTCGCACCGAGACGGCGCCGCTGCAGGCGCAGATCGCGCTGGGCAGCGGCAGCATCCGCAGCTCGCTGTTCGCCGCCACCGACGAGGCCAGGATCCCGGACAGCATCGCCTCGCAGATGGCGGACATGTTCTCCGGCGATATCGACTTCCACCGCGAGCTGCGCAAGGGCGACCGCTTCAGCGTCGTCTACGAGATGCTCACCGCCGACGGCGAGCCGGTCACCTGGGACGGCGGCGCCGGCCGCCTGCTGGCCGCCGAGTTCACCAACAACGGCCGCACCTACAGCGCCGTGTGGTTCAAGGACAGCAGCACCGGCAAGGGCAGCTTCTACGGCTTCGACGGCCAGAGCAAGCGCCGCGCCTTCCTGGCCAGCCCGATGGAGTTCTCGCGCATCACCAGCGGCTTCGCGATGCGCTTCCATCCCATCCACAAGACCTGGCGCCAGCACAACGGCGTGGACTACGGCGCCCCCACCGGCACGCCGGTGCGCTCCGTGGGCGACGGCGTCGTCGAGATGGCCGGCTGGCAGAACGGCTTCGGCAACGTGGTGCATGTGCGCCACAGCGGCGACCGCAGCACGGTCTACGCCCACCTGAGCAAGATCGACGTCAAGAAGGGTCAGCGCATCGAGCAGGGCCAGCGCATCGGCGCCGTCGGCGCGACCGGCTGGGCCACCGGCCCGCACCTGCACTTCGAGTTCCGCGTCGGCGGCCGGCATGTGGATCCGCGCGTCATCGCCCGCGCTTCCGAGGCGGTCACGCTGCCCAGCCATGCCAGGGCGCAGTTCCTGCAGACCGTCGCCAGCGTGAAGACCCAGCTGGCGGTGGCGGAAACGGTGGATGGCGTCTCTGCCGCCGAGTGAGTCCGCGGCCGTGTACATCGGGCTGATGTCGGGCACGTCGCTGGACGGCGTCGATGCCGTGCTGTACGACGGACTGCGCGTGCTGGGCCATGTGCATGCCCCCTTCCCCGCCGCGCTGCGCGATGAACTGCTGGCGCTGAACGCGCCCGGGCCCGACGAACTGCACCGCGCGGCACTGGCCGCCAACGGCGTGGCGCGCAGCTATGCGGATGTGGTCGCGCAGCTGCTGGAGGCGACGGGGTGCAGGCGCGAGCAGATCGCCGCATTGGGCGCCCATGGCCAGACGGTGCGCCACCGGCCTGAGGGCTTCGATGGCTACACGGTCCAGTTGCTCAATGGCGCGCTGCTCGCCGAGCAGACGGGCATCGATGTGGTCTGCGACCTGCGCAGCCGCGACATCGCCGCCGGCGGCCAGGGCGCACCGCTGGTGCCCGCCTTCCACCGCGCCTGCTTCGGCAGCAGCGACGGCGACATCGCGGTGCTGAACCTGGGCGGCATCGCCAACCTCAGCCTGCTGTTCGCCGACGGCCGCACCGGTGGCTTCGACACCGGCCCGGCCAACTGCCTGATGGACGGCTGGATGGCCCGGCACCAGGGCCAGGCCTTCGACGCCGACGGCGCCTGGGCGGCGACCGGCCGCGTGTCGCCGGCGCTGCTGGCGACGCTGCTGGCCGAGCCCTTCTTTGCCGCACCGCCGCCCAAGAGCACCGGCCGCGATCTCTTCCACCTCGGCTGGCTGCAGGCGCGGCTGACGCCGGGCCTGCCGCCCGAGGATGTGCAGGCCACACTGCTGGAGCTGACGGCCCGCAGCGTTGCCGACGCGCTGCGCGCTCAGATGCCGGGCGTCACCCGGCTCATCGCCTGCGGCGGCGGCGCACGCAACGGCGCACTGATGCGCCGGCTGGCCGATCTGCTGCCCGGCGTCGCGCTGCAGTCCAGCGCCGACCACGGACTGCCCGTCGATCAGGTCGAGGCCGCCGCCTTCGCCTGGCTGGCGCAATGCTTCATGGAAAAACGGCCGGGCAATCTGCCGGCCGTCACGGGCGCCGCGGGCTTGCGGCTGCTGGGCTGTCTCTATCCAGCCTGATCAGACCGAGAAGCTCGACCCGCAGCCGCAGGTGGTCGTGGCATTCGGGTTCTTGATGACGAACTGCGCACCCTGCAGGTCTTCCTTGTAGTCGATCTCGGCGCCCATCAGGTACTGCAGGCTCATCGAGTCGATCAGCAGCGTCACGCCGTTCTTCTGCATCTGCGTGTCGTCGTCGTTGACGGCCTCGTCGAAGGTGAAGCCGTACTGGAAGCCCGAGCAGCCACCGCCCTGCACGAACACGCGCAGCTTCAGGTCGGGGTTGCCCTCTTCGGCGACCAGGTCGCGCACCTTGTCGGCGGCGCTGTCGGTGAAGACCAGGGGCGCGGGAATGTCGGTGGGAGGGGTGTCAAGCACGGCGCTCATGGCGGGCTCCTCTGAATCAGTCCGGATACGAATGGGGAGATTGTCGGCGGAAAAACAAAAGGCCGCGATGACGCGGCCTTTGCGGAGTCGAGCAGCGATTAACGCTTGCTGAACTGCTTGCGACGACGGGCGCCGTGCAGACCGACCTTCTTACGCTCGACTTCACGCGCGTCACGCGTGACGAAGCCGGCGCGGCTCAGTTCGGGCTTCAGGGCTGCGTCGTAGTCGATCAGCGCGCGGGTGATGCCCAGGCGCAGCGCGCCGGCCTGGCCGGACTCGCCGCCGCCGTGCACGTTCACCTTGATGTCGAACGCCTCGGCATTAT